>DATJZQ010000245.1:0-36773 GCA_035499005.1 Burkholderiales bacterium | reverse complement strand
AGCCGCCGCCGTGCCGCCCTGCACCGACAGGGCCCACTTCAGATCGCCCCCCGCGCAGAACGCTTTGCCGGCGCCGCAGATGACGATGCCCCGAATCCCGCGCTCGGATCCGAGGGCGACGAGCTGGGTGGCAAAGCGCTCGCCCATCTGCAGGTCGAACGCGTTGAAGGCTTCGGGCCGGTTCAGCGTGACGACGCCGATAGCGTTTTTCGTGGTGATCGTGACGGATTCGCTCATGGCTGGCCCTCGCCCAAGCCCTCTCCCGGGGAGAGGGTGCATTCGTTCGCGGCATTGTAGACCTCGACCGGCAGGTGCGGCTTGCGCGCGCACGGACATCGGCGCTATCGTTCCGCCTTTCGACGCTGAAGAACCGCAGGAGGAGTGAGGTCATGGCAAAGCAAGGCAACTCGAGAGACCCATCAAAGCTCAGATCGCGCCGCTGGTTCGACAACCCGGACAATCCCGACATGACGGCACTCTATCTCGAGCGCTACATGAACTTCGGGCTGAAGCGCGAAGAGCTGCAGGCCGGGAAGCCGATCATCGGCATCGCGCAATCTGGGTCGGATCTCTCCCCGTGCAACCGCCACCACCTCGCACTGGCTGAGCGCGTGCGGGAAGGGATCCGCGAAGCCGGCGGCATCGCTTTTGAGTTTCCCGTGCACCCGATTCAAGAGACTGGACGGCGACCGACCGCAACGCTCGATCGCAATCTCGCCTACCTGGGGCTGGTCGAGATCCTGCACGGTTACTTCATCGACGGCGTGGTGTTGACAACGGGCTGCGACAAGACGACCCCATCGCAGCTCATGGCGGCGGCGACCATCGACCTGCCGGCCATCGTGCTCTCGGGGGGCCCCATGCTGAACGGATGGTTCCGGGGCGAGCGCACTGGCTCGGGCACGATCGTATGGAAAGCACGCCAGATGCTCGCCGCAGGCGAGATCAACCGCGAGCAGTTCATCGAGCTGGTCGCCTCTTCCGCGCCTTCGGAGGGGCACTGCAATACCATGGGCACGGCCACGACGATGAACTCTTTGGCGGAGGCGCTTGGGATGTCATTGCCAGGCAGCGCGGCGATCCCGGCTCCAAACAAGGAGCGCGGGCAGGTCGCATACGAAACCGGCAGGCGCATCGTCGAGATGGTATGGGAAGACCTGCGCCCGTCGAAGATCATGACTCGGGAAGCGTTCGAGAACGTGATTGTCGTCAACTCCGCGATCGGTGGTTCGACCAACGCGCCGATCCATTTCAACGCCATCGCGCGTCATGTCGGCGTGAAGCTGGACAACGACGATTGGGAGAAAATCGGCTACGAAATTCCCCTGCTGGTCAATCTGCAGCCGGCGGGCAAATACCTGGGTGAGGAATTCCATCGCGCCGGCGGCGTGCCAGCGGTGATCAACGAGCTGATGAAAGCTCGCAAGATCCACCGTGACGCGTTCACCGTCAATGGAAAAACCATCGGCGAGAACTGCAAGGACAGCCCCGTGCTGGATCACGACGTGATCTACCCGTACAAGAAGCCGCTGAAGAAGAACGCAGGATTCCTGAACCTGAAGGGCAACCTGTTCGACAGCGCGATCATGAAGACGAGTGTGATATCGGACGCGTTCCGCAAGCGCTATCTGTCGAATCCGAAGGACCGCAACGCATTCGAAGGGCGCGCTATCGTCTTCGACGGCCCCGAGGACTATCACCATCGCATCGACGATCCCAAGCTCAAGATCGACGAAACCTGCCTGCTGTTTATCCGGGGTACCGGCCCGGTGGGTTATCCAGGCGGCGCCGAAGTGGTGAACATGCAGCCCCCGGCCGCGCTCATCAAACGCGGAGTGACCGAGCTGCCGTGCATCGGCGACGGGAGGCAGTCGGGCACCTCGGGTTCGCCATCGATATTGAACGCGTCACCGGAAGCGGCAACGGGCGGCGGCCTCGCGATTCTTCAGACCGGCGACCGCGTGCGAATCGATCTGAACAAGCGCACGGCCAACATCCTCATCAGCAAGGCTGAATACGAGCGGCGGCGCGCGGCGCTCAAGCGGCGAGGCGGCTACAAGTACCCGGCGAACCAGACGCCCTGGCAGGAGATCCAGCGCAGCATGGTGGACGAGCTCTCCGCTGGCATGGTGCTGAAACCGGCCGTGAAGTATCAGCGCATCGCGGCGAAGGGCGTGCCGAGGGACAATCATTAGTCCAGTCCGGGATCTCAGCGGAGGAATCTCGGGACCAGGATCGCGAACGCGGCGAGAGCGATCAACAGCGCCAGGATGGCCCACACCAGGATCGACGCACGGTACCTGATGTGCGGGGTGGCTTCGACGATTGCGGCGTACTCCGGAGACAGGTTGAACCGCCCTTTCTTCGACAGCAGGGGGTAGAGAATGTAGCCGTTGATCAGAGTCCCGATCGGGAAGCTCAACAGGCCCAGGCCGGCGAGGATCGCGGTCGGAATTCGCACCCTCGGCTGCAGTGCACGCAGTGCCCGCCCTATCACGAAGAATCCGATCGTCAGCAGAGCTGCCGCGACGAGACTGAGCGCTGCTTTCAGATCCGGCTGATTCCTTGCCAGCTGGAGCGCACTGGCCGCAGCGCCGCCGGCCATGACGAGGGCCGCGATGTAGTAGAGAATTCCGATGGACCGGATCGACGCTTCGTGTTTGATGTGCTCGCGGCGGAGCGCTTCCGCCTCCGGGTTAGCGCTGACGCTGACATCCTCCACCACGGCCTTAGGTGCGGCGTAGGGATTGACCTCTGTAGACACGGTTCTCCGTCGCTTGCCGTTTGGTGCGCGCCGTTATACGCTCTCGTGGGCGAAGTGTAGCCCGGATGCCGCGTAGCGTAATCGGGATATAAGACCGCAGGTTGCGCTTCCTGCAACCGCGCTGCGCGACTGGATTCCGGCCTCCGCCGGAATGACAAGACCTCAAACAGGGAGGAGAGCATGAGAGCCATTCTTGCCGCAACGCTGGCGGCACTCGTGTCGCTGGCGCCTCAGGTGTGCGGCGCCGACGCCAACGACATCTCGGTCCGTCAGTCGATCAAGATCAACGCCCCGCCCGACGCAGTGTGGGAGGTGCTGGGCGACTTCAATGGCCTGGCGCGCTGGCTGTCGTTCGTCGAGGCGAGCGAGATCGTGGCTGGTACCAACAACGAAGTGGGCTGCATCCGGCTTGTCACGCGGCGCAACGGCACCAAGGTGAGCGAGCGCCTGCTCGAGTACGATCCGCACAACATGCGCTTCGCCTACACCTACGTGGACGGCGCGGTGATGGCGAGCGACTACTTTCCCGTGCTGCAGGTCAAGGACGGCGGCAACGGCACCAGCGTCGTCGAGTGGAGCGCGCACCTCAAGCGGCTGGCCTACGCGGTTGATCCGCCGCCGCCCGGCCAGGACGACAAATCACTCGCGGATTTGTACAACGGCCTCTACAAAGCCGGTCTCGAGAGCCTCAAGCGCGTGGTCGAAGCCGGTCGGTAGCGGAGGCGGGAAGGTCGCATGCTCACGCGCTACGTCTGGCTTGCGGCCGGGCTCGCGCTGGCCGCCACGCTCGGCCCCGCTCGCGCCGAGAAAAGGTATGACCCCGGCGCGAGCGACACCGAAATCCGGATCGGGCAGACCAAGCCCTACAGCGGGCCGGCGTCGGCCTACGGCGCCGGTGGCCGCGTGCAGATCGGCTACTTCGAGAAGCTCAACGCGGAGGGTGGGATCAACGGGCGCAAGATCAAGCTGATCTCGCTCGACGACGGCTTCAGTCCGCCGCGCACGGTGGAGCAGACACGCAAGCTGGTCGAGCAGGACGAGGTGCTCGTGGTATTCAACTCGAACGGCACCGCCGCCAATTCCGCGGTGCAGAAGTACCTCAACGCGAAGAAGGTTCCTCAGCTCTTCGTGTCGACCGGAGCGAGCAAATTCGCCGACCCGAAGAGCTTTCCGTGGACCATCGGCTGGCTCCCGACTTACTACAAGGAGGCAAGGGCGTACGCACAGTACGTCGTGCGCACCCGTCCGAATGCAAAGATCGCCGTGCTGTACCAGAACGACGATTTCGGCAAGGACTACCTGAACGGCCTGCACGACGAGCTGGGCGATAAGGCGAAACGGATGATCGTCGCCGAGTCGAGCTTCGAGCTGAGCGATCCGACGGTGGACTCCCAGGTGGTGTCGCTCAGAGCCTCCGGGGCGGATGTGTTCTTCAACATCGGCACGCCCAAGTTCTCGGCGCTCGCCATCCGCAAGGCCTACGACATCGGATGGAAGCCGCTCCAGTTCCTGGCCATGCCCGGGTCGTCGGTGGGCCAGGTGATGATCCCGGCCGGCACCGAGAAGGGTGTGGGCGCGATCACCGTCGGCTTCGTCAAGGATCCGACCGATCCGCAGTGGGACAACGATCCGGCGATGAAGGAGTGGCGCGCATTCATGCGGAAGTATTATCCGGATGGCGACCTGAACGACTGGTACAACGTGTACGCCTACGCCGCCGCCCAGACGCTCGTGCAGGTGTTGAAGCAATGCGGAGACGAGCTGACCCGCGAGAACGTCATGGCGCAGGCCACGAACCTCAAGAATCTCGAGCTGCCGCTCCTGCTGCCAGGCATCCGGATCAACACCACCCCGACCGATTATCACGTCATCCGCCAGGTTCAGCTGCAGCGCTTCGACGGCAGGCAGTGGGTCCGCTTCGGCGAGGTGATCGGGAATTGATTCCGCGGGGCTGAGGGGCGTCATTCCGGACGCCAGCAGGGCGATCCGGAATCTGGATTCTCCGATCCGCCGCTGGGCGACATGGCGCCGGGTTTGGTTTACCATCCCCGTCCCGCCCTGATAACGGCTTCGATCTGAAAGCCTGCCCGGGGCCGTGCGCAGGGAGCTCAACATGAAGCTGTTTGGCGACAATCGCAGGCGCGTGCGGCGCGTCGAAGCGCCCGTGGTGACCTATCTTTCGAGAGAGGAAGCGATCGGCCTCGCGCAAGTGGCGACCGAGAGCGCCGGGCTGCGCTGGAGCGAACCCGTGTCGGCGGGAGCATCGCGCGACGAGGCCGATTCCGTCGTGGTGTGGACGGTCATGACCAACGCGTTGCACAGTGGTGTCCACGTTCGGGTGCAGATCGACGACAGCACCGGCAACACGCTCGACGTGCGCAACGTGGTGAGGTAGGCGTCGAGTACCCTGGAGCAGCGCCACATGGAGCCCGTCTCCTGGCAGCCCAGCCAGCGCTACCCGGATCCGGCGGTGCAGGTGCTGGATGAGAGTTTTGCCAAGTATCGACTCAATCTCGCATCGGTGGAGCGCATCGCGCACGGCTTCCGCTGGTCCGAGGGTCCGGTCTGGTTCGGCGACGGGCGCTACCTGCTGTGGAGCGACATCCCGAACAATCGCATGATGAAGTGGGAGGAGGAAACCGGCGCTGTCAGCGTGTTCCGCAAACCGTCCAACTTCGCGAACGGCAACACGCGCGACCGGCAAGGGCGGCTCGTTACGTGCGAGCACGGCGCGCGGCGCGTTACGCGCACCGAATACGACGGCTCCGTGTCGGTGATCGCGGACCGCTTTCAGGGTAAGCAGCTCAACTCCCCGAACGACGTCGTGGTGAAGTCGGACGGATCGATCTGGTTTACCGATCCGCCGTTCGGCCTGCTCGGATACTACGAAGGCTATCTGGCGCAGCAGGAGCTGCCGATGAACGTCTACCGGGTCGACGGCGCGAGCGGGGAGATGACGGTGGTGGAGAGCGAAGTCAACCGCCCGAACGGGCTGTGCTTCTCACCGGACGAATCGAAGCTGTACTTGGTCGAATCAGGCGGCACACCGCGCAACGTGTACGCGTACGACGTGACGGACGGCGGCAGGCGGCTCACCAACCGGCGCAAGCTCATCGACGTTGGCGCCGGGACGCCCGACGGGATGCGCTGCGACGTGGACGGCAACCTGTGGATGGGCTGGGGGATGGGCGACGCCGCGCTGGACGGAGTCAACATCTACAACCCGGACGGCCGGCTCATCGGCCGGATCAACTTGCCCGAGCGCTGCGCCAATTTGTGCTTCGGCGGCACTCAGCGCAACCGCCTGTTCATGGCAGCGAGCAAGAGCGTCTACGCGCTGTACGTGAACACGCAGGGCGCGCGCGGCGGTTGAGCCTGTCATTCCGGAGCCGCGCAGCGGCGTCCGGAATCCAGAAGGTCGAGACCAACAACCTGCTGGATTCCGGGTTCTGCCCTGCGGGCAGCCCCGGAATGACGGCAATCAACGCGACGGTTGTTCACGCGTCGAGCCCAAGGAAGCGCGAAACCCGGATCGGTACCCCCGACCGGTTCAGCTGCGTCACGCGGTCCTGTAGCTCGCGGTCGGTCACGGTCATGCGCGCGCGTTGACGCGTATATTCCGCCCACGAGGTGATCACGAAGCGCTCGACGAAGCGTTCCTCGTCTTCGACGTCGCGGAATACGCGCCAGCTGGCCGCCCCGTTGCGGCGGCGCACGACTTCGATTGCGCGGATCGCCTGCAGGAACGCCCGGTGATGCTCCGGTGCGACACGGTATTCGATCTGGATCAGAACCGGTCCGTCCTCAGGCATCGGCTGAACGACGAGATTGAGCTCGGGTGGCTGCACCCCCATCGTGACGTCGGCCTCATTCCCGAGCTCCACGCGAACGCGGCGGCTCAGCACGTAGAGCAGCATCATCACGCCCGCTGACACGCTGAGCGCGATCGGCGTTCCCGCTGCCGACGCCAGCGCCCCCCATACGATGCTTCCCAATGCGAGACTCGCCTGAGTCGTGACCAGATTCGTCGCGACCGCCCGTGCCCGGACCCACGCCGGAGCGGAGGTCTGGGTTCCCGCCGAGAGGCTGGCAAACACACTCACCCAGGCCGCGCCTGCGCCAAAACAGCCTGCGACAGCGAGGACGACCCACGGCGCGAACGCAACCGTGAGTGCCGCGACCGCCCAGAGCAGATAGCCGCCGCTCACCACGGTGTTCAGCGAAACCTTCTGCAGGTGGCGCGGAATCCACAGCGCGCCGATCACCGCCCCCGCCCCGAAAAACCCCAGCAGCATGCCGAAGCCGCCGGCCCCCAAGGCGAGCTGATCGCGGGCGATCACGGGAAGGAGCGCCCACAGCGCGCTCGCGCAGACGGCAAAGCTCAGGTTGCGAATCACCAGTGCGCGCAGGGGCGGTGAGTGCTGCAGGTAGCGCAGACCGCTGCGTACGCCTACGAGCAATGTTTCTGGTACTGCAACACCGGGAATGGCCCGCACATGCTTTGGCCATCCTCGCAAAGCAACGATCATCCAAACGAAAAACAGGGCACTGACCAACAGAGCGATTCCCGAACCGAGCCCCGCCGCGAGCAACCCAGCCAGGGCAGGACCGACGGCGCGCGCGACGTTGAACGCCACCGCCGAGAGTGACACGGCCCTCGGCAGCTCGGTGCGGGGAACGAGATCGTTGACGAGCGCCTGCTGCGCCGGCATGTAGAACGTGAATCCGATGCCGACCAGAAACGTCAGGAAGAGCAGCGAAACGGGGCCAACCAGGCCGAGCACCGTCGCTGTGCCCAGGATCAGAGTGCTCGTCAGGAGCAGGACCTGCGTCGACAGGACCACGCGGCGACGCTCGACGATATCGGCCAGCGCCCCGGCGATCAATCCGAACAGCAGGGCGGGCGCCGTGCTCGCCGTTTGCACCAGCGCGACCATGAGCTCGGATGTCGTCAGCGTAGCCATCAGCCATGCGGCGACGGTCGCCTGCATGGTATAGCCGAGCGCAGTGTTCACGGAACCGGCGTAGAACCGCCGGAAGCGCTCATGGCGAAGAGGTGAGGCGCGGAGCAGCACCGCCACTACGGAGGCGATGCGTTCACGCATGCTTACAGCGGGGTGCTGCACTGATCTACTTTAGCGCGGAGAGGGGATCGATCGGTGAGGCTCTCTCACGCAAATGGAGAGGGGATTGGTTGGCTGTATTGCTCAATGCGATTTCGAGAATCCGTACAGCGCTTCCGGGTTTTCCACCAGGATGCGGTGACGCGTATGCTCGTCGGAAGTCCAATCAGCGAGCAGATCGAGCAGTATCGCGTCGTCCGGCTTGTCCGTCTTCTCTGTCGGGTGCGGCCAGTCGGTCGCCCACACCATCCGTTCCGGCGCCATGCGGATGTAGGCTCGCGCGAGCGGCGCGACATCCGAATAGCTGGGCGGCCCGACCTTGGTGCCCATGTAGGCACCCGACAGCTTGACCCAGGTGTGGCCGCGTGCGACGAGCTGAGCGATCACCCCGAATGCCGGGTGATTCACCCCGGCCGACGGCGGGATGCGCCCCATGTGATCGATCACGAGAGGCGATGACAGCTGAGCCAGCACCTTCTCGGCCTGGGCGATCTGATCGGCGAGCATGTGGATCTGCACGTGCCAGCCGAGCTCGTTGACCCGGCTCGACAGCGGTCCCATCATGTCGATCGTGGTGGCGCCGGCCTGCACCAGATTGAAGCGGATTCCGCGCACGCCGAGGCTCGCAAGGCGCTGCAGCTCCTGGTCGGTCACCGAAGTATCGACAACAGCGACAGCGCGCGCGCTCGGCCCGATCTGGGCGACGGCGTCGAGCGTGCACGAGTTGTCGGTGCCGTAGGTGGAGGGCTGTACGACCACGTTGCGCGATGTGCCGATGCGCTTCTGCAGCAGGCGATAATCGGCGGGGCCAGCATCCGGTGGACGCAGTGTTGCGGTCGGCGCCACGGGAAACCGGCTGTTGTAGATGTGCATGTGACAGTCGCAGGCGCCAGGCGGTGGCTGAAATTTGGGAGGCTCCGTTCCCGAGGAGTAGGGAACCGCATCGTCGCCCCAGCTGTTGCGAACACCCGCTCCGGCGGTTGCGGCCAAAGCCGCGAGTCCAGCTTGTTTGAGAAAGCGGCGGCGGTCGGTTCTCCCGTGGCTCATTGGCGCTCCTGTGTGCCTGGCGAGTCTGTCGATTGTACGATTGTAGGGCGAGACCAGACGTTGCGCTGATCGCGAGTGCCACCGAGCTGGAGAGTCGTGCCTCTGCACCGGCGCGCGCGATGATCGGCGCACGCTACGTTGTGAGGCTGGAGGGGGTATCCTCCCGGGAGGGGGCTCCGTGATGAAGATCGGCATCAGCGGACTGGGCAGCACAGGGCGCACGCTTCGCGTACTGCTGGTGAGCGCGGTTGCGATCGCTCCGGGAACCTCTTATGGACAAGACGAAAGTGCGCGCCGAGACGAGAGGCCGCGCACGCAGCAGGACATCCTCAAGGAAACCGAGCGGGCCTGCGCCGGGCTGAAGGGCGAGGCGCGCGCGGAGTGCATGGCCAACTATGTGGGCCCGGTGCGCGACAAGCCAGCCAGCACCTGGAAGCGGCCGCCCAACCCCCCGCGTCCCAACGGACGCACTTGAAACCATCGAGGAATACAGCCCATGGCGCGCGTACCGTATCTCGATCAAGCCGATCTCGCCCCTCAGAACCGCGACCTGCTCGCGCGCAACATCAACCTCTATCGAGCGTTGGCGCACAGCCCGGAGGCGGCGCGCAATTTCATGAACGTGGGGCGGTATATCCGATACCACAGCCGGCTCGACCCGCGTCTGCGCGAAATGGCGATACTGCAGGTGGGTTACGTGACGCGGTCGCCCTACGAATACTCGCATCACATCAAAATCGGACGCGATTTCGGAGTGACCGATGACGATATCCGCGCTATCGAGGCGGAGACTCGAGGCGAAAAGACCGCTCTGCCGGATCTTGCGCGAACGATCCTGCGCGCGGCACGCGAGCTGGCAGCGCAGCCGAATCTGTCCGATGCCACATTTGGCGAGCTGAAAAAGGGACTGGACAACGAGGGCCTAGTGGATCTGCTGCTCACGATTTCGTTCTATTGCTGTGTGGTGCGGCTGCTGGCGGCGCTCCAGATCGACGTAGAAGAAGATTACATGCAGTACCTGCGCGAGTTTCCGCTGCCAGCTTGACCTTCGCCACGCTGGCACCCTCACCCGGCGCGATGCGCCACACTCTCCCGGTGGGAGAGGGTTGGAAAGCCCCTCGCCCTTCGGGAGAGGGGACGGGCGTGAGGGAATCGCCCGCCACGGTGTGGCATAGTTGTGAACTATGAAGATCGCACGCGTAGATTGCCTGCACTGCGACGGCGGGTGGCGCCCCTGGACATTCGTCCGGATCGAAACGGACGACGGCCTGGTGGGCTGGGGCGAATGCAGCGACAATCGCAGCCCGCACGGGATCGCCGGCTGCGTGCGGGACCTGACTCATCTGCTGGTCGGCGAAGATCCGCGCCCGGTCGAGCGCCTGTATTGGGACATGCTGCGCGCCACGCGGCAGAACCTCGGCGGCGTGACACACAAGGCGATCGCCGGCATCGAGCTGGCGCTGTGGGACATCAAGGCGAAAGCCCTCGGTGTGCCGGTGTATGAGCTGTTCGGCGGCCCGCTGCGCGATCGCGTGCGACTGTACTGGTCGCATTGCGGGACGACGCGCGCGCGCATGGGTCAGATGCTCGGCACGCCGCCGCTCAGGACGTACGAAGACGTCGCTGCCCTGGGCCGCGAGGTGGTCAGCCGCGGCTTCACGGCGCTCAAGACCAACATCGTCATCCCAGGGGATCCGGCCAACGTGTACTTCCCCGGCTTCAGCGCCGGCATCAACTCCACCGACGGCGCGCCGAGCGTGGAGATCCTGGAGGCCATCGAGCGTCTGATCGGTACCTTCCGCGATGCCGTTGGCCCGCGCGTTGGTCTGTGCCTGGATCTCAACTACAACTTCCGCACCGAGGGTGTGCTGCGCATCGGCAAGCTGCTCGAGCCGTTCAACATGCAGTGGATGGAGTACGACAACTGGGACCCGCACGCGCTGCTGCAGATCAAGCAGGGCACCTCGACGCGGCTCGCCTCGTGTGAAAGCCTGGTCAGCACGAGACAGTATCGGCCGTTCCTCGAGCTCCACGCGGTCGATGTCGCCATCATCGACGTCCCGTGGAACGGCTTCTCGCAGGCCGTGCAGATCGGCCGCATGGCCGAGTCCTGCGAGATCAACATCGCGCCTCACAACTACTACAGTCACCTCGCCGATCTGCACTCGCTGCACCTGTGCGCCGTGCTGCCGAACGTGCGCATCATGGAGATCGACATCGACGATGTGCCGTGGAAGACTACGCTGGTGACGCGGCCGCCGACGATCAAAGACGGGCACATCTTCCTCCCCGACGCGCCCGGCTGGGGCGCCGACATCAACGAAGAAATCCTGCGCGCGCACCCGTGGCCGTCCAAGACCGGCGCACCCGCAAAGCTGTTCTACGGCATGAACAGCCAGGATATGGTTTCGCGGCCGCGTACGTAACCGTCAGCGACGACCACCGCGCAAGCGCTTTTGCCGAGGCCGTGAGCCGTCGCATCGAAACGGGAAGCATGCGCCGAAACGGGACAGCGTTCCTTGTACTCTCGTCGTTGCTGATGCTCGAGGCCGCCTCGGAGGCTGCGGTGCTGAAGCCAGGCGAGGTGCCCGACACGCTGGAGCAGCGCTTGACGGCGTGCGCAGCCTGCCACGGCAAGCAGGGCGAAGGCGCGAGCAGGGGTGAGATCTATCCGCGCCTCGCAGGCAAGCCCGCCGGGTATCTGTACAACCAGCTGGTCAACTTCCGTGACGGGCGGCGCAAGTACGCCGTCATGAACTACATGGTCGGCTATCTCTCGGACGCCTACCTCCAGGAGATCGCGGAGTACTACTCGAGGCTCAAGCCGCCTTATCCAGCTCCGGCAGCGGCGTCACAGAAAGCCCTCGCACGGGGCAGGATGCTCGTTGACCAGGGGGATCGTTCCCGGCGCCTGCCACCCTGCACGGACTGTCACGGGCGTGAGCTCAATGGGATGGCGCCGGCGATCCCGGGACTGCTGGGCCTGTCTGCGGATTACGTCAGCGCGCAGATGGGGGCCTGGAAAGCAGACCGGCGGCTGGCAAAGCACCCCGATTGCATGAAGCGGGTCGCCGATTTGCTCACACCGGAGGACATTTCGGCAATCTCCGCATGGTTGGCCCATCAACCGGCACCAACGAGACCCCCCGCGATTCTATCGGCATCTACGCGGCTTCCGCTGCAATGCGGGAGCGTCCGGCCGGCGGCGACAATGCCTCGAGCGCAAAAAACCGAGCAGCATTCACCGCAGGCGGTGCGGGGAGAGTATCTGGCGCAGGCTGGGGATTGCGGGGGCTGCCACACGGTGAAGGGCGGGGAAGCCTACGCAGGCGGCTTGGCCGTACCCACGCCGTTCGGCACCTTGTTCGCCCCGAACATCACACCAGATCTCGACACCGGCATCGGAACGTGGACCGCGGAGGACTTCTGGCGTGCTATGCACGAAGGAAAGTCCCGGGACGGCACGCTGCTCTATCCGGCCTTTCCCTACACCAACTACACCAAGGTGGTTCGCGCGGATGCCGACGATCTGTTTGCGTACTTCCAGTCAGTGAAGCCGGTGCGCAAAGCGAACCGGAAGCACGAGCTCGCCTTTCCTTACAACCAGCGCAAACTGTTGGTCGGATGGCGCGCCCTGTACTTCAAGGCCGGCGAATACAAGCCGGACCCGAGCCAGACGCCGGAGTGGAATCGCGGCGCGTATCTGGTCGAGGGCCTCGGGCATTGCGACGCCTGCCACAGTACCCGCAACATGCTCGGCGCCGTCAGCCGCGGCGACGTCATCGCCGGCGGTCTGATCCCGATCCAGAACTGGTACGCCCCGTCGCTCACCTCGAGCCGCGAGACCGGCCTTGGCGATTGGGCGGTCAGCGAGGTGGTCGATCTGCTCAAAACCGGAGTGTCTACGCGCGGCGCCGTCTTCGGGCCGATGGCGACCGTGGTGCACGACAGCCTGCAGCACATGACGATGAGCGATGTCACCGCTATGGCGACGTACCTCAAGTCTCAAGCTCAGGAGACGGATGCACCCGAACCCCCGCATTTCAAGGTCACGGACCAGCAGGCCGAAGCGCTGGTCGCGCGGGGCGCAAAGCTCTACGACGACCATTGCTCAGATTGTCATCAGCACGGAGGCGAAGGTGTGCCGCGCATCTATCCGCCGCTCGCGAACAATGAATCGATCGGCATGCGGTATCCCATCAATGCCATCCGCATCGTCGTCAACGGCGGCTTCCCGCCCAGCACGCAGGACAATCCGCGCCCTTATGGGATGCCGCCGTTTGGCCAGGACCTCTCCGACGAAGACATAGCAGCCGTCGTCAGTTACGTCCGCCAATCCTGGGGCAATCACGCGCCGGCGGTGTCCCCGGCCGAGATTGCCGGCGCCCGCGCCATACCCGTGGATTAGGGAGCTTCCCTAATGGTTGCAGCGACGGGCGGAATCGGGGAACAATGACAACGCAACCGATCCAAGGGAGTGCGTGATGAAGAAAAGAACGGGCGTCCTGCTGGCTGGTGCCGTTGCGCTGGCCGCGGTATTCGCTTGCGTCGTTTTGGCCGACGATTCCCAGCAGGCCCTGCTCGACCGGGCCAGGCAGGTGTTCAAGCCGCTTCCCGCCGACGCGGGAACGGCGGAGCACCCGGTCACACGGGAGCGCGTAGCGCTGGGGAAGGCGCTGTTTTTCGAGTCGAGAGTGTCGAGCGACGGCGCGGTGAGTTGCGCGAAATGCCATCTCCCCACGCTGTATGGCACCGACGCCCTGCCGACTTCCATCGGTAACCACGGCAAGGTGCTCCCGCGCAACGCCCCGACGGTGTTTAACACGGCGCTGCAGTTCGCCCAGCACTACGGCGGCAACCGGAAGGACGTCGAGGAGCAGGCGGTCAAAGCGCTCGTGAGCCCGCTCGCCTACGGCAACCCCGACTACGCGGCAGCCGAGGCGAAGCTGCGCGCGATCGCCGGGTATCGAGCCATGTTCGAGAAAGCTTTTCCCGGCGAAGCCGAACCGGTCACTGTGGACAACTGGGGCAAGGCGATCGGGGCGTACGAGCGCGTGCTGCTGACGCCTGCGCCCTTCGACCGCTACCTGACGGGCGACACCAAAGCCCTGAACGCGCAGGCACTGCGCGGCCTGGACAAGTTCATGTCCGTCGGCTGCGCGGGGTGCCACAATGGAGTGACGGTGGGCGGGCAGATGTACCAGAAGTTCGGGCTGACCCAGGACTACTGGACGTTGACTGGCAGCCAGGAAGTCGAGCTGTTCAAGGGGCGCGACAAGGGGCGCTTCCAGGACACCAAGAACGAGGCCGACGCCTTCATGTTCAAGGTTCAGCAGCTGCGCAACGTGGCCGTCACGCCGCCCTACTTCCACGATGGCTCCGTGGCCGAGCTGAAAGATGCGGTCCGCATCATGGCAAAGCTGCAGCTCGGCCGCGATCTCGGCGCCGAAGACGTTGCTGACATCGTGGCATTCCTCGGCAGCCTGACGGGTGAAGTGCCGGCCGAGTTTGCCCAGGTGCCAAATCTGCCGCCGGCGCCCTATCGCAATTGACGCTGCAGCCCGCGCGTAACGGTCGCGCCGGCTATTTCTTGTCTTTCTTCTGTGCTTCGTAGGCGGCGCGGTCGAAGTTCGAGTATTCGGTTTTCCAGCTCGTGCCGCCATCCTCGGAATGCTTGATGCTGGCGAGGCCGAATTGCTGCCCGCTCGACACCAGAAACAGCCCGCGCGTCGGGAGCACGACGATCTGCTCCTCCGACGAAACCCGGTCGTTCACCTTGTACCAGGTCTTACCCATGTCGTCGCTGCGCTGAAGCTCCGTCCCGCCCAGCACCAGCAGGTTTCCGCTGGCGATGAGATAGGGTGCGAAGACCTTGCTCGAGAACGGAGAGTTGATCTCGCTCCACGTCGCGCCGCCGTCGCGCGACAAGTGAATCGTCGCGAGCATTCCCGCCGCGGCGCCGCCGGGAGACATGACCGCGCTCACAACGTTGCCGGGCTGCGGCGCCACCTTGAGGAACCGCGCGGCCTTGGGCGCGCTCAACTCGGTCCACGTCTGCTTCGCAAAATTGTATTGACGTATCTTCCCCTCGGAAACGGCATAGGCGAAGCCGTCTTTGGTGGGCCAGATCCAGAAGTAGTTCGGTCCGTTCCAGAAGCTCGTCTCGACGCTCTCCGTCTTCATCACCTGCCAATTGCCGCGCTCCAGGGTCGGCGACTGGTAGATGGTCACCTCCTTGCCGCGCTGCTGGGCCACGAACCAGCCCACCGATTCGCTGCCGTCGATGAACAGCAGGTTCCCAGGCGGCAGATTGCCCGGGTCGATCGCCACCAGTTTCCCCTGACGGTCGAGCCGCAGCATGGTGTTCAACTCTCCCACTGCGAGCAGCATCGAATTGGAGCTCTCGTACTGCTTCACCCAGAGCAGCGACTCCAGCCCGTTGCTGCGCACGGCACGCCAGGTCCCGGTCGGGCTCCGCAGCAGCACGGTGCCGAGACGGCTGGCGGCGATGCACCAGCCATTCGGCAGCTCGGTCAGCGCATCCGCGCCGACCGGAAGGTCCAGCGCATACTCTTCCACCAGATCCCCCGTGTCGCGCGGGCCGATCCAGCCTGGATTGACCTCGGCCGTGTAGATGACGGCGTTGGCCGGCGCGAAGCGCTTCACCAGATCGGCATTCGAGCGCACGCGCTCGCTTCGTCCGATGAGCACGCGGCTGTTGACGCCGGTGACGACCAGCCTGCCCAGGTCGGATACGGATCCGGCCTTGACATGGAAGATCCCGAGGCGATCCACCGTCGCTTGATTGAACGCGATGTACTTCCGCGTCTTGTTGTCCGAGATCTTTTCGAACACGTAGTCCCCCTCGGGAACCGCGCCTACGAACAGCGACGTGTCGCGCGCCAGACCTTCGGATACCTGGTTGAGGATGTACTCCGCTTTGATCGGCGCGATGCCGGGTTCTGGCTTGATGTATTGCTTGATCGTGATCGAGTCGAACTGGCTCACCCGTGCCGTATTGCCGGTTACGGACACGACCACCGACCCTTCCTTCCCCTTCATTGGCGTCGCGGCGGTAGGCGCCTTGACCACGACCGGTGCACAGCCCGCGACCAGCAGCAGCGCAGCAACGGAAAAAATCAGCCCATGCGCTCGCGCGCGGCTGCTCCCTGTTCCCACTCTCAGCCCCCTCTCCAAACGCAATTCGCTGATATCGGCTGCTGGTGCGCCGACACGAGCTATTTTTATCAAGCTCAACCCGGCAGCCGATCGGCAGTCTGCCGCTCGAACATCCAGCCCGGGTACTCGCGCGCGAGCTTGCTGACCTCGTCCAGCGTGCCGATCTCGGCGTCCGTGAGCTTGAGATCGGTTGCGGCAATATTGTCGGCGAGTTGCTCGATCGACTTCGCGCCGATGATGACGCTGGTGATCGCAGGCTTGTGCAGCACCCAGGCCAGCGCCACGCGCGCCACCGACACGCCGTGCGCTGCTGCGATCGGCCGCATCGCCTCGACGCAGCGGAAGGCCCGCGGACGATCGATGGGCGGGAAATCGAACGTCGTGCGGCGTGCGCCTTCCGGGCCCGCGGCGCCTTCGCTGAACTTTCCGCTCAACAGACCGCCCGCCAGCGGGCTCCACACCAGGATGCTCAGCTGCTGATCGAGCGCGACGGGAACGATCTCACGCTCCAGCTCGCGTCCCGCGATCGAGTAGTAGGCCTGGACGCTTTCCACGCGGCTCCACCCGTTGCGCTCGGAGATGCCGATGGTCTTCATGATCTGCCATGCGGCGTGGTTGGATATCCCGAGATAGCGCACTTTGCCGGAGCGGACCAAGTCCTCCAGCGCGCGCAACGTCTGATCGAACGGCGTGACCTGGTCGAAGCCGTGCATCTGGTACAGATCGATGTGATCGAGCTGGAGGCGCCGCAGGCTCGCGTCGACTTCGTTCATGATGTGCACGCGGCTCAGGCCGACCCGGTTGGGAGCCGCTCCCATGCGTACGCGCACTTTGGTCGCGACCACCAGGTCTTCACGCGGCAGACCGAGCTTCGCGAGCGCTTGGCCCGTGAGGCTCTCGGAATCGCCTTCGGAGTAGACGTTGGCGGTGTCGATGAAATTGACGCCGGCGTCGAATGCGGCTTTGATCTGGGCCTGGGCCTCGGGCAACCCCAGGCGGCCAACCGGCGCCCAGCGTCCTTTGCCGCCATAAGTCATGGTGCCCAGGCAGATTTCCGAAACGTACAGGCCGGTACGGCCGAGCAGTCGATATCGCATCAAGGTCTCCTGTCGATCGATTGGGTTTGCGC
Organism: Burkholderiales bacterium; assembly: GCA_035499005.1. GTDB lineage: Bacteria > Pseudomonadota > Gammaproteobacteria > Burkholderiales > SHXO01 > SHXO01. Next base: position 19,531 of record DATJZQ010000245.1, on the reverse strand, counting down.
GGGCAAAACGTCGCGGTCAACGCGAGGCAAGCCTAAGCTTTGCACAAATCGCTTAAGCCTGCGCGTGCGTCTGGAACTACGGAGTGCGCATCGATTCCGAACCGCTGCAGTTGAACTCGCCGTCGTAGAAAACGACCCTTTGTCCAACCTGGAGAGCTGCGAGATAGGCGTTCTGGATCTCGTACGCCTCCTGCTCCTTCGCGCGTTCGCGCTCGCAGCCCAAGAGATGCGCGAACTTGGGATGCCCTTGCTGCAGATAGTGGACGAGCTCGTGCAGCAGGATGGAGCGGTCTACCGCTTGGTGCTCCGGGTCGAGGTACTCGGCGAGGTAGATGCCGTCGTGCGGGATGTAGGCCGCGCTCACGTTGCACGGTTCATCGCACACCTTGGCTTCGATTGCGCTCTGCGGAAGCAGGAATACCGGTGGCAGGTTTTCGGGCGCCCGATAGTCCGACAGAGTTCCGATCGCTTCAAACAGAGACCGGAGCAGGGGCTCCAGATCCTGTGTCGCGGAGTGCTGCTCGGGCTTGTCGGAGATTTGACTCTGCGCTGCGGACGCGCACCAGCACAGCAGACAAACCGCGACGAAGCGGAGGGCGGTCATTGCTCAAAATCTTTTACTCTAGTGCATCGCCCCTGGCATGCCGCCGTCGACGACCAGCACCTGGCCGGTGATCGACTCGGCCCGGCAGAATGCCACTACCTGCCGCGCAATGTCCTCAGCGCTCGCGGTTCGCCCCAGCACGACCTCCTTGCGCACCATTTGCGCGATCTCCTGGGGGATGCGCTGAGCCATGCGGGTCCCTTCCACCAGCCCCGGTGCGATGCAGTTGACCGTGACGTCGGGCGCCAGCGCTACCGCCAGGCAGCGGGTGAGATGCACGAGCCCCGCCTTGCTGGCGGCGTAGGCGATGCTGCTTCCGCCCGGGAACAACCCCGCCACCGAAGCGATGTTGACGATGCGCCCTGCCGTGTGCGCGCGCAGATGCGGTGCGCAGGATCTGGCCAAGAGATACGGCCCGCGCAGATTGGTTTCCAGAATGCGGTCCCAGGTGTCGGCGCCGAGCGCATTCAGGTCGGAGAACGGAATACCGATGTTCCACGCCGCGTTGTTGACGAGGATGTCGAGGCGCCCGAGGCCTCTCACCACGGAGGCGACCGCTGCGTCGATCGACGCCGGATTGCGCTGGTCGAGCTGCACCGAAATGCCGCGCTTGCCGGCGGCTTTGACCGCATCGATCGTCGCGGCCGCGCCGTCTTGATGGCCCGCGTAGGAAATAGCGACATCCGCTCCCGCACTCGCCAACGCACGCGCGATGATGCCGCCGATGTCGCCAGAGCCTCCGGTGACGAACGCCGACTTGCCGTTCAGGTCCATGTGTCGTCCCTCCGTTCCCTCACCCCAACCCCTCTCCCGGAGGGCGAGGGACTTGCTGATCCTTGCTCGGCAGCAAATCGTCCCGCGCGCCGCCCCGAGACGAAAGCCCATGCGAGGTGATGCCCGTGACCCTTCAGAAGCAGGCCGCCCTGACCGGTTGCACCAGCCGCATACAGTCGAGGAATCGGCCGGTCTCCAGCACCGAGGACGCGGTGACGCGAATCGACAGCGAGGCCGCCTTCGTTGTGCACAAAAACCGATCGCACCGGCCCCAAGGCGATAAAGGGAGGCTCGGTCAGCGCCAGCTTGGCCGAGTCCGACAGCGACGCATTGTGCTCGCCGACGGTGGCGTTCAGCGCCCGCGCGTCGACTTCGAGTCTGACCGCAAGCTGGGTCAGGCTCGGCGCCTCGGTATACACGTCAGGCCGGTTGCGGCGGTAGTCGGGAATATACGCATAAGCCACTCCCGGTGCGGTCGAGACAAAATGGGGCCACGCCGAGAACTCGTGCGCGAGACGGCCATCGATCAGGATGTAACCTACCTTGCCGGGCTGATCGGGGAGTGCGAGAGCGGGTTGGTCCCGTTCTTTGCAGAAGCGGCGACCAGCCCGGTTGACCAGGATCGCGCCCCGCTCGAACAGCTCGGGTGAGGGCGCCAGCGCAGTGGTGAGAAAGCTCATGATGAACCGGCGCAGCAGCGTCTGCGGGACGTGATCCATGGCCCACTCCATGCCGCGCGCGAGCGCGCGCCAGGGCGGCAGGCGTCGGACCAGCGTCGTATGCGTTGGAGCGATGAAGCGGATCTCGGGGCCCAGCGCCAGGTCGCCGTTGACGATTCGCGCGCCGAGTGACAACGCGAGCTTCTGGCCGTCGCCGGTGGCCGTCGGGTTGACGCCTTCCACTTTGGCCTGCTGCGTCCCCATGTAGCGGGCCTTCAGCTCCGGGTCGTTGGTGAAATCGCCGGTGGCGAGAACGACCCCGCAGCGTGCGCGGAAGCGGTGGTCTGCACCGCAGGTGACACCGCTTACCGCATCGCCATCTGCGATGAGCGCGTCGGCCCGCACACCGAGCCGGATATCGACTCCGCGCTGTTGGGCATGCCGGCCGAGATGATAGATATAGGAGAGCGAGTTCGGCAGCACGTTGTGCATGCGCGGCCGTCGATGCGGAGGCTCGGGCATCGGGCCGTAAAAACGGACGCCGAGATCCTGCAGCCAGCGAAACGCGTCCGGCACTTCATCACACAGGACGCGGCGCAGCTCGTCGTTGTCGCGGCCGGCCAGCGCCCCGGCGAACAGCGGCATGTCCGCGTAGTGATCCTCGGGGCGGTCCTCGATGCCGCGGCGCAGCTGGTGCGGCGTGCCGCTGGCGCTGATCGAGCCGATCGACCAGGCGGTGGACCCGCCGAGCTTTGCATTCTTCTCCAGCAACACGACTCCGCGTCCGGCGCCCCGGGCCTCGATCGCGGCAGCCAGGCCGGATCCGCCGCCGCCCACGACCACGACGTCGAAGCTCTCTTCCGTCATCGCCGCTGTTATCTGCTCGCGGGCCCGCCGGCGCTATGACCCGCGATCCGCCCGAACACAGCACCCGACATCAGCCCGGTGCCGCCCGGATAGTTGAAATAAAACAGCCCACCAACGAGCTCCCCCGCAGCGTACAAGCCGGGGATCGGTGCGCCGTCGGTGTCGAGCACCTGCGCGTCGGTGGTGATGCGCAGCCCCCCGAACGTGAACGTGATGCCGCACGACACCGCGTAAGCCTCGAACGGCGGCTCGTCGATCGGATTGGCCCAGTTCGACTTCGGCACGGCCAAACCCCGCGTGCAGCGGCCATCCTTGACGTTGGGATTGAACGGGATGTCCGTGCGCACCGCCGCGTTGTACTGGCGGATCGTGTGCAGCGCCCTTTCGGCATCGACATCATCGAGTTTCGCTGTTAGCGCTTCGAGCGTGTCGGCCGCGACTTTGGTCACCTGGCGGATCCGGTACTCGTCGCGCAGCAGGTGCAGCACCTTCCGGTCGAAAATCTGCCAGGCGAACTGTCCCGGCTGCCGCAGGATCACCGCACCGTACTTGGCGTAGGTGTAGTTGCGGAAGTCGGCGCCCTCATCGACGAAGCGCTCCCCCTGCGCGTTCAGCATGATGCCGAACGGATAGGAGTGCTTCTGGAAGCCGTCGCCCACGGTGAGATCTCCGAACTCGGGCGCGTTGCGGTCCCAGCCGACCGCGTGGCAGCCCGACCAGTTGCCGCACGGCGCTGCGCCCGCCTCGAGCGCCATGCGGATGCCGTCTCCTGTGTTGAAGCGCGTGCCCCGCACTTTGGCGAGGTCCCAGCCGGGACCCAGGTAGCGGGTGCGCCATTCGGGGTTCGCTTCGAAGCCTCCCGCCGCGAGAACCACCGCGCGGCTGCGGATCGAGTGCGTCTTTCCCCGGTAGCGCACGATGACACCGTGCACGCCGTCATCGTCGTGCAGCACGGACATGGCGCGGGCCTCGTAGGCGACGCGAATGCCATGCTTCGAAGCAGCGGACTTCTGCGCCTCCACGATGCCGGGTCCGCCGCCCGATGCTTCGACCGTGAGCCCACCCCAGAACTTGAAGCGACCATCCACCTTGAATGCCTGACGCCCGTAGATGGGCGCGAAGCGCATACCCTTGCCGCGCAGCCACAGCATCGTGGGCTTGCTGCGCCGGACCAGCAGCTCCACCAGATCGGGGTCGGCGCGATTCTCGGTCACGCGCGCCATGTCGTCGAAGAACTGGCCCTCCGTGTAGGCGCCGAAATCGGTTCGCGCAACCTCGTCGTCGCTGAGGTCCGGCATCAGCTCGCGCAAGTCCTCGACGCCGTCGTAGGCGAAGCGGATCGCGCCCGCCGTGAAGCGCGTGTTGCCGCCCGACTCAGCTTCGGGGGCACGCTCCAGCACCAGGACCTCGACGCCGGGGTGCTCACGCGCAGCCAGCGCGGCGCACATGGCGGCATTGCCCGCGCCCACCACGATCACGTCACAGGTCTTCGGCAGCATCGCCTCTCTCCAATTCGCATGGTGCAATTGTAGGCTAGAGTGGTGTACAGAGAGACGCGGAGGAGCCGACCATGGCCGGACAAGATGCAGCGCTGCCGATCGGTGTGAACACGATGTCGTACATGTGGCGGGCTCCGGCGCGCGCCGCGCTGGAGACGCTGGCGCGGGAGGGCTATACGCGCTTCGAGCTGATGGCGCAGCGTCCGCACCTGGATCCGGTGATGGGCGACTCCGAGCTCAAAGCGTTCGCTCGCTTTCTGCGCGACGCGGGACTTACAGTAGAGACGCTCAACCTGCCCAGCCTGGATCAGAATCTCGCCAGCGCCTCTCCGGAAATGCGTGACTACTCGGTGCGGCTGTTCGAGCGCCTTGTCGGAATGGCCGGAACGATCGGCGCGGGCGGTGTCGTTACCGTGACGGGGCGCGTGAACCCGCTGATTCCGCCGCCCCGCATCGACCTGGAGAGCTGGTTCAGCGAGGGGTTCGTGCGCGTGCTGCGCTCCGCCGAATCGGCTGGCATCCACCTGTGGCTGGAGAATATCCCGATGGGCGTGTACCCGCGCGCAGACCAGCTTATCGCGTTCGCCAATCGGCTCGACAGCCCGATGGTCGGCATCTGCTACGACATCGCCAACGCTCACTTCATTGGCGAAGACACGGCTGCTGGCCTGAAGCAGGTGCGCTCGCGGCTGGGCATGGTTCACCTTTCTGACACCGGCCGCCAAGTGTGGCGCCACGACCCCGTGGGCGAGGGGAGCTGCGACTTCGCGGGGTTCGCCAAGACGCTGCGCGAGGTTGGCTACGCCGGGACCTCGATGCTCGAGATCGTTGCCGACCCGCCGGAGGAGCACATCGTTGCCAGCCATCGTCAGCTCGCGCAGTGGGGCTGGGAAAGGCAGTCGGGCTGAAGGGATCGTCATTCCGGGCGCCCGGAGGGCGATCCGGAATCCAGGGTGGCTGACGTCGGCTGTTCAGCGCAGGATTCGCGCCCCGTCTGATATAGTCTCCGCAAATATCTCTCGAGCCAACGGGCTCGGCTCGTCTGGAGGAACTGCCCATGCCGCGCATGAAAGGCGGAGATCTCATCTCCGATTTTCTGATACAGGAACGGGTGCCGTACGTGTTCGGCATCTGCGGGCACGGCAACGTCGGCCTGCTCGACGCGCTGTGGCAAAGGCAAGACAAGATCAAGCTCGTCTCGCCGCGCCACGAGCAGACCGCAGGCCACATGGCCGATGCCTACTTCCGCATCGCGCACCGTCCCGTGGCTACGCTCACCTCATGCGGCCCGGGCACCTGCAATTTGGTCATGGCGACAGCCTGCGCTGCGGCGGACTCCTCCGCGTTCTACGCTATCAGCGCCAACGTGCCCACTTCGCAGTTCAACCGGGGGCCGTTCCAGGAGAGCCACCGCAACCAGGCGGCGGAAGGGCCAGCCGCCCTGCGGCCTTACGTAAAGCGCACATTCCAGCCGACGCGCGTGGATATGCTGCCGCTCGCGCTGCGCCAGAGCTATAACCTCATGCTGAGCGGCCGTCCTGGCCCAGTGAATCTCGACGTGCCGTTCAATCTGTTCCAGGAGGAAGGCGACGTCGAGATGCTGCGCTCCGATCAGTCGGCCGGCTTCGCACGGCCGGGCGCGTCGCCGCAAGATGTGAAGCGTGTCGTCGACATGATCCTGGCCGCCGAGCGGCCGGCGTTTTTCGTGAGCCATGGCGTGACGCTCGCCGAGGCGGGACCGGAGTTGACGCGGGTGGCGGAGCTGCTGGGAGTTCCGGTCATCACGTCGCCGAACGGAATGGGCTCGGTGCCGATGCCGCACCGTCTGGCCCTCGGCTTCATCGGACGTAACGGAACCTACCCGGCCAACCAGGCCGGCCGCCATTGCGATCTGCTGATCGCGGTCGGAGCACGCTTCGACGACCGTTCCTCGTCGTCGTGGATACCCGGATATTCGTGGAACATCCCGCCGACGAAGCTGGTGCACGTCGACATCGACCCGGCGGAAATCGGACGCAACTATCCCGTGGCCCTCGGCATTCTCGCTGACGCAAAGGTGTTTCTCGCTCAGCTCGCCCAGGAAGCCGCCAGCCGCGGCGCATCGAGTCAGCGCCTGAGCGCGTGGCATGAGCTGATCGATGGCTGGACGCGCGAGTGGCGGGCCTACACCAGCCCGCACTTCGATGCGAGCGGTGCACCGCTGCGCCCCGAGCGCGTGGTGAAAGAAGTGCGGCGAGCGCTGCCGGATGATGCGATCATCTCGCTCGACAGCGGCGTACACCACAACTGGTTCATGCAGTTCTGGGAGGCGCGCCGCCCGCAGTCGATGCTCAATTCCTGGGGCTTTTCGGCGATGGGCTTCGGCGTGAGCGGGATCCTCGGCGCGAAGCTCGCTGCGCCGGAGCGCAAATGCCTCGCCATCGTCGGTGATGGCGGCTTCATCATGACGCCGCACGTTCTGGCGACCGCCGTCGAGTACGACATCCCTGCGGTGTGGCTGGTCTGGAACAATTTCGCCTGGGCCGCGATCCGGGATATCCAGTACGGCATGTTCGGTGGGCGCGAAATCGGGACCGGTTTCTACGCCGGACCCAAGCGCGAGCCGTACAACCCCGATTTCGCGGGGATGGCGCGCAGCTTTGGAGTCGAGGGCATCACCGTAAAGCACTCGGATCAGCTCGGCGACGCGCTGCGGCATGCGCTCGCGCTGGGCAAGCCTTGCCTCCTCGACGTTCACGTGGACGACAAAGTCAAGCCGCCCGGCACCGGGACTTGGCAGCTGCCGCCGACGCCATTCAAGGAGCCGGTGTTCGGTCAGCCGGTCAAGCAGGTATGAGCGCAGTCCTTTCAAGCACGGCATCCCTGCCGGTGACGGCCAAGGATCTCGTCGGCGGCACCTGGTGTGTGCTCGAGCGCACGGTCGAGATCCGCGATCCGTACAGAAGAGATGTCGTCGGCACCGCGCCATTGTCTTCAACCGCGGAAGTCGCGATCGCTGTCGAAGCGGCAGCTGGGGCGCGAGCCAAGGCCGCAGCGATTGCACCCTACGAGCGCGCGGCGCTCCTGCGGCGCACGGCTGCCTTTATCGAACGCGATGCCGAAGATCTTGCAAGGCTGATCACGCGGGAGACCGGCAAGGCGATCAAAGACTCTCGGGCGGAGCTCCAGCGCTCGCTCGATACCGTGCAGCTGGCCGCCGAGGAGGCGATCCGCATCGAAGGGCGTCACGTGCCGCTCGACGGCAACCCCATGGGAGCCGGGAAGCTCGCCATGCTGCTGCGCTTTCCCGTCGGCGTGGTCGCCGCGATCACGCCGTTCAATGCACCATTCAATCTCGCAGCGCATAAGATCGCACCGGCGATTGCGGCTGGCAACAGTGTCGTGCTCAAGCCTTCTCCCCAAGCGCCACTCGTCGTCCATCGTCTGGTTGAGCTGTGTGTCGAGGCGGGTTTGCCCGACGGCGTGCTGAATGTCGTGCACGGTGGCGCGGAAACCGGTGCGGCGCTGGTCAGCGACCCGCGCGTGGATTTCATCAGCTTCACCGGCTCGAGCCGCGCGGGAGCGGCCATCAAGGCGGCGAGCGGCCTGCGCCGCGTCGCGCTCGAGCTCGGCGGCAACAACGCGACCATCGTCCACGACGACGCCGACCTGGCCCCCGCTGCCGCTGCCTGCGCCCGCTACGCGATGCGCCTCGCCGGGCAGAGTTGCCTTTCGGTACAGAGCGTGTACGTTCAGCAGCGCGTCTACCAGGCATTCCTCGACCTGATCGTTGCGGAAGTGCGACGAATGAAGCTCGGCGACCCGCTCGACCCCGCCACCGACGTGGGCACACTGATCGACGAGGCGGCGGCGCGACGCGTCGAGAGCTGGGTGGAGGAAGCTCTTGCAGGCGGTGCGCAGGTCTTGGCCGGGGGCCGGCGTCACGGCGCCGCGTACGAGCCGACCTTGCTGACCGGCGTCAAGCCAAGCATGAAAGTGGTGTGCGAAGAGGTGTTCGGTCCCATCGTCAACGTGATTCCCTATGACGCGATCGAGGAGGCGTTCGCCGCCGCCAACGGTGGCCCGTACGGCTTGCAGGCGGGCATCTTCACTCGCTCGAACGAGGTCACGTTTCAGGCGATCCGCGCGTTGCGGGTGGGTGGAGTGATCGTCAACGGCACGTCGACCTGGCGCAACGATCAGATGCCGTACGGCGGCGTCAAGGCAAGCGGCAGCGGCCGCGAAGGTCCGCGCTACGCGATCGAGGAGATGACCGAGCAGCGCCTGGTCGTCTTCAATCTGTGATATGCGGGTGCTCGTTACGGGTGGCGGCGGGTTTCTGGGCGAAGCCGCAGTGCGCGCCCTGGTCGCCCGCGGCGACACCGCGATCGCTTTCGACACGCGCCTCGACACTCTTCCTCAAGGGAGCGAGAGACTCATCCGAGTGCAGGGCGACATCACCGATCTCGCCGGAGTCGCGCAGGCGGTGCTGGTGCACAAGCCGGACGCCGTCCTGCACTGCGCGGCGATCGTCGGCGTTCTGTCCTCGCTCGGCAGCCCGATCAACGTCGTGCGCGTAAACGTCGAGGGCTCGCTAAACGTGTTCGAAGCGATGCGGCTCGGCGGTGTGCGGCGTTGCGTTCACATCAGCTCCGAGGAGGCTTACGGCGCCTTCCGAGCGGACAAGATCGATGAGACGCATCCACTCGACCCTGTGCTGCCTTATGGCATTTGCAAGGCGGCCGTGGAGCAGCTCGGGCGCAGCTATCGCGAGCTGCACGGGCTCGAGATCATCAACCTGCGCACTTCCTGGGTGTACGGTCCGGGATTGCCGCGCGACCGCGTGCCGAAGAACCTGATCGACGCGGCGCTGGCGGGGCGGCGGCTTCATGTTCCGTCCGGCGCCGATACAGCCATCGACCACACGTATGTCGAGGACGTGACGTCCGCGATGCTGGCGGCGCTCGACCACAGCCAGCACTGCTACGACGCCTACAACGTCGCCAGCGGCTCGGCACCGACGGTTGCCGAGATCGTCGCCATCGTCCGCGAGCTGGTGCCGGGGGCGCAACTTTCGGTGGGCCCCGGACCCTACCGCCATGGCGACCGCGTGGGGGCGGTGCGCAAAGGCGCGCTGGACGTCAGCCGCGCTGCTGCCGAGCTCGGGTGGAAGCCGCGTTACGATATACGCACTGGACTCGCCGCGTACGTGAGTCAGATGCGGCAGATGCCGGCCGCCGTGCGCAACTGAAGGAGGGATGGATGGGAGCGAAAGATTCAAAGCAAGCCGCAAGGCCAGTGATCCGCCCGACGGCGAGCGTGATGTGGGAGGAGCCGCCCGCGCACTATGGCGGCGCGTATTCCAAGATGCTGGTGCGGCCAGAGCCCTGCGGGTCGAAGATCCTCGACTATCGGGTGTCGGTGTATCAGCCGAAGGCCTACGTAGCGCCGCACAAGCACCGGATTCAGGAACAGATCTATCACGTCCTCGACGGCGAGGGGCTGATGGAGCTCGAGGGTGAACGCAGCGTGGTGCGCAAGGACGATGTCATCTTTATTCCACCTGGGGTGGAGCACGCTATCTATAACACGGGAATGACGGACCTGCGCTTCATCGTGGTGACGTCGCCTCCGGACGAATGACGCAGCCGCCAGACAGGAGATGCACATGGGCAGACTGGAAGGAAGTGTAGCGCTCGTCTCCGGCAGCGGCCGGGGCATCGGCCGCGCGATCGCCTTGCGCTACGCCCGCGAGGGCGCCAGGGTCGTAGTGGCGGATGTGGACGAGGGCAATGCCCGCGCGGTGGCGGACGAGATCCGTGCGCTCAAAGCTGAGGCGGATGCGCTGCGCGTGGACGTGGGCGATCCTGCACAAAGCACGGTCATGGTTGCGCGCGCGGTCGAGCGCTTTGGTCGGCTCGATGTGATGGTCAACAACGCCGGTGTCATGCGAGTCAGCCCGCTGCTCGAGTTGACGCCGGAGGACTGGGACTTCGTGAACGACGTCAACGCCCGCGGCTTGTTCTTCTCGGTGCAGGCGGGGGCACGGCAGATGATGCGCCAGGCGCCGCTCGCGCAGGGCCGGCCGCGCGGCAAGATCATCAACACCGCATCCATCGCGGGACGGATCGGACGGCCGATGTTCGCCGCCTACGGCGCCAGCAAAGCCGCGGCAATCAGCATCACGCAATCCGCGGCGCTGGCCCTCGCGCCCGACGTAACGGTCAATTCGATCTGTCCAGGCGTGGTCGACACTGAAATGTGGCGCCAGATCGACCGCGAATGGACTCAACTCGAGAAGCGCCCCGCGGGCAGCGCCTGGCAGACCCGCATCAGCGGCATTCCGATGCGGCGCCCCGAAACTCCGGAGGATCTCGCCGGCATGGCGGTGTTCCTCGCAAGCGCCGATTCCGACTACATCACCGGCCAGTCCTACCACGTCGACGGCGGCCTGGTGATGAATTGAAACCGGGGATGCGCCGTTCAGCCTAAGCGCGGATCGGCGCGTATCCCGGCGCGGCCTTCACGGGCGCGCGTGTGAGGTGCTCCGCCCGCGAACGATGTGGGCGCGGCGCTCCTTCTCGACATACGCGACCACGATCCACCACAGCAAGGCGACTGTCCAGTTGCTGATCAGCAGGACGGGCAGAGCGTACAGACCAGCCCACAGCGCCGCGCTCCAAGACTCGCCTGACACGGGACGCTCGCGCCTTCGGGGCCGACTGAGATAGTCGCGCGCTGCAATTCCGAGCAGCCCGGCGACCCAGGCCACCGGCACTACGATCAGAAAAACACCGGCCGCGAGCTGTCCGATCACGCCAACGGCGCTTCCAGCCAGCGTCACCGCCATAATCCCAACGGGCCACAGCACCCAGGCCTTGCGCCCGGCGAAAAACCAGCGCGCAGCGCGCTCGATCGCATCCATGAACAGGCCCTCCCTTGCCCCTGGAAGCTCCGATCAAAAGCTTCCAGAGGAAATGCTGCGCGCATCGGGCGTGGAGGGGCAAGAAATGTCAAAACGCGTCGATTACACAGCTGCACCGAGCGCCGCGGAGCTCACGCCTCGGCGCTGATCTTGTCCCGCAGCACGACCGCCTTGATGGCCTCGACGATGTCGTCCGCCGAAGGAATGACCAGCCGCTCGAGCTTGTCGTTGTAGGGCATGGGGGAATCGCGCGCGCCGACCCGCAGGATGGGCGCGTCGAGCCAGTCGATGGCTTTTTCGGCTACCATCGCCGCGACCTCGGCGCCGAAGCCCCAGCGCTTCCACCCTTCGTGCGCGATCACCAGCCGGCTCGTCTTTTTCACCGATTTGATGATCGCGTCCTCGTCCAGCGGTCGCAGGGTGCGCGGATCGATCACCTCGACGTCGATGCCTTCTGTCTCGAGACGCGTCGCCGCCTGCAGCGCAGGCTCGACCATGGCCATGGTTGCGACCAAGGTGACGTCGCGCCCATGGCGCTTCACTGCGGCCTTGCCGATCGGAATCGCGTACGGCTGCTCGGGCACCAGCGCTTTCTTGCCTACGTACAGCAGCTTGTGCTCGAGGAAGATCACCGGGTTGTCCTCGCGGATCGCGCTGATCAGCAGGCCCTTCGCCTCATAGGGCGACGACGGTCCCACCACCACCAGGCCGGGGACGTGCGTGAACCACGCCTCCAGGCTCTGGGAGTGCTGCGCGGCGAGGCGGATCCCACCGCCCTGCGGACCGCGGATGACGAGCGGCACGGTCGGCTTGCCGCCCAGCATGAAGCGGAACTTGGCGGACTGGTTGACGATCATGTCCATCATCAGCGTGATGAAGTCGAAAATCTGCACCTCGGCTACCGGGCGCATCCCGGTGACCGCAGCGCCCACGGCGCAGGCAGCGATGGCGCCCTCGGAGATCGGCGTGTCGCGCACGCGCTCGGGGCCGAACTTCTCGATCAGGCCGCGCGTCGCCGCGAAGATGCCGCCGATCTTGCCCACGTCCTCGCCCAGCACGAACACACGAGGATCGCGTTCCATCTCCTGTGCGAGCGCCTCCTTGAGAGCCTCGGCGAAACCGAGCTCCCGCGACGGCGCCTGCGCAGGCTCGGATGGTTGGTAGTGCGGCGCATAGACCGCATGCTCGAGGTCCTGCAAGGTGGGCTCGGGACTCGCGACGGCGAACTCCTTGGCAGCCGCCAGATCGGCTTCGACCTCGGCGCGGATCTTCTCGAGCGCCTCTTTCTTGTAACCGTACTCGGTTTCGAGCTTGTGCTCGAAGCGCGCGATCGCATCGAGCTTGCGCCACTCGACGACTTCGTCGTCGGTGCGATAGCGCGGCAGGTTGGCGCGCATGGAGTGATCGCCCCAGCGGTAGGTCAGTGCTTCGATCAGGGTCGGCCCCTCTCCTTTGCGCGCGCGCGCGACCGCTTCGCTCACCACGGCATGCACCGCGAGCACGTCGTTGCCATCCACCGTTCCGCCGGGCAGCGAGTAGGCGTCGGCGCGCTTGGACAGCAGATCGATGGAAGTGGAGTCCTTGGTCGAAGTGGACAGGGCGTACTGGTTGTTCTCACACAGGTAGACGACCGGCAGCTTCCATACCGATGCGACGTTGAGGCATTCGTGGAAGATGCCCTCGTTGATCGCGCCGTCGCCGAAGAACACGACGCCGACCGCCCCGCTCGCGCGCAGCTTGTTCGACAGCGCCGCGCCGCTGCCGATGCCGATGCCCGCTCCGACGATGCCGTTCGCCCCCAGGATGTTGAGATCGAGATCGGCGATGTGCATGGAGCCGCCCAGCCCCTTGCAGTAACCGGTGACCCGGCCCATCAGCTCAGCCATCATCTTTTCCAGCGAGGCGCCTTTGGCGATGCAATGGCCGTGGCCGCGGTGATGGCTGACGACGAAATCTTCCTTGGTCAGCGCCGCGCAGGCGCCGGCGGCGACCGCTTCCTGTCCGACATAGCTGTGTGCGGTGCCCTTGACCAGGCCCTCCTTGAACAGATCCGCGACGCCTTCGTCGAAGCGGCGGATGCGCAGCATGCATCGATAGATCGCGTCGAGGTCTGATTTCTTCATTTTTCGTTCTCCTCCCTTGCTTTATTGGAAGCGTCAGCGCGGCTTATCGCCTGCCAGCGTGATCCGGTGCATGACGCGGCGGTGCCCGTGATAGTCGTTCACTGCGTTATGCAGCGCGCAGCGATTGTCCCAGAAGGCGAGCGATCCTACCTGCCAGCTGAAGCGGCAGGTGAATTCGGGACGGGTCTGGTGCTGGAAGATGTAATTGAGCAGCGGGGCGCTCTCTTCGTCGGTGAGACCCTTGAAGCGAACGGTGTGCGCCACGTTCACGTAGAGAGCCTTCCGCCCCGTTTCCGGATGAGTGCGCACGACGGGGTGCTCGGCGAGGTATTCCGCCTTGGCGTCCTCTCGTCCGTCCTTGCGCACGCGGTCCTCGCGCGTGCGGCTGGCGTCCGCCTTGGTGGAACTGTTTACGGCAACCAGGCCTTCCAGCATTCGGCGCAGGCCAGGCGAAAGGGCTTCGTACGCCAGGTACTGATTCGCGAAGAGGGTGTCGCCGCCCACTGGGGGGACCTCACGCGCCAGCAGCATCGAGCCCATCGGCGGCAGCTCCAGGTACGCCGTGTCGGTGTGCCAGACGCCGCCGAAGTTCGCGGTCTCGTTCTCGAGCTTGCTGACCTCGATCACTTCGGGGAACTCGGGCAACCCCTTGATGAGCGGGTACTCGATGGGCTTGCCGAAGCAGCGCGCGAAGGCGAGAAACTGCGGGACTGTCAGGCGCTGGTCTTGAAGGAAGACGACCAGATGCTCCAACAGCGCGCCCCGGATCGCGCTGGCAAGCTCGGATGACGGACGCTCGGACAGATCCGCACCCACGATCTCCGCGCCGAGCGCGCCTGCGATCTTCTTGATTTGGAGCACCGCTACCTCGATTGCTGAATGGATCGACCTGCTACTTTACTCCTGTCGTGCGCTGCGCTTGAGGCGGGGCCAGCCTGGCTTGCGCATCCCTTGCCCTTCAGGTCTGCTGGATTTCGGTTAACAACGCGAGCGATCGGCCTTGCAGGTCGTAGCGCGCGGCTCCAGGAAAGCGGCCGTCCATCGCCAGGCCCTGCTCGTACGCGGTGTCCAGCAGGACCTGCCAGCTCGATCCCGCCCGGAATTCCGGCAAGGCAAACGGGATCGCCTCGTGATGCGCGTTGAGCAGCAGTAGGAAGTTGTCGTCGCGCACCGGCTGGCCGCGCCGGTCCGTCTCATCCAGCGCCTCGCCGGCGAAATACACCCCGAGGGAGCGGGCGAATTCCTGGCTCCATTCGGTGTCGTCCATCTCGCGCCCCTCGGGCGTGAGCCAGGCAATGTCCTTGATGCCGCTGCCGCGGATGGGCCGTCCCTGGAAGAAGCGCCGCCGACGGTACACGGGATGCTGGCGGCGGATCTGGATCAAGCGCTGGAAGAACTGCAGCAGCGCGGCGTCTTGCTCATCGAGACGCCAGTCGAGCCACGAGATTTCATTGTCCTGGCAATAGGCGTTATTGTTGCCGCCTTGTGTGCGGCCGAGCTCATCGCCAGCCAGAAGCATGGGCACGCCCTGCGACAGCAGCAGCGTGGCGATGAAGTTGCGCTTCTGGCGTGCGCGCAGCGTGCTGACTTCCGCATCGTCGGTTCGACCCTCCACCCCGCAATTCCACGACAAGTTGTTGTTGGGACCATCGCGGTTGTCTTCGAGGTTGGCCTCGTTGTGCTTGTCGTTGTAGCTCACGAGATCGGTCAGCGTGAAGCCATCGTGCGCAGTAATGTAGTTGATGCTCGCGTGAGGCTTGCGTCCGCTGGCTTCGTACAGATCGCTGGAACCGGTCAGACGCCGCGCGAAATCGCCGATCAATCCGCCGTCGCCCTTCCAGTAGGCGCGCACAGTGTCCCGGTAGCGGTCGTTCCACTCCGTCCAGCCGGTCGGAAAGTTGCCCACCTGATAACCGCCTTCGCCCAGGTCCCAGGGCTCGGCGATGAGCTTCACCTGCGACAGCACCGGATCCTGGCCGATGATGTCGAAGAAGGCGCCCAGCCGGTCGACTTCGTGCAGCTCACGCGCCAATGCTGAGGCGAGGTCGAATCGAAATCCATCCACGTGCATCTCCAGCACCCAGTAGCGCAGCGAATCCATGATCAGCTGGAGCACGCTGGGGTGGCGCATGTTCAGCGTGTTGCCCGTGCCGGTGTAGTCCATGTAGTAGCGCGGATCGGCTGGCGCCAGGCGATAGTACGAGGCGTTGTCGATGCCGCGCAGGCTGAGAGTGGGGCCGAGGTGGTTGCCTTCGGCGGTATGGTTGTAGACGACGTCGAGTATCACTTCCAGCCCGGCCGAGTGCAGCGTTTTGACCATGGTCTTGAATTCGCTCACGCGACCGGTCGAGGAGTAGCGCATGTCGGGCGCGAAGAACCCGAGCGAGTTGTAGCCCCAGTAGTTGCGCAACCCAGATGCGACCAGATGGCGGTCGTCTACGAAGGTGTGGACCGGCATCAGCTCCACCGTGGTGACGCCCAGGCGCCGCAGGTGATCGACCACCGGGGCGCAGGCGAGGCCGGCATAGGTGCCGCGCAGCTGAGTGGGAACTTCCGGGTGCCGCAGAGTGAAGCCGCGAACATGCAGCTCGTAGATGATGGTGTCGTGCCACGGCACGCGCGGCGGCCGATCGTCGCCCCAGGTGAACGCCGGATCGATCACACGGCACTTGGGCATCCCGGCCGCGCTATCGCGACGATCATAGGATAGATCCTCGGCACGGTGCCCTACCCGGTAGCCGAAGTGCGCATCGCTCCACTTCAGCGCACCCTCGATGTGTTTGGCATAAGGCTCGACGACAAGCTTGTGCGGGTTGAAGCGCTGTCCCTGCTCTGGCTGATAGGGTCCGTACACGCGATAACCGTACAGCAGCCCCGGGCGCGCCTCCGGGAGATAGCAGTGCCACGCCTCGTCGGTGCGCTCGCGGATTTCGATTCGTTCGACTTCGTGACGGCCGGCGGGGTCGAACAGGCACAGCTCGACCTTCTCAGCATGCGCCGAGAACAGCGAGAAATTGACGCCTTCCCCGTCCCAGGTGGCGCCGCGCGGGTGGGGATCGCCCGGCCAGACGGCGCTGATGAGCTTGCCCAACTAGTGAAACGTAACAGCGAAATTCATAGCGCGCTCCCTCTCCCCTTGCGGGAGAGGGTGGGGGTGAGGGGTGCTCCCGAATCGACTGTTGCAGTCCACTAGCCGCGCACGCCTCTCCAGCCCGGCTCGTCGCGGTCCAGCAGGCGCTTGAGCGCCGCGAAGTGCAGCTCCGACTGCTCGCGTCCACCGCCGATCTGCCGGGCTGCCTGGGCGCACACTTCATCCGGCTGCGTACGCAGGGGTTTGCCGGTGCTCTGCGCCAGCACCTGGACCATGCAGGAGCGCTCGAGATAGTAGAGGTCGTCGAACACGTAATCCATGCGCTCGCCGCACACGAGCACACCGTGATGTGCCATGAACATGACGTCGGCACCGGCCAGTGCATCTGCGATCCGATCTCCTTCTCCGTCGGACAGCGCCACACCACCGTAGCCGTCATCGTACGCGATGCGGCCGTGAAAACGCATCGCGTTCTGGTTGGCTCCGAGTGCGAGTCGCCCGCCGTCGACGATGGCGAGCGCCGTCGCGAACGGCATGTGGCTGTGGAGCACGACCTTCTTCCTGCAGCGCAGGTGCACCCGACTGTGAATGAAGAAGGCGGTCGCCTCCACCTTGTGCTTGCCCGCCAGGACCCGGCCATTCTCATCCACCACCAACAAGTCCGCAGGTCTGATCTCCGACCAATGCAGCCCCTGTGGATTGATGAGGAAGCGGTCGGGATATCCCGGGAGCTCCATGCTGAAGTGGTTGCACACGCCTTCGTTGAGCTGCATACGCGCGGCCAGCCGCAATGCCGCTGCGAGATCGATCCTCGCGTCGCGCTCGCTGTAACTGCGGTGCACCGCAGCCCTCTTTCTGACCGCCCTGACGTCGCTCACATCCATGTATCCCTCCTCGATCCGATGCGCGATTCTAAGTCACAGCCAGTCGCAAGCGCTCAAATGCCCGTCTCGCGAGCTCGTGTCCGGATGCGATGGAACGTTCGCGGCAAAACACCTGACTCAGTGCGAAGGACGTAATCGCAAGCTTTGGCTGTCAGCGCAGTGTAAGGCAGACGGGCGCGCGATGCCACTTGAGTCCAAGTTTGAGCAGTCGATGTAAGCGGAACCAAAGCCCCGAGCGTTTGAGGCTCGAATCGATCACAAAGTGACGGCTGATGCTCCGCCGCGATCAGAAGAAAGGAACGCACATGCAACGAGGTTATTTTCTCGCTCTCATGCTCATCGGTCTGCTATCCGTTGCGACGACGCGCGCGGATCAGGGCCCGCCGCAGGATCTGCCGACTCCGCCCCGTTTGAGTCTGATCGAAGGTCAAGTCTCGTTCTGGAGACCGGGCGGCGAGGACTGGGCCCCCGCGCGCCCCAACACGCCACTCGCGAACGGCGACTCGATCTACACCGGTCCGTCGAGCAATGCGGAGCTGCAAGTCGGCCCGCGATCCTACGTGCGCATAGGCGAGGCGACACAGCTTCAAGTGAGCAGCGTGGAGCCGGACTTCCTCCAGATCAAAGTCACAGGCGGCGAAGCGTCTCTGGATCTGCGGCAGCTGCTGCCGGGGCATGCCGTAGAAGTGGATACACCAAACGCGGCCTTCACTGTCGAGCATGTCGGCTACTACCGCTTCAACGTAACCCCGCAATCCACCGCATTGATCACGCGCCGGGGTGGCAGTGCGCAACTCGCTATGGCCAACGGGCAGAGCGCGCGGGTGAGCGCAGCCGAGGAGGTCGTGGTGACAGGTACCGACTCTCCGCGGCTGGAGAGTTATGCGGCGCCGGATCTCGACGCCTGGGATCAATGGAACTACAGCCGGACCGACCGTCTGCTCGATTCGATGAGCGCGCGCTACGTTCCGCCCGAAGTGTATGGAGCGGGTGATCTCGACCACAGCGGAAATTGGCGCACCGTGCCCGAATACGGAGCTGTCTGGATTCCCGATGCGGTTCCAGCGGGTTGGGCGCCTTACAGCACCGGCCGATGGATCTACGATCCACTGTTCGGCTGGTCCTGGATCGATGACGCGCCCTGGGGCTGGGCGCCGTATCACTACGGGCGGTGGGTGTACGTGAACGGCTACTGGGGCTGGACGCCGGGTCCGATCGTGCCGCACCCGGTGTATGCGCCGGCGCTGGTTGCCTGGCTGGGCGGTGTGCGGATCAGCGCGGGAGTCGGCGTCGGCTGGGTAGCGCTCGGATGGGGTGAGCCCCTGCTGCCGTGGTGGGGGCCGCGCCAGTTTGTCGGCGTGCCATATTGGGGCGGCTGGGGCGGGCCGCGCGTAGTCAACAGAACGGTGATCAATACGACTACGGTCAATGTCACCAACATCAACGTAACGAACATCACGTACGCCAATACTCAAGTTCACAACGCCGTCATCGCAACGAGCGCCGACCACCTCAGTCATGCCGGCCGCGACTACGTTCGAGTCGAGCCGGAAGAGGTGCGGGATTTGCGCCCTGCAGCGCGCGGGGTCGAAGTACGGCCGAGCGCGGCGAGCCTCGCCCCCGGAACCGGCCACGCGTCACAACCGCCTCAGGAGTACACAACGCGTTCGGTAGTCGCAACCCGAGCGCCGCGTGACCCCAGTTCCTGGTTGCATGACGCTGGTTTGAAGCCGACAGAGAACAACGGTCCTGCGCCGCGGCTTGTCCCGCCTGAGAACCATGTGGCGGCTGCTCCCCAGCAAGATCTGGCGAATCGACGCGAAGCGAGCGAGCGTGCTCAGCCGACGCCTTCCTCGGTTTCCGGCCGCCCGCAACCGGAAGCGCCTCCCGCCGCGAGCCCGAATCGCGCGGGGGCGGTCGAACGCATGCGGCCACCTCCACTGCCGAGCTTCAATGAATGGCGCGGCCAGCAGGCGAAGATGCCGGAGGCCCGGGCGCAGGCCGCGCCCGTGTCGACACCCCCACAACACGCGTCCGCCAGCACGCAGGCGAGCCGTGGCCCGGAGCCTACTGCGATGAGCACCGAGCACCACAACCTCCCGGGAGAGCCGGCTATGAAATTGCGC
>DATJZQ010000244.1:0-7493 GCA_035499005.1 Burkholderiales bacterium | reverse complement strand
CAGCAATCCTTCGACGCCGGTCATGTCGTGGCGCTTGCCGGCGTGATCAATCAAGCCAACTACCTCGACACCAATGCGTACGCCAACAACGGCAGCGGCCAATTCATCAACTCGGCGCTGATCGACAGCATGGTGCTGCCGCTGCCGGCGTACAACTATGGGCTGAACCTGCAATGGCAGCCGAGCAACGACTGGTACACCATGCTCGGTTATTCGGTCGGAAATGCCACCGCAGGCCAAACGCCCGGAACCAATTTCAGCTGGGAAAGCTGGTCGCTCGAGTGGGAGACCGGCTATGCGCCGAGCGATGTGCTCGGCCTAGGTCCAGGCGTCTATCGGGTTCAGCCGTTCCTGGCCCGCAACGGAGCCGTGCAAGGCGGGCTGGCGTTCAATCTGCAGCAGCAGCTTGGCCGCAACTCACCCCTCGGGTGGTTCGGCCGTTTTGGCTTCGGCGGCTCGCAAGTATCCGGCGGTGCCAAAGCGCAGGTGGGCACCGGGTTTGTCATGCAGGCGCCGCTCAAGTACATGGGCTGGGTGCCACAGCTCAGCAACGACCTGCTCGGCGTCGGCTTCGTGTGGAGCCAACCTTCCGCGACGACGAAAACGGTGTACCACAACGACGAGTACGTGCTGGAGACGTTCTATACCCTGCAACTCACGCCCCTGAGTCAGCTGCAGCCGGATCTGCAGATCGTGTGGAATCCCGCATTCAACCCCGATCCCGGGCCTGCCGTGGTCTTCCAGTTCCAGTTCCTCCTCAAATGGTGACCCTTAGCGCCGACCGGAACCATCGGCGCGGGGAAGGCAGAACAAGAGGTCATGGATCGGCGCTCGCCGCGGCGCTGTGCCTGCTCGCGCTTCCAACCATCGGCGCCGCGGCGCAAGACGTTGCAGAACCGTCGCCGGGCGAGATGCTGTTCACCGACGAGGTCGGAAACGCGGTCAGCACACCCACCTCCGGAGTGGCAGCAGGACTGCGGCCAGCTACCGCGCTGGGTTTGAAGTACCAGACGCCAGCTACGCACAAGGGTGTCACGGTGCCGAGCCAGACGCTGCAGAAACTGCGGTCGATCTGGGAGGGACTGCCCGAGTTCGAGTTGTTTCCCGCTGCGCCACCGCGCCTGATGCCCTACCTCTACGAGAGCGACGCCCAGGGCAACACGGCCGCCGCGCCCGGGTCGCTTCTCGGCGTTGCGCCATTTGTGCCCGAGGTGCAGCAAGCCAAGTACTGGCTGTCCGGCTACGGCCTGCGCTACAAGCTCGAGCAGACCTTCAGCTACGCGGGCATGACCGACGTTGCCAAGGGAGAGAGCGATCTCGTCAAGTACAACCTTGACCTCCCGCTCAAGTGGACTGTATTCGATGCGCGCAGCGCTGGCACCGCGGGCTGGCTGAGCGCTCAGATCGAATTCCAGGGCGCCATGGGCACCCCTGGTTCGACGCAAACTGCCAAGACCAACCTCGACACGCTGACCAATCCAACCGGAATATGGTCGACCCACAGCAGCTTCCGCGTTCCGGAGCTCGCGTGGCAGCAGTCCTTCGACGCCGGCCACTTCGTGCTGCTCGCAGGCGTGATGAACCAGGCTAACTACCTCGACGCCAATGGCTATGCAAACAACGGCCGCGGTCAGTTCATCAACTCGGCGCTGATCAACAGCATGGTGCTGCCGCTGCCCGCCTACAACTACGGCGTAAACCTGCAATGGCAGCCGGGCAGTGACTGGTACACCATGCTCGGCTATTCGGTCGGGAACGCCGGTGCGGGCGAGAATCCTGGAACGAACTTCAGCTGGGCGAACTGGTCGCTCGAGTGGGAGGTGGGCTATGCGCCGGCCGATGTCTTCGGTCTAGGTCCGGGCGTCTACCGCGTGCAGCCGTTTGTTGGCCGCTCCAGCAGCGCGGAGCAGGCCAACGGCGAAGCGGACGGCCGCCGTGCGGCTGGTTCGATTCATGGCGGGGTGGGCTTCAACCTGCAGCAGCGACTCGGTCCAAGCTCGCCATTCGGATGGTTCGGTCGTTTTGGGTTCGGCAACTCCCAGGTGTCGGGTGGCGCCAAGACACAGGCCGGCACTGGATTCGTCATGCAGGCGCCGCTGCATTACGCCGGGTGGGCACCGCAGCTCACCAACGATTTACTGGGTGCGGGTTTCGTCTGGAGCCAGCCCTCGGCAACCATCAGGACTGTGTATCACGAAAACGAGTACGTGTTCGAGACCTTCTATACGCTTCAGCTCGCGGCCACAGCCCGGCTGCAGCCGGATCTGCAGATCGTGTGGAACCCGGCGTTCAACCCCGATCCCGGGCCGGTGGTGGTGTTTCAATTTCAGTTTCTGCTGAAGTGGTGACCTGCCCTGCGTGTTCCCGGGTTGCGCTGCGCTTCATGAACTACACGGCTGAGAGACAACCACTGAGCGTTCGCTACGATAGCGAACGGCACGCTGATGATGCAAGATATATTCTGTTGCAGCGGAGTCGAGCTCCGGAGGAGACCAAGATGCAGATTCGTTTTCTTGCTGTAGGCGCAGTGATCGCGGCGTTGGCGGGGTGCGCGGCAGAGCCGCCTGCGAAGGGTCCGGTCAAGGACATTACACCGCAGCAGGCGCTGGAGAAGAATGCAGCAGGTGACCAGGTGCGCTGGGGCGGACCCATCTTGAGCGTGGACCCGGGGCAGGACAAGACGTGCTTCCGAATGCTCAGCTTTTTTCTCGGCGCCAACGGAGAGCCGCATCTGCAGAATCAACCGCAGGGCCATTTCCTGGCGTGTGCAAAAGGCTACTACGACCCGGCTATCTATGCCCCCAGACGCACGATGACGGTGGTGGGAACGGTAGGCCAGCCCCAGACCGTCAAGGTGAACAATGTGGAGCACCAGGTCGCAACCCTCGAGGTCGAGGCCGTCAAGCTCTGGCCCGCTCCACCGGCCATGATCATCTATACCGATCCGTGGTATGGCCCGTGCTGTGCGCCCTACGCTCCTTACCCGTATCCGTATGGCGGCGGGTTTTACGTCTACCGGCGCTGGTAACCGCCATCTGCCATACGTAGGCTCATCTCCGGCCTGAGCGATGGGATGGATCGACACGGCCTGGCCGATGGTGGGGGCGACGAGCCTCACGCTCGGCATCATCTACCTGCTGATCTGGCTCCGCCAGCGCAGCCAGTACGGATACCTGTGGTTCTTCGTGACTGCCGCCTCGGTCGCGGTGTTCAGCCTGTTCGAGCTGCGCATGATGCGGGCGGCCGCGCCCGACGACTATGCAGTCACCTTGCGCTGGGCTCACGTGCCCGTCTTCGTCCTGTTCCTCTCCATCGTGGGCTTCATTCGCTTGTACTTCCGCACCGGCCGGCTATGGCTGGGATACGCGGCCTGCGGCCTGCGCGCAGTTTCGCTGGTGCTCAATTTCCGCACCGGCGTCAACATCAACTTCGAGCAGGTGACGGCGATGACCGCGGTGCCGGCGTGGGGCGGAGAAAGCGTTCATCTCCCGGTCGGCGTCCCCAATCCGTATGCCATCGTCGCTCAATTGAGCAACCTGCTGCTCATCGCGTTCGTGACCGAGGCTTCCATCGCACTCTGGCGGCGCGGCGATGCCAGCGCGCGGCGCCGGGCTGCGGTGGTGGGCGGCAGCATGTTCCTTTGCCTGGTTGCCGCGTCGGCGCTCGCGATCCTGCTCAACCGCGGCTTGGTCCGGATTCCCACGGCCGTTTCTGTCGCCTTTCTCGGGGTGGTTGTTGCGATGGCGTACGAACTCGGCTGGGGTGTGCTCGCGGCTGCCGGGCTCAGCGCGCGGCTGCGAGTAAGCGAGGACAGGCTGCGAGAGAGCGAACATCGTCTGGAGCTCGCCGCCAGCGCGGGTGAGCTGGGTCTATGGGAATGGAGCGTGGCTGCCGATGAAATCTGGACGACGCGTGAGGGCCGCGCGCTGTTCGGTTATGACGCTCACGAGCGCGTCGACCTGAAGCGCTTTCTGAGCAGCATCCATCCCGACGATCGGGCAGCAGTCGAACAAGACGTGCGCGCCGCGCTGAGCAAAGGCGGCAGCGACTTCGAGCAGGACTTCCGCATCGTGCTGCCGGACGGACGCCTGCGGTGGGTGAGCTCGCGCGGCCGGATCGACCGCGATGAGAGCGGCGCCGCGACGCTCATGCGCGGCGTGACGCACGACGTCACCGGGCGCAGACAGGCCGAGGAGCGCTTTCGTACGCTCGTGGAGGCGGCGCCGAGCGCGATGCTCGTGGTCGACACCGAAGGGATGATCACGCTCGCAAATGCACGCGCGGTCACCATGTTCGGCTATGCGCGGCAGGAGCTCCTCGGGCGCCCGGTCGAGATGTTGATCCCGGGGCGCGTGCGCAGCACGCACGAAGCGCACCGGCAAGCGTATCGGGAGGAATGGCGTCCACGCGCGATGGGGTCTGGCCGAGAACTGTTTGCCGTCCGCAAGGACGGGACCGAGCTTCCCGTGGAAGTGGGGCTGAATCCGATGCAGACGTTCGAGGGCAGGTTCGTGCTGGCCTCAGTGGTCGACGTGACCGAGCGCAAGCGCAGCGAGCTGGAGACAGCGCGCCAGCGCGACGAGATGGCGCATCTCGCGCGCGTGGCGATGCTGGGCGAGCTCTCCGGCTCGCTCGCGCACGAGCTGAACCAGCCGTTGGCAGCAATCCTCAGCAACGCCCAGGCCGCGCAGCGCTTCCTGGCCCGCGAGCCGCCGGAGCTGGAGCGGGTGACGGAGATCCTCGCAGACATCGTGAAGAGCGACAAGCGGGCCGGAGAGGTCATCACGCGCCTGCGCTCCCTGCTCAAGAAGGAAGAGCCGCAGCATCGCCCGCTCGACATGAACGAGTTGGTGCAGGAGGTTCTGGCCCTCATGCGCAGCGACCTGCTCAACCGGCAGATCGGCGTGCGCACTCAGCTCGCGCCGCGGCTTCCCGCCGTATCCGGTGACCGGGTGCAGCTGCAGCAGGTGCTGCTGAACCTGTTGATCAACGGCTGCGACGCAATGAGCGGGCGCGTGGCACAGGGCGATGTCATCGTGCGCAGTGAATCCGCTGCCGGCCGCGGCGTTAGAATCAGCGTTTCCGACAACGGCGGCGGCATTCCGCCCGCGGATCTGGAACGCATCTTCGAGCCATTCGTGACGACCAAGGCGCAGGGGTTGGGTCTGGGGCTGGCGGTGTGCCGCTCTATTGTCCGATCGCACAATGGCCGGCTGTGGGCCGCCAACAATGCCGGCGGCGGAGCAACGCTCACCGTCGAGCTGCCTGCGGCGGATCGCCTGCTTCCGAGCATCTGAGCATGCGGCCCACGATTTACCTGGTTGATGACGACCCCGATGTGCTGGTCGCAACGCAGCGCCTGCTCGTCTCGGCGGGGATGACGGTGGCCGCGTTCCAATCCGCTCGGACCTTCCTGGAGCACTACGACACCGCAACTCCTGGGTGCCTGGTGCTCGACCTCGCGATGCCCGAGGTGACCGGGCCCGAGCTGCAGCGCACGCTGGCCCAGCGCGATGCCCCGTTGCCTATCGTCTTCCTGACGGGCCGCGGCGACATCCGCGCCTGCGCCCAAGCGATGAAGGACGGAGCGGTCGACTTCCTCGCCAAGCCGGTGGACGATGCCGATCTGTTGAACGCGGTGAATCACGCTCTAGCCAAGGCCGCGGTGCTGCAGCGCGAACGCACCACGCGCTCTCGCACCGAGAGCGCTCTTGCCCGGCTCACGGTTCGCGAACACCAGGTTCTCGTTCACGTCGTGGCCGGCCGGTTGAACAAGCAGATCGCAGCCGATCTCGGCACCGGCGAGAAGACCGTCAAGTATCACCGGGGAAACCTGATGAGAAAGCTCGGCGTGCGGTCTGTCGCCCAGCTTGTGCGGCTGGTGCAGCACGCCGGCGTCGGCGCGCCGGGAGCCGACAACTGACCCGGCCACAGGACCAAAGTCCAGTTTACCCGCACGCTCGCACCTGCAACGATACCTGGTGCGAAATGAACGACCGTGCGTGGCCATCGTAGAGGACGACGCCGAAGTCCGTGTCGCGCTGACGCGTCTGATTTCGTCGGCCGGCTTTGAGACACAGACTTTCGCATCCGGTGTGGATTTCGTGCGCTCGATCGACCAGGCACCGCCGGCGTGCGTGGTGCTCGACCTCCACATGCCCGGGCTCAACGGCTTCGAGGTGCAGCAGTTGCTCCTCGAGCGCTATCCCGGGCTGCGCGTGGTGGTCGTCACCGGCCGTGACACCGGAGAAGCTCGCAGCCGCGCCATGAGCCTTGGAGCGAGGGCGTACCTGGCGAAGCCAGTCGACGGAGATGCCTTGCTCGTCGCCATCAGAGGGGCGCTTCAACCCTAGCCACGACAACTGCAACTGGAGACCGAAGTGAAACCGATTACACGTGTTTTGATCGCTGCAGCCTGGCTCGCGGCCGCGCTATCCGCATGCGCCCCCAAGCTGCCGCCGCCCACAGTCGAGACGACGGTAACTGAAACCCCGACGGGAGCCGAAGTAGTCGAGACCATCCAGATCACGGGCGCCGTGGTGGGAATCAATTACGATACGCGCCAGATCGTTCTTCGCGGCCCGGCTGGCGGCGAGATCACTTACAAAGTAGACAAGAGCGCCGTCAACTTCGACCAGATCAAGGCGGGCTATCTGGTCAAGCTCACCGTCACGGAAAAGATCGCCGTGAACTTGAGCAAGGACAAGGCGCCGGCGAGCGCTGGCGTAGGCGCCGCGGTCATCCTCGCGCCCAAAGGCGCGATGCCAGGCGGCCTCGTGGCCGGAACCGCTGAAGTCACCGCCACCGTCGCCGCTGTTGATGCCAAGGCGCGCAAAGTGACCCTGAAATTCGTGGATGGCTCGAGCGACACGGTTGCCGTGGGCAAGTCGGTGGACCTCACCAAAGTGAGCCCGGGCGATACGATCACTGCCCGGATAAGCGAGTCCATCGCGATTGCCGTAGAAAAAACCTGAGTATGATGGTTCAATAGGCTGTATGTTGTTCATTCGCACTGAAATCCAGACGAAGAGTTTGGGATGAGACGTCTGGGCGCCCTGCTCTTCGGGGCGATCGTCGCTGCGGGCGCGGCGGCCGCCCGCGCCGAAGAGGGCAAGGCAGCCACGGAGTGGCAGTTCAGGATCACGCCCTATCTGTGGCTCCCGGACATCAGCGGGACGCTGACCTACAACAACGTATCCGGCAGCGGCTCCAGCATCTCCGCGCGGGTCGATCCCAGCAGCTATCTCGAGTCGCTCGACTTTGCGGGGATGTTCACCGCGGAGGCGCGTAAGGGCAACTGGTTCCTCTTCACCGACTACATCTACCTTCACCTCAGCAGCCACGAGTCGGCAGCGCAGTCGATCACCGGCCCGGGTGGATTCGTGCAGGTGCCGGTCAACGTGAGCGGCTCGCAGAGCGTGATCTCGAACGTGTGGACGCTCGCCGGCGGCGCCAATCTCTTGCACGAGCCAGCGGTATCTCTCGACCTGTTC
>DATJZQ010000243.1:0-9735 GCA_035499005.1 Burkholderiales bacterium | reverse complement strand
AACGTGGGAGGACTACATCCGTCAAGGCGTATTCGAGCCACTGGCCGTGGCCCAGGACGTGAGCGGCTCGGACCAGGTCAACGCGCTCGGATTCTGCGTCGGCGGCACCTTGCTCGCCTCGGCGCTCGCGGTGATGGATGCACCGCAGCGCGTGGCGAGCCTGACTCTGCTCGCCGCGATGCTCGACTTCAGCGACGTTGGCGAGATCGGCGTTTACGTCGACGAGCCGTATGTGCGCCGCTGCGAGCAGATGTACCGCGACGGCGGGCTGATGCCGGGCGGCCTGCTCGCGTCAACCTTCGCCAGCCTGCGCGCCAACGAGCTGGTGTGGTTCTTCGTGATCAACAACTACTTGATGGGCCAGACGCCGCGCGCTTTCGATCTGCTGTACTGGAACAGCGACAGCACGAATCTCCCCGGGCCGCTCTACGCCTGGTATCTGCGCAACGCGTATCTCGAGAACAACCTGCGCGAGACGGCGAAGCTCACACTGTGCGGGCGGCCGGTAGACCTGCGCTCGATTCGCTGCGACGCATACATTCTTGCCACACGCGAAGACCACATCGTCCCATGGCGCAGCGCCTATGCGAGCACGCAGCTCCTTGGGGGTAAAATCGAGTTCGTGCTCGGTGCAAGCGGCCACGTGGCCGGCATCGTCAATCCGCCCGCGTCAGGCCGGCGCAGCTACTGGCTGAATCAGGCGGCGTCGGCAAGCGCGGACGAGTGGCTGGCGCAGGCCTCGAGTCAACCTGGGAGCTGGTGGCCGCACTGGGTGACGTGGCTCAAGCAGCGTTCCGGAGAGAACGCGCAGACCCCCGCGGCGCTGGGCAATGCGCGCTACCCGCCGCGCGAGGCCGCGCCCGGCAGTTACGTGCGCGAGCGCGCCGCTTGAGCGAGCGGTTGCGTACGGTAATACGGTGGAATCAAACAATGCGGAGGAGACGACAATGGCGCAGCGAAACGTACTGGTCACCGGCGGCATGGGCGGGCTCGGTGAGTCGATCTGCACCAAGATGGCCGACGCGGGCTACCGGGTCATCGTGACCTATTCGCCCGGCAACACCAAATCGGTCGACTGGCTGGCAAGCATGAAGGCGCAGGGCTATGGCTTCCATGCCTATCAGTGCGACGTAGCCGATTACGATTCGTGCGCTGCGGCCGTCAAGAAAATCCAAGGCGAAATCGGCCCGATCGACGTGCTGGTCAACAATGCCGGCATCACGCGCGACATGACGTTCAAGAAGATGAGCAAGGCCGACTGGGATGCGGTCATCAGCACCAACCTCGACAGCGTGTTCAACATGACCAAGCAGGTGCTCGACGGCATGGTCGATCGCGGCTGGGGCCGCGTCATCAACGTGGCGTCAGTCAACGGTCAGAAAGGCGCTTTCGGACAGACCAACTATTCGGCTGCGAAAGCCGGCATGCACGGCTTCACCAAGGCGCTGGCGCTCGAGGTGGCGAAGAAGGGCGTGACCGTGAACACCATCTCCCCAGGCTATATCGGAACGAAGATGGTGACCGCGATTCCGGAGAACATCCTCAGCGAGAAAATTCTGCCGCAGATCCCGCTCGGGCGCCTGGGCAAGCCCGAGGAAGTGGCCGGGCTCATCATCTACCTCGCTTCGGACGAGGCGGCGTTCGTGAGCGGCGCCAACATTTCCATCAATGGCGGCCAGCACATGTTCTAGCGCGGTGAAGGCGAAAAAAAAGCCCCGGTGGCGAACCACCGGGGCGAACCTTTGATATAAGGCGAACCTTATATAAAGGGGGAGGAGCCTTGAAACCCTTCGCCGGCGGCACTTCATCGCCGCATCGGCCACAATCCTTTCAGCTGTCGGCCTCGAATCGAACTCCTGCAGCACTCGCCAGTCTCACGCGCGTTGCACGGCGCCGTGTGGCGTAGTCCATCTGGACTATCTTGAGCTGCACCGTCTGACGGCTCGGCGTTGTTCAGCGCCGCAAAGTCCAGTCGGTTCCTTAAGCCAGCTTAGACCTCTAATTCTGTTGCTCAAAGCTCCTAAGACCCTGACTCGATCAAGTTCTTTTGCTGCGATGCACCAGCAAATGTTAAGCGACGACGAACGGCCTTGTCAACACTTTCTTACGCGGCGCAGCAAAAACCATTTGCGATTACTTTTCAATAGGTTAAACTTGCATTTACGCGGGAGGGGGCTCGCGCTGATTAGCCAATGAAGTCAGCACGTTGCAGTACAAAAAGGAAGGCAGCACATGTCTGAAGACATACGATTGATCAAGAAATATCCCAACCGCCGCCTGTACGACACTGCGACCAGCAGCTACATCACTCTCGCCGACGTCAAGAAGCTGGTGCTGGTGCAGACGCCTTTCAAGGTGGTGGACGCGAAGACCAACGAAGACCTCACGCGCAGCATCCTGCTGCAGATCATCCTCGAAGAGGAAAGTGCCGGCTCGCCGATGTTCTCCTCCGACATGTTGTCGCAGGTCATCCGCTTCTACGGCAACGCCATGCAGGGCATGATGGGGACCTATCTGGAGAAGAACATCCAGACCTTCATGGAGATCCAGCGCAGGCTGCAGGAGCAGTCGCTCGGCAAGCTGGGCGACAACCCCATGCTCGGCACCGAAGCGTGGAGCCAGTTCGTCAAGATGCAGGGCCCCGCGATCCAGGGTCTGATGACGAGCTATCTCGACCAGAGCGCGCAGACCTTCCTCGAGATGCAGCAGCAGCTGCAGAAGCAGGCGCGAAACATCTTCGGCGCCTTCCAGTTCCCCAACTTCGTCAATCCGTACGCGCCGTTCTCGGGCGACGCCGCCGGAAAAGCCGAGACCGAGCCCGACAAGGGGCCGGCGGCCGAGCGCAAGGCCTGAGTTTTTCTCTCCGCGTTCGGCCCATGCCGGCGGCTGCACGCAAGATCGGCTTCGTCTCGCTCGGCTGCCCCAAAGCGCTCGTCGACTCGGAGCGCATCCTCACGCAGCTCCGCGCCGAGGGTTACCTCGTCGCGCCGAGCTATGCCGACGCGGACCTGGTGGTGGTCAACACCTGCGGTTTCATCGACGCCGCGATCGAGGAGTCGCTCGATGCCATCGGCGAGGCGCTGGCCGAGAACGGAAAGGTGATCGTCACCGGCTGT
The DNA here is from genome assembly GCA_035499005.1 of Burkholderiales bacterium. Taxonomy (GTDB): domain Bacteria; phylum Pseudomonadota; class Gammaproteobacteria; order Burkholderiales; family SHXO01; genus SHXO01. Next base: position 6,619 of record DATJZQ010000243.1, on the reverse strand, counting down.
CTGGGCGCGAAGGGCGATATCGTCAAGCAGACGCATCCTCGAGTGCTCGCGGTGACTGGTCCGCACGCACCCGAGCAGGTGATGGCGGCCGTCCACGCCCACCTGCCGAAGCCGCACGATCCGTTCGTCGACCTGGTTCCGCCGCAAGGCATCAAGCTCACCCCGCGTCACTACGCCTACATCAAGATCGCGGAAGGCTGCAATCATCGCTGCACCTTCTGCATCATTCCGTCGATGCGCGGCAATCTCGTGAGCCGCCCGATCGGCGACGTGATGCAGGAAGCCGCGGCGCTGGTTAAGGCCGGTGTCAACGAGCTCTTGGTCATCTCGCAGGACACGAGCGCTTACGGCGTGGACATCAAGTATCGCACCGGCTTCTGGGGCGGCCGCCCGCTCAAGACACGCATGACCGATCTCGCCCGCGCGCTGGCCGAGCTGGGCGTGTGGGTCCGGTTGCATTACGTGTATCCGTATCCGCATGTCGACGAAGTCGTGCCGCTGATGGCGGAAGGGCGGCTGCTGCCTTACCTCGACGTGCCGTTTCAGCACGCCAGCGCCCGCATCCTCAAGCTCATGCGGCGCCCGGCGGACGCCGAAGACAACCTCGCGCGCATCCGCGGCTGGCGCGAGATCTGCCCCGAGCTCACGATCCGCAGCACATTCATCGCCGGCTTCCCGGGTGAGACCGACGAGGAGTTCGAAGAGCTGCTCGCATTTCTGCGCGAAGCGCGGCTCGACCGCGTCGGATGCTTTGCCTACTCCCCGGTGGAAGGCGCGGCTGCGAACGGTCTACCCAATCCAGTGCCCGACGATGTCAAGGAAGAGCGGCGCGCGCGCTTCATGGCGGTGCAGGCCGAGATCAGCGCCGAGCGTCTGCGCGCGAAGGTGGGACGAACGATGACCGTGCTGCTCGACAGCGTCGGGAAAGACGGCGCGGTAGCGCGAAGCGCGGCTGATGCGCCGGAGATCGACGGGTTGGTGTATGTCGAAAACAGCGAGCGGCTCACCGCGGGAGAGTTTGCGCAGGTCCGGATCACGCGGTCGGACGAGCACGATTTGTTTGCCGTGGCGGTGTAGGGCGCCCCCACCCCAACCCTCCCCCGCAGCCCTCATCCCCAGCCCTTCTCCCGAAGGGAGGCCCTCATCCCCACCCTTCTCCCGAGGAGGGAGCCCCTCACCCCAACCCTCCCCCGCCAGGGGGGAGGGAGGGCGTCATGGTTGCGACGATGTCGCTGCGCTCGGAAGACCACCACGCGGCGGCCATGTAGCGCGTGCCATAGCCAACTCCGATCGAGCCGTCGCGGCCGACCGCGATGAAGGCCGCTTCGGCGCCAACCGTTTCTCTCATTTCGCCAAGCACGCACTTGACGGCATCCTCGACCGTAAGGCCCGCGGCAGCAAGATCGCAGATCCTCTTCGTGCCGAGCACCCGCATCACCAGCTCGCCTCTGCCGGTGGCGGACGCCGCCGCGTCGCGCGTGGCGTAGGTGCCGGCGCCCGGCAGCGGGGTATCACCGACGCGCCCGGGAAGCTTGAGCGATGTGCCTCCGGTCGACGTGGCAGCAGCCAGCTTGCCGTCGCGATCGAGCGCCACAGCGCCGACGGTCCCAAGCCGTGCTTCTGCGCGCGCCCGTTCCCATGCGCTGCGCGCCTCCGCCGTCACCGGATCGTAGTCGCCGAAGCCGCACGTCCGTGCAAACTGAATAGCGCCTTCGCCCGCGAGCAGGGCGTGACCGCTGCGCTGCATGACCTGCCGCGCCACCAGCACAGGATTCCGCACGCGCCGTATCGCGGCCACGGCGCCGAATGCGAGGTCGTGCCCGGTCATCACGGCCGCGTCCATCTCGGCTTCGCCGCCCCGATTGAGCACCGACCCTGTCCCCGCATTGAAGATGGGATCGTCCTCGAGCGCGGTCACTGCGGCCGTCACTGCGTCGACCGCAGCCGCGCCCTGCGCGAGCAACAGCCCCGCCTGTTCGGCCGCCGCGCGCACGCCCGCGCGCGCCGCATCGTGCTGCGCCTCCTCCCAGTTTCCCGCGCCGCCGTGAACCGCAATCGCCCACATCAATACTGCCCCCGCGCCCCGTTAAGCGAGGCGCAATGCCCAGGTCTTATAATCCGCGCCACCACGCTCAAAACCCGCGATGCTTCCCCGTCGATTCCGCACCGGCAACCGGCGCGATCTGCTGATCGCCCTGACACCCATCTTCGCCATCCTCGTCGCAGCCATTGCGATCGGCGTGTACTTCATCAAGCCCGCCCCCCCGGCCAAGCTCGTTATGGCGTCTGGCCAGCGCGAGGGCCGCTACGGCTACTACGCCAAGCAGTACAAGGAGTTCTTCGCGCGCAACGGCGTCAAGCTCGAGATTCACCCATCGACCGGCGCAGTGCAGAACGTGGCGCTGCTCATGGACGAGAACTCGGGGGTGGATGTGGCCTTTGTCCAGGGCGGCACCGGGTTCGGCGCCAATGCCCCCGACCTCGTGTCGCTCGGCAGCCTCTATTATGAGCCGCTGTGGGTGTTTTACCGCGGCGCACCGATCACGGATCTCGATGGTCTCCGCGGCAAGAAGATCGCGATCGGCGCCGACGAAAGCGGCACGCGCGCCTTGTCACTGCAGCTGCTGGCCATGAACGGGACTGTTCTTCCCCCCACGCAGCTGCTGCCGATCGGCGGTAAAGACGCCGAAGAGCAGCTCATGTCGGGCAAGATCGACGCCGTCATGGTGGTCGCGCCCGCGGACTCCGGCTCGATCACACGACTCACCGCGGCGCCAGGCATTCACCTGCTCAGCTTCGAGCGCGCCGAGGCCTACACGCGGCTCTTCCCTTACCTCAACAAGCTGATTCTGCCGCGCGGCGTGTTCGATCTCGCGACCAACGTGCCGGCCAAAGACGTCATCCTGATCGCGCCTACGGCCAACCTGATCGCGCGCGATTCGCTGCATCCTGCGCTCGCTTACCTGCTGATGCGCGCCGCGACCGAGATCCATCGCGGCGCGGGAGCGCTCGACCGTGAAGGCGAGTTTCCCTCGCCGCGCGACACTGGTTTTCCCTTGAGCGAAGAAGCGCAGCGCTTCTACAAATCCGGCCCGCCGCTGCTGCAGCGATACCTGCCTTTCTGGGCCGCCAATCTGGTCGACAGGTTATGGGTGGTGCTGCTGCCAATCCTCGCGATCTCGGTGCCGCTGGTCAAACTGGTGCCGCCGCTATACCGCTGGCGCGTGCGCTCGCGCATCTATCGCTGGTACGCGCGGTTGAAGGAGATCGAGCTGCAGCTGGACGACAAGCCCGATACCGTCAAGCTCGAGGAGATGCTCGAGCGGCTGGAGAAGATCGAGGGCGCGGTGAACGGAATTCCCACCCCGCTCGCCTATTCCGACAACCTCTACAGCTTCCGCTCGCACATCGACCTCGTCCGTCAGCGGGTGGTGCAGCGGCTTGCGCGGTCGGTCGGCGCAACCTGAACGCGGAAGAACTCTGTCACGTCATCCAGCGACCGCGTGCGCGTCATCGGCGGCAGGCTTTGCCAGATGCGCCGGCCATACGGCTTGGTGACCATCCGCGTGTCGCAGATCATCAAAACGCCGCGATCCGTCTCGTCCCGGATCAGGCGCCCCGCCCCCTGCTTGAGCGTGATCACCGCCTGCGGCACCTGATACTCCATAAAAGCGTTGCGGCCCTCGGCGTTCAGCTTGTCAACGCGCGCCGCAAGCACGGGATCGTCGGGCGGCTGGAACGGCAGGCGGTCGATCATCACGAGCGACAGCGCCTCGCCGCGCACGTCCACGCCCTCCCAGAAGGAATGGCTCGCGACCAGCACCGCGTTGCCCAGATGACGGAAGCGCACGAGCAGCTCGCTCCGCGGCCCTTCGCCCTGGAGGAGCAACGGGAAGTCGTACCCGTGCTTCTCGAAGCCCTCCTGCAGGAGCTGATGGGCCTCGCGCATCGCGCGCAGGCTCGTGAACAGCAGGAAAGCGCGCCCTTCGCTCGCGCCAATCACCGGAAGCACCGCCTGCACCACAGCTCGCGTGTAGCCCTCGCTATTCGGGTGCGGCATCGGCTCCGGCACGTACATCAATGCCTGCGCCGCGAAGTCGAACGGGCTGTCCCAGGCCGCCGTGCGCGCAGCATCGAGGCCCATTTCCGATTGGTAATGCGAGAAGTTTCCGCGCACGGCCAGCGTGGCAGACGTGAATATCCAACTGCGCGCGCTGCCGGTCAACTGCCTGCGAACGATGTCGGCGATGGACAGCGGAGTTGCATTCAATTGCAGCGACGCGCCGAACGTCTCGACCCAACGCACGGTCTCGCTCGGGGGCGCTTCGCGCCACTGCCCGATGCGTGCCGCAAGCTCCTGCGCGCGCTGGTAGCAGTTCCCCAGACCTTCGCTCCGATCCGCCTGGAATTCCAGCACCGAGCCGAGCTCGCCCAGCTTCTCGGAGACTTTGTCCAGCGCCTGCCCGAATGAAGCGCGCCCCTCGACTGCGCGTGCGGGTTGACGCCCTGTTTCCTCCCCCGCGGCCAGGCGTAGATCGCGCGCGGCCCGATCGAGCGCCACAGCCGCCTCCGGGAGCGGCGCGAAATCCTTGGCGGCGGCCGCCGCTTCGAGGCGCGTGTCGCGTGCCAGCTCGATGAGCTGGGCAGTCGAGACACTCTGACCGAAGAACAGGCTCGCCGTCTCGGGGAGCTGATGCGCCTCGTCGAAGATCACCGTGTTGCATGCGGGCAGGAGCTCGGCCACGCCCTCGTCGCGCAGCATCAGGTCGGCGAAAAACAGATGATGGTTGACGACCACAACGTCGGCCGCCAACGCCTGCTTGCGCGCCTCCATCACGAAGCAGTCCTTGTAGCGCGGGCACTCGCCGCCCAGGCAGTTATCGCGGGTAGATGTCACGAGCGGCCAGATCGCGGCGTCCTCCGGAACGTCGCTCAGACCGCTCCTGTCACCTGACTTCGACGTGCGCGCGTAACGCTGGACCGCCCGTAGGTGCATCGCATCGGCACGGCTGACGAAGCGGCCGTCCGCGGCCTGCCGCTCCAGGTGGTAATGACACACGTAGTTGGCGCGCCCCTTGAGCAGTGCGACCGTCACCGGCGCGCGTAGAGCGCCCCGCACCGTCGGGATATCGCGGCCGAAGAGCTGGTCCTGCAACGTCTTCGTGCCGGTGGAGATGATCACCTTCCCACCCGAGAGCAAGGCGGGCACGAGATACGCGAAAGTCTTGCCGGTACCGGTGCCCGCTTCCGCAACCAGGAGGCTGCGCGATTCGATGGCCGCGGCCACGGCCTGCGCCATCTCGACCTGCTGCGGGCGCAGCTTGTAACCCGGGATCGCGTGGGCCAGCGGGCCCGTCTCGGAGAACAGGGCCTCGAGGTGGTCCATGGACCGGATTCTACCGGTCCAGCGGGCTCACGACGCCGCGCCCCCCGCGGTTGAGCACGTGCGTGTAGATCATCGTGGTGCTGACATCCTTGTGCCCGAGCAGCTCCTGCACGGTGCGGATGTCATAGCCCGACTGCAGCAGATGCGTGGCAAAGGAGTGGCGCAGCGTGTGCGGGGTGGCGGGCTTGTTGATGCCCGCCTGCCTCAGCGCTACACGCACCCCTCGTTGCAGGTGCTGCTCGTCGAAGTGATGCCTGCGTTTGACGGAGGAGCGCGGATCTTGGGAGATACGTTCGGCCGGAAAGACGTACTGCCACATCCATTCCCTCGCGGCCGAAGGGTATTTGCGGCCCAGCGCATAGGGCAGATACACCTCTCCGAACCCCTCCTCGAGATCGCGCTCGTGCAGCGCACGAGCCACCCCCAGCTGTGCCTTGAGCGGACCGACCAGAGCATCGGGCACCATGGTCACCCGATCCTTTGCGCCCTTCCCGTCACGTACCAAGATCTCGCGCCGCTCCAGATCCAGGTCCTTGACGCGCAGACGAACAGCCTCCAGGAGGCGCAACCCCGAACCGTACAGCAGCCTGCCGATCAGCCCGACGCTTCCAGACAAGCGGCCAAGCAGCGCAACGACCTCCTCCTCGGTAAGCACTACCGGGAGCCGCTGTGGGCGCTTCGCGGACTGCACGCCGTCGAGCCAAGGTAACTCTGCTTGAAGCACGTCACGGTACAGAAAGAGGAGCGCGCTCTTGGCCTGGTTTTGCGTCGACGCGGCGACGTTGCGCCGCACAGCGAGGTCGGTCAGAAATGCTTCGACCTCCACAGCTCCCATCTCCGCGGGGTGGCGCTTGCCGTGGAATAAGATGAACCGGCGCACCCAGTCAAGATAAGCGTATTCTGTCCGAATACTGTAATGCCTGAGACGGATCCTATCCCGCACCTGGTCGAGCAAACGCGGCGGCTGCGCCTCTGTCGAGGCGGTGGCAAGCATGGAGCACCCCGTGAGCTGTTTGTTTATACAGTATCATAATGGCCTTTGCGGTTTTATTCGTCAAGTGACGCTTTATTCTCCGTCATTTGACGTCGACTTATAGTTGAGCCTGTAGGAAAAGTCCGAAGTGGGATGCGTGAAAATCTAAATGACACAAGAGGCGCTATTCACTAAGATTGGACATCGATGACCACCTGTTCGTCGATCTCCCCTCAGAAGAGATCGTAGAGCATCCCAGT
>DATJZQ010000242.1:0-41830 GCA_035499005.1 Burkholderiales bacterium | reverse complement strand
CGTCACCGCCTCGAAATTCTCGATCTGCTGCCGGCGCACAGCCGAACCCGGGTGGCGCTGATCGACGGGTCCATGACCTCCTGGTACGGCAGCCGCGCCATCGAGGGACTGGCCTACCTGCGCGAGTTCCGCCGCACTCTGAGATAACGTCTAGTTTTTCGGCCGGGCTGCGCGCAGGCGTACGGAAGGGTTGGTGCCGGCTGCCGGGAGTGCGGATGGTTGGGGTGTGGCCGCGGTCGCCGCCGTTTCTGCGCCACCTGACTGACCCGCCGCTGCGCCGGCGGCATCCAGACGCAGCTTGACATAGGAACCCGGCGCATCCTCGATTGCCGCGAGCTTGCCGTCGCCTGGGGTGCGCGCAGGCACCTTGTCACCGCCGAAGCCGCTGACCCACGCATTCCACTCCGGCCACCAGGAGCCCTCGTCGCGCTGCGCGCCGGCGAGCCACTCATCTGCCGACGCGGGCAGCTCGGTATTGGTCCAGTGGCAGTACTTGTGTGCAGCCGGCGGATTGACCACCCCGGCGATGTGGCCCGATCCCGCCAGCAGGAACTTCACCGGTCCGGCGAGCAACCGCGCGCCCGCGTAGGTGCTCTTCCAGGGTGCGATGTGATCCTCGATGGTCGAGACGAAGCAGGCCGGTGTGGTGATTTTCGCGACGTCGATCGGCCGGCCGGCGAGGCTGATCCCGCCCGGCCTGGCCAGCAGGTTCTCGATGTACATCCTGCGCAGATAGAACGTGTGCATCTTCGCCGGCATGCGCGTGGCGTCCGAGTTCCAGTACAGCAGGTCGAACGGGAACGGGTCCTTGCCCAGCAGGTAGTTGTTGACCACGAAGGACCAGATCAGGTCGTTGGCACGCAGCAGATTGAAGGTGTTGGCCATCTCCGCGCCCTCGAGATAGCCGCGCTCCTGCATCTTCTTCTCGAGGCTCGCAAGCGTGGTTTCGTCCACGAACACCCCAAGCTCCCCCGGCTCGGTGAAGTCGATCAAAGCCGTGAAGAATGTCGCACTCGTCACGCGACGCGCGCCTGCGGCAGCGAGCCACGCCAGCGTTGCGGCGAGCAGCGTTCCTCCCAGGCAATAGCCGATGACATTGGCCTCGCGCTCGCCCGTGGCCTGCTCGATCGCATCGAGCGCGGCGAGCGGACCTTCCAGCATGTAGTCGTCGAAGGTCTTGCGCGCAAAGCGCTCATCGGGGTTGACCCAGGAAATGACGAACACCGTGTGACCCTGGGCCACGGCCCACCGGATGAACGAATTCTTTTCGCGCAGATCGAGGATGTAGTACTTGTTGATCCAGGGGGGAACGATCAAGAGCGGTGTGCGCCACACCTCAGCGGTGGACGGGGTGTACTGGATGAGCTGCATCAGGTCGTTCTGGAACACCACCTTCCCCGGAGTGGTGGCCACGTTCTCGCCCAGCTTGAAGGCCTTGTAGTCCGTCATGCTGATGGCCAGCTGGCCGCCGCCGCGCTCGAGGTCTCCGAGCAGGTTCTGCAGCCCGTCGACCAGGTTCTTGCCGCCGCTCTCGACGGTCGCTTTGAGCACGTCCGGATTGGTGAACACGAAGTTGGTCGGCGCCAGCGCATCGACGAACTGGCGCGTGAAGAAGCGCACCTTGCGTGCGGTCTGCGCGTCCAGCCCCTGGACGTCGGCCACCATCCTCTGGATGTTCTGCGACGCGATCAGGTAGGACTGCTTGATGTAGTCGAACACGAAGTTGTTCTCCCACACCTCGCTCTTGAAGCGCGTGTCGGACTTAGCCGGCTCGGCCACCGGTTCTGGCTGCTCGCCGAGGAAGCGCTGCATCGCTCCGTGCCACAGGCGGAAGTAGTCCTGCCACATCTGCATCTGGACTTCCGCCAGCTTCCAGGGATTGGCCAGCAGGGCCGCAGCCAGGTCCATGAACGCGTGGGTGAGCCCGAGGTCGTCGCTGACCGCAGGCGTCTTGCCTTCGCGCTGTCGCTCGAGATATTCGTTGACGAGCTTCTGACTGCGCTCCGCGATCTGTGCGAACGACTGGGTGATCTGCTGCAGGTCGGGCGCCTGCGGCTGCGATCCAGTGTCGCTGGGACTGGCCATGATCGGATCTCCGTTCGCAGCCGCGGCGCTAACGGGTCTTTCTGAAGCGCAGCACACCGTCCGCGCCCGCCTCGCGCACCACGCTGCGCTGGTACAGCAGATGGTTCAGGTGGGCGATAGCTTCGCCCATGGCGAACACGATCTGATGGTTGTCGAGCTGGCGGCGGAACAGCACCGGCACGACGTCGGCCGCGCTGACGGGATGCTGGCAGGCGACCAGCACTTCGTCCAAGCGCAGCCGGTGGTGCTCGTGAAGCGCGGCGGCCCGCTGGCGCAGACCGTAGAAGGGCAGGCCGTGCGATGGCAGCACCAGAGTCTCGCGCGGCAACGTCGCGTAGTGCTCCACGGAGCGTAGAAACAGGGCGAGCGGATCGCCTTCCGGCTCGGACGCCCACACCGAGACGTTGGTGCTGATCTTGGGGAGCACCATGTCGCCCGAAATCAGCACGCCGAGCTCCTCGCAGTACAGCGCGGCGTGCTCGGGGGCGTGTCCATAGCCCATCATCACGAGCCAGCTGCGCCCGTCGATTTCCAGCCGGTCCGAGTCCAGCATGCGCCGGAAGCTGGCCGGCGGTTGGCTGATGGCGCGCTGATACGAGTGCTTGCGCGTGCGCACCGCTTCCCGCCGGACCTCGTCCAGGCCGTGACGCGCAAACAGCTCCGCCGAAGCCGCGTTGGTATGCCCCGGCAGCTGGGCGTACGCGACATGGGCAGTGACATACTCGGACTCGCTCATCCACAATTCGACGCCGAAGCGCGAGGTGAGCCAGCCGGCCAGGCCGAAATGGTCGGGATGGTAGTGTGTCACCACCACGCGGCGCACGGGATGGCGGGCAAAGTTGCTGGCGATGACCTGCTCCCACAGGCCGCGCGTGACCTCCGAATTGAGCCCGGTATCGACCAGCGTCCAGCCCGCCCCGTCGCGCAGCGCCCACAGATTGATGTGGTCGAGCGCGAACGGCAGCGGCATGCGCAGCCAGAACACGCCGGGTGCGACCTCGGTCCAGCTGCCGCCGGCCGGCGGCTCACGAAACGGGAAGTCGAGACTGGGATCGCCGGAGACGGCAACGGCGGCAGGGCTGCGCGGGTTCATCGAGCGGTTGAGCGGCTTGCGGCGGGCGTGTGACCAGGCCATTGAGCGTGCGGCCGGGGTTGCGTCATCTTAGCAAATCCCCGCATGCACGGAGCACCACTGCACCATGCGAGGGCAACGGACCCCGGCGTCGGCGCTGGGCGGGCAGCGACTATAATGTCGGTCTACCCTCGAGGAGATACCGGCCATGAAGCTGACCGACGCTCAGAGCATCCGCCCGATCCCGGGACTCGACTTCGGCCTCGGCGAGACCGTCGATATGCTGCGCGAGAGCGTGTACAGCTTTTCAGCGGCGGAGATCGCTCCTCGCGCCGCGGCGATCGACCGCGACAACGCGTTTCCCATGGATCTGTGGCGCAAGTTCGGTCAGCTGGGCCTGCTCGGGATCACGGCGGACGAGCGCTATGGCGGCACCAACATGGGCTACCTCGCTCATATCGTGGCGGTGGAGGAGGTGAGCCGCGCATCGGCGGCTGTGGGACTGTCCTACGGCGCGCACTCCAATCTCGCCGTGAACCAGATCCGTCGTAACGGCACCGAGGCGCAGAAGCTCAAGTATCTGCCGAAGCTGATCTCGGGGGAGTACGTTGGGGCGCTCGCCATGAGCGAGCCCAACTCGGGCTCGGATGTGGTCAGCATGCGTTTGCGGGCCGACCGCAAGGGCGACCGCTTCGTGCTCAACGGCAGCAAGATGTGGATTACGAACGGGCCCGACGCCGATGTCCTGGTGGTCTACGCCAAGACCGATGTCAATGCGGGCCCCCGAGGCATCACCGCTTTCATCATCGAGAAGACGTTCGCGGGCTTCTCCACCGCGCAGAAGCTCGACAAGCTGGGGATGCGAGGGTCCAACACCTGCGAGCTGGTCTTTCGGGATTGCGAGGTCCCCGAGGACAACGTGCTGGGCGAAGTCGGCAAGGGCGTGCACGTGCTGATGAGCGGACTGGACTTCGAGCGCGCCGTCCTCGCCGGCGGGCCGCTCGGGCTGATGCAGGCGTGCATGGATGTGGCGGTACCGTACCTGCATCAGCGCCAGCAGTTCGGTCAGTCGATCGGCGAGTTCCAGCTCATGCAGGGCAAGCTCGCCGACATGTATACGACGCTGAACGCATGCAAGGCCTACGTTTACGCCGTGGGCGCGGCGTGCGACCGCGGCCAGGTAACGCGCAAAGACGCGGCGGGTGCGATCCTCTATGCGGGTGAGAAGGCGACGTGGATGGCCGGAGAAGCGCTGCAGTGCCTGGGTGGCAACGGCTACATCAACGAATACCCGACGGGTCGCCTGTGGCGTGACGCGAAACTGTACGAAATCGGCGCAGGCACCTCGGAGATCCGACGCTGGCTGATCGGACGCGAGCTGTTCGAGGAAACCAGGTGAGCGCTCGGTCGGCACCAGCGATGCGCGCGTCGCGCGCTTGTATGGCAGAGGCGGGAGAATGGGCGCGATGCGTTTGACCACCGCTCTGTCGCAGCGCCTCGCGCTCGAGGTCCCGATCTTCCAGGCGCCAATGGCGAGCGTCACCACGCCGGCACTCGCGGCCGGCGTATCGAATGCAGGCGGCCTGGGCGCCCTCGGCTGTGCGTACATGCAGCCCGATGTCATGCGGCGCGACGTGGCAGCGTTGCGAGCCCTCACCCGCGGGCCGTTCCAGCTCAACTTCTTCGTGGCGCCGCAACCGGATCCCGTGCCTGCAGCCGCGCAGCGTGAAGCCATCGATGCGCTGTCGCGCTACTACCGTGAGCTGGGTCTGCCGCCGCCCGACGCGGCGGTAGCGCCTTACGCCCCGGACCTCGACGGGCAGCTCGATGCCGCGCTCGAGCTGCGGCCCGCGGTCGTCACATGCCACTTGAATGAACTGCCGGCGCCAAGCATTGCCGCTCTGCGCGCCGCTGGCATCGTGGTGGGCGGAAGCGCTACCTGCGTGGCCGAAGCGAAGCGCCTGCAGGAGCTCGGTATGGATTTCGTTGTCGCACAGGGCGGCGAGGCCGGCGGCCATCGCGGCACCTGGACGCGCGATCCGCAGACCGCGCTGACCGGGACGCTGGCGCTCGTGAGGCTGCTGGTGCAGCGGGTCGATGTACCGGTTGTCGCTGCGGGTGGCATCATGGACGGCGCCGCAATCGCGGCGGTTCTGGCCCTGGGCGCGCAGGCGGCGCAGCTAGGCACCGCCTTCATACCCTGCCCCGAAAGTGCGGCGACGGAGGTGTATCGTGCCGCGCTGCTCGGCGCCGCCGAAGACGATACGAGCCTCACCGACAAGTTCAGCGGCAAGCCGGCGCGGGGCCTGCGCAACCGGTACATGCGGGAAACGGCGCAGGGCGATTTCCCGCGGCTGCCATTCCCGGCGCAGAACCAGCTGACCGCCAAGCTGCGTACGGCTTCAGCGCAGGCCGGCTCACCCGAGCTCATGGCTCTGTGGGCTGGACAAGCGGTGGCGATGTCGCGGCGCCTGCCTGCGGGCGAGCTGGTGCGCGAGCTCGAGCGGGAAGCGCTCGAGACGATCGATCGCCTCGAGCGGCTGCGCGTGACGTCAACGTCGATTCCGCAACGGCGGCACGGGACCTGAAGGAGCGCGCACATGAACCAAGATCCGGTTGTGATCGTCGGGGCCGCCCGCACGCCGATGGGCGCGCTGCAGGGCGAGCTGAAGGACTTCTCGGCACCCGAGCTGGGCGCAGTCGCCATCCGGGCGGCAGTGGAGCGCGCCCGGCTGGAGCCGTCCGATGTGCACGAAGTCTTCATGGGCAGTGTGCTGACCGCAGGACAGGGGCAGGCGCCGGCGCGTCAGGCAAGCCTCGGCGCCGGCCTGCCGCTCGCTGCGGGGTGCACGACGGTGAACAAGATGTGCGGCTCGGGGATGAAGGCGGCGATGCTGGCGCACGATCAGCTGCTGGCGGGCAGCAACGAGATCGTGGTCGCCGGCGGCATGGAGAGCATGACGAACGCACCTTACCTGCTCGCCAGGGCGCGCGCGGGTTACCGCATGGGCCACCAGCAGCTCATCGATCACATGTTTTTGGACGGCCTGGAGGACGCATACGACAAAGGCCGTCTCATGGGCACGTTCGCGGAGGACTGTGCGGCGAGGTACGGGTTCACGCGGGCCGAGCAGGACGCCTTCGCGGTCAAGTCCCTGGAGCGCGCGCAAAAGGCCAACAACGAAGGCTGGTTCGCGTGGGAGATCGTGCCGGTCGCGCTCAAGGCGGGCAAGGGCGACCGCTTCATGGACAAGGACGAGCAGCCGTTCAGGGCCAACTTCGACAAGATCCCGCAGCTCAAGCCGGCCTTCCGCTCGGACGGCACGGTGACCGCAGCCAACTCGAGCTCCATCTCTGACGGTGCCGCGGCGCTCGTGCTGGCGCGCCGTTCGACCGCGCACAAGCGCGGCATGGCGCCGCTCGCGCTGGTCGTGGCGCACGCCACGCACGCGCAGGAGCCGGGCTGGTTCACCACCGCTCCGGTCGGCGCTCTGCGCAAGTTGTTCGATATCACTGGCTGGAAACCGGGCAGCGTGGATCTGTATGAGATCAATGAGGCGTTCGCGGTGGTGACCCTCGCTGCCATGCGCGAGCTCGAGCTGCCACACGAGCGGGTCAACGTGCACGGCGGCGCGTGTGCACTCGGGCATCCAATCGGTGCCTCGGGCGCGCGCATCCTCGTGACTTTGATCGGCGCGCTGCGGCGGCATGGGCTGCAGCGCGGTGTAGCTGCGCTCTGCATCGGCGGTGGCGAGGCCACTGCGATGGCCGTCGAGATTCAGTAGAACAGAGGTCTTATGTCCGATCCGGTCGAGTTCTACTTCGACTTCTCGTCGCCTTACGGCTATCTCGCCGCAACCAAAATCTCGCAGCTGGCCGGCAAGTACGGCCGCAGCGTCGCGTGGAAGCCGATTTTGCTCGGGGCCGTGTTCAAAGTGACCGGCAGCGGGCCTCTGCCTTCTTTGCCTCTCAAGGGCCCCTACAGCACGCGCGACATGCCGCGCACCGCGCGCTTTCTCGGGGTACCGTTCAATCTTCCCGATCCCTTCCCCGTGAGCACCCAGGCGCCGGCGCGTGCGATCTACTGGCTGGAGCAGAAAGCCCCGGAGCGCATAGAAGCCTGCGTGCTGGCGCTTTACCGCGCCTATTTCGTGGATGGACGAGACATCTCGAGCCCGGACACCACCGCCGACGTGCTGGCGGTCCTCGGTCTGGATCGCTCCGAGGTGCTGGCTGCGATCGGTGAGGCCGCGATCAAGGAGCGGCTGCGCAGCGCGACACAGACCGCCATCGAACGGGGTGTGTTCGGCTCACCTTACATCGTCGTGGACGGCGAGCCGTTCTGGGGTACCGATCGTCTCGATCAGGTCGAGCGCTGGCTGAAGTCAGGCGGTTTCTGAAGGCGCTCCTTGGACCATTTGTCTGCTCTGTGCGTGTTCTGCGGTTCCAACCTGGGGCTGGACCCTGCCTATGCCGAGAGCGCACGCCGCCTGGGCCGTTTGCTGGCCGAGCGCGGCGTGAAAGTCATTTATGGAGGCGGGCGCGTGGGGCTCATGGGTACCCTCGCCGACGCGGCGCTCGAGGCCGGAGGCGCGGTCGTTGGCGTCATTCCGCACGCCCTCAAACGCCGGGAAATGGCCCACGAGGGTCTGACGGATTTGCGCATCGTGCAGACCATGCATGAACGCAAGCAGCTGATGGCCGACTTGAGCGATGGCTTCGTTGCCCTTCCGGGCGGCTTCGGCACTTTCGAGGAATTCTGCGAAGTCCTGACCTGGTCTCAGCTCGGCCTGCACGGCAAGCCCTGTGGCCTGCTCAACGTAAAGCGCTATTACGCGGGACTCCTCGCGCTGTTCGATCACGCGGTGGCCGAACAGCTGCTGCAGCCACGCAACCGTGCGATGGTGATTGCGGAATCCGAGCCCGAAGCGCTGCTCGATGCGATGCAGCGCTATCGCGCGCCGCCGGTGGAGCGCTGGCTCACCGCCGAGACCACGTAGAACCCGCGCGCGCGGAATACTCCGGACGGTCCCTACAGCATGCCGGTCATCACCTCGAAGCTCGATGCACGCAGCGCGGCCTACCAGGCGAGCGCCGGCATCATGCAGCGCCTGGTCGCCGATCTGCGCGACAAAGTGTCGATCGTCGCGCAGGGCGGCGGCGAGGCGGCGCGCGAGAAGCATCTTTCCCGCGGCAAGCTGCTGCCGCGCGAGCGCGTACGCACCCTGCTCGACGTGGGCTCGCCGTTCCTCGAGCTGTCGCAGCTCGCGGCCTGGGACATGTACGACAACCAGGTGCCGTCGGGAGGCATCATCACGGGCATCGGCCGGGTGAGCGACAGGGAATGCGTGATCGTGGCCAACGACGCGACGGTGAAGGGCGGCACGTATTTCCCGATCACGGTCAAGAAGCACCTGCGGGCGCAGGAGATCGCGCAACAAAATCGCCTGCCCTGCATCTATCTGGTGGATTCTGGCGGCGCCAACCTGCCCAACCAGGACGAGGTCTTCCCCGACCGCGAGCACTTCGGCCGCATCTTCTACAACCAGGCCAATCTGTCCGCGCAGCGCGTTCCGCAGATCGCGGTGGTGATGGGCTCCTGCACTGCCGGCGGCGCCTACGTGCCGGCGATGTCCGACGAAGCGGTCATCGTGCGCAACCAAGGCACCATCTTTCTCGGCGGCCCCCCGCTGGTGAAAGCCGCGATCGGCGAGATCGTGACGGCCGAGGAGCTGGGTGGAGCCGACGTCCACGCGCGCGTATCGGGCGTGGCCGATCACTACGCACTCAACGATCTGCACGCGCTGCAGACGACGCGGCGCATCGTGGCTCACCTGAATCGCCGCAAGTGCGTGGAGCTCGAGACCCGCGAGCCGCGCGAGCCGGCGCTCGACCCCGCCGAGTTGTATGGCGTGATACCCGCCGATGCCCGCAAGCCGTTCGAGGTGCGCGAAATCGTCGGGCGCATCGTGGATGGCAGCGAGCTCGACGAGTTCAAGCCGCTGTACGGCAGCACTCTGGTGTGCGGCTTCGCACACCTGCACGGCTATCCCGTCGGCATCGTGGCCAACAACGGCATCCTGTTCTCCGAGTCGGCGCTCAAGGGCGCGCACTTCATCGAGCTGTGCAGCCAGCGCGGCATTCCACTCGTCTTCCTGCAGAATATCACCGGGTTCATGGTCGGGAAGAAATACGAGGCCGGCGGCATCGCCAAGGACGGGGCCAAGATGGTCACGGCGGTCGCCTGCGCGAAGGTGCCCAAGTTCACGCTCATCGTCGGCGGCAGCTTCGGCGCTGGCAACTACGGCATGTGTGGTCGTGCCTACGGACCGCGGTTTCTGTGGATGTGGCCCAATGCCCGCATCTCGGTGATGGGAGGCGAGCAGGCCGCTGCCGTGCTGGCGACGGTGAAGCGCGAAGGGTTGGAGAAATCGGGCAAGGCCTGGAGCAAGGAAGAAGAAGGGGCCTTCAAGGCGCCCATCCTCGAGCAGTATGAAACGCAGGGCCATCCCTACTATGCGAGCGCACGCCTGTGGGATGATGGCGTGATCGACCCGCTGGAAACGCGGCGCGTGCTGGGGCTCGCGCTGTCAGCGAGCCTCAACGCGCCGGTGGAGAAGACTTCCTTCGGCGTGTTCCGGATGTAGCGATGTCGGCGAAACCGCAGCTGGTTGACGTGAGTTTGAGCTCGACCGGGACCGCCACGATCACGCTCAACCGACCTGAAGTGCACAACGCGTTCGACGACCATCTCATCGCGGAGCTGACACACAAGCTGCGCGACGCGGACCACAATGCGGCTGTGCGCGCTGTCGTGCTGGCCGCACGCGGCAAGAGCTTTTCCGCTGGCGCCGATCTCAACTGGATGAAACGCGTGGCGCACTATTCGGAGGCGGACAACATCCGGGACGCAGTAGCGCTGGCGAGCCTGATGCGCACCCTGGATGCGATGAGCAAGCCGACTATCGCCCGCGTGCAAGGTGCCGCCTACGGCGGCGGCGTGGGGCTGGTGGCATGCTGCGACATCGCCGTGGCCGGGATGGCCGCCACATTCTCGCTGTCCGAGGTGCGCCTCGGCTTGATCCCGGCGGTGATCAGCCCGTATGTCGTCGCCGCCATCGGCAGCCGGAATGCGCGGCGGTATTTCCTGACCGCGGAGCGGTTCGACGCCCGCGAGGCGTTGCGTATCGGCCTGGTGCATGGCGCGGTGGACGACGCTGACCTGGATGCCGCGGTCGAGGGGATTCTTGCAGAGCTGCTGAAAGGCGGGCCGAGGGCGATCGCAGCCGCCAAAGACCTGATCGCGCATGTGACGGGCCGGCGCATCGATCAGGTCCTGGCCGAAGAGACGGCGGCGCGGATTGCCCGCATCCGTGTGAGCCCGGAGGGGCAGGAAGGCATCGCTGCGTTCCTCGACAAGCGGTCTCCGAACTGGGTCAAATCGAAAGAATGAACCACGGAGACACAGAGAGCACAGAGAAATGCCAAATCGAGTGAGCAAGCACGCAGCGCGTTTACGCTGCACAGTCTTCATTGGAAAGAGGGGCGGTTGCTGTTGTTGTCGGTGTTCTCCGTGCTCTCCGTGTCTCTGTGGTTCAAGGCTTTAGGTGTTCGACAAGATCCTCATAGCCAACCGTGGCGAGATCGCCTGCCGCATCGCGCGCACGGCGAAGCGCCTCGGCATTCGCACGGTTGCGGTGTACTCCGAGGCCGACGCACGAGCGCTGCATGTCGAGCAGTGTGACGAGGCCTACGGAATCGGACCCGCGCCTGCCCGCGCGAGCTATCTGCGTGCCGACCGCATTGTCGAAACCGCGCGGGCCTGCGGCGCGCAGGCGATCCATCCCGGCTACGGTTTTCTGTCCGAGAACGCCGGTTTCGCTCGAGCTTGCGAGCAAGCGGGCATCGTCTTCGTTGGCCCTCCCGCCGACGCCATCCGCGCCATGGGCTCGAAGAGCGCCGCCAAGGACATCATGGCCAAAGCGGGCGTGCCGGTCGTGCCCGGCTATCACGGCGACGCGCAGGAGCTGCAAGCGTTGCAGCGCGAGGCCGACAAAATCGGCTACCCGCTGCTCATCAAGGCTTCAGCCGGAGGAGGCGGCAAGGGAATGCGTGTGGTCGAGTCCGCCGGGCAGCTCAAGGACGCCCTCGCCGGGGCCCAGCGCGAGGCAGCGTCGAGCTTCGGCGACAACCGCGTGCTGCTGGAGAAGTATCTCGCGCAGGCGCGCCACATCGAAGTGCAGGTGTTTGGCGACAGCCAGGGCAACACGCTGCACCTGTTCGAGCGCGACTGCACGGTGCAGCGCCGGCATCAGAAAGTGTTGGAGGAGGCGCCAGCCCGTGGAATGAGTGCAGCCCAGCGCCGCCAGATGGGTGCTGCCGCGGTCGCGGCCGCGCGTGCCGTGGGTTACGTGAATGCGGGCACGATCGAGTTCATCGTGGATGAGGCGGGCGAGTTCTACTTCATGGAGATGAACACGCGTCTGCAAGTCGAGCACGCGGTGACCGAGCGGATCACCGGCCTCGACCTGGTGGAATGGCAGCTGCGGGTCGCGACCGGAGAGCCGTTGCCGCTCGCGCAGAAACAGCTGAAGATCGGCGGCCATGCCGTCGAAGCGCGCATCTACGCGGAGGATCCGCTGCGCGGCTTCGTGCCCGCCGCAGGCCGCATCGTACATCTGCGCCTCCCGCAAAACTCCGCTCACGTGCGCGTGGACACGGGTGTGCGCCAGGGTGACGATATCGGCGTGCACTATGATCCCTTGATCGCCAAGCTCATCTGTTGGGATGAGGACCGCCCGGCCGCGCTGCGGCGGCTGCGCAGCGCGCTGGCCGAATGCGAAGTGGCGGGTGTTGCGACCAATCTCGCTTTGCTGTCGGCTATCGGCGCGCACCCGGCGTTTGCCGCCGCCGACGGTGAGCCAGGCGCAGTGGACACCGGCTTCATCGGGCGCTATCGAACGCAGCTGATACCCGAGCCCCAACCGGCACCCGATCGGGTATTGGCGTTGGCCGTGCTGTCCGAGCTGATGAGCATCGACGAGGCGGCGCGTGCCGCAGCGCGCGAGTCGGGCGATTCCTTCTCGCCCTGGAACCTGCGCGACGGCTGGCGGCTCAACCAGGATAACCATCACACTTTCGTCTTCCTGGATGGCGCACACGAAGTGTCGGTCACTGCGCACTACCGGCGCGACGCGCTGCAGCTCGAGCTGCCCGGAGCAAAACTGCTGGCGCACGCCGAGCGCTCGCCGGATGGCGGCCTGGTGGCCGAGCTGGATGGCGAGCGCGTGCACGCAAACGTCGTGCGCAGCGACCGTGAGCTGACGGTTTTCGTCGCGGGCGTCGCGCATCGACTGCAGGTGTGCGAATTCGAGACGATACAGGATGAGGAAGCCGGCGGGCGGCTCACGGCGCCGATGCCGGGGAGCGTCATCGAAGTGCTGGTGAAAGAGGGAGAAGCGGTCGAGCCGGGCCGCGCGCTGATGATCATCGAAGCGATGAAGATGGAGCACACCATCGTTGCGCCGATGGCAGGGCGCGTGGCGCGCGTGCGCTTTGCACCTGGCGAACAGGTCAAGGAAGGCGACCAGCTCATCGCTTTCGAGGCCGAACAGGAGTGATGGCGATGAATCTGCCCAAACGGGTGAAGCTGGTCGACGTGAGCCCACGCGACGGGCTGCAGAACGAGCCAGGCACGGTTTCCACCGCGGCGAAGATCGAGCTGATAGACCGGTTGTCGGATGCGGGTCTGCCGGTGATCGAGGCTACGAGCTTCGTATCGCCCAAGTGGGTGCCGCAGATGGCAGACAACGCTCAGGTCATGGGCGGCATCAAGCGCAAGGCTGGAGTGAGCTACCCCGTGCTCGTGCCTAACATGAAAGGCCTCGAGGCCGCGCTCGCGTCGCAGGCGCGGGAAGTCGCTGTTTTCGGTGCCGCCACCGAGGCTTTCTCCCGGCGCAACACGAATTGCTCGATCGCCGAGTCGCTCGAACGCTTTGTGCCCGTGTGCAAGACGGCGCTTGCCTCGGGCGTCAAGGTGCGCGGCTATATCTCGGTAGTCCTGGGATGCCCGTTCGAGGGAGAGGTCGACCCTGGCGTTGTGGCCGAGCTTGCCGGGCGTTTGCTCGACATGGGTTGTTATGAGATCTCTCTGGGCGACACCATCGGCGTCGGTACACCAGGCAAGAGCAAGCGCCTGATCGAGACGGTGGCGCGCCGCGTTCCGGTGGAGCAGCTCGCCGGCCACTACCACGATACCTACGGCCAGGCGCTCGCCAACATCTTCGCCTCGCTCGAGCTGGGCATGGCGTGCTTCGACTGCTCCGTGGCCGGGCTGGGTGGCTGTCCCTACGCCCCAGGCGCCACCGGCAACGTGGCCACCGAGGACGTGCTATACATGCTGGATGGATTGGGAATCGAAACCGGCGTCGATATGAGCAGATTGCTGCAGGCGGCGCAGTTCATCTGCGGTGCGCTCGGCAGGCCGAGCGTATCCCGGGCGGGTCGGGCGCTCGCGGCCAAGGCCACTCGCCGCGCCGCCAAGGAAGGTGAGACCGCATGAGCCTGCCGCCGGCGGTGGTCCCTTCTCCGTGCCGCAACGTGTGCCAGATGGATCCCGAGTCCGGGCTGTGCCGCGGGTGCGGGCGTACGCTGCAGGAGATTGCGGAATGGCTGGAGATGACGCCAGAGCAGAAGCTCGCCACGCTCGCGCGCGTCGCGCAGCGCACGCGCTCGCACGATTCGATTTGAGCTAGCCGCACAAACCGCGAAGGGACACGAAGCAATCCGCATTCGGCGGTGCGCTTCTATTTTTCGAAGCGAGAAGATGCCACTGACACAACCCGTATCAAGACAGCCCATGCACCATCGCCGCGTCGAGTGCCGGGGCTACCTGCGCGATGACGGCCGCTGGGACATCGAAGGCCACCTGGTCGACACCAAGCCGTTCGACATTCCCAACGCAGAGCGGGGCGGCGCCATCCGCGCTGGCGAGGCCCTGCACGAGATGTGGATCCGGCTCACCGTGGATACGGATCTGGTGGTGCATGCGGTCGAAGCCAAGACCGACTTCGGCCCTTACGCCGTGTGCGGCGATATCACCGGCAGCTTTCAGGCGCTGGTGGGGCTGCGCATCGCCCCCGGCTGGACGCTCAAGACGCGCACGCTGCTGGGCGGCGTCAAGGGATGCACGCATCTCGTCGAGCTGCTCGGTCCGGTTGCGACCACCGCATTCCAGACCATCTACCCCGCGCGCGTGCAGCGCGAGCCGGCTTCTCGTCCGCTCCTGCTCGACTCGTGTCATGCTTACCGCTCCGACGGTCCGCTGGTCAAGGCGAAGTGGCCCCAGTTCTACACCGGCCCAGGGCGCTCGGACAGCTGACTGCCGCGAGCGCCTGCAAACGCGCACAATTTCGACTCACACGCATCGCTACGGATCCAGGAAGTGTCTTTCTTCAACCTGTACACGCACAACTTCATCCGCGCTGCGGTGGCGATTCCCGAGGTGCGAGTCGCCGATCCGGCGTTCAACGCTGCGCAGACCATCGCGCTCATGCAGCAGGCGGCCGAGCGGCGCGCGGTGCTCGCCGTGTTTCCCGAGCTCGGTCTGTCGGCCTACTCGTGTGAAGATCTGTTCCATCAACAGGCCTTGCTGGATGCCTCCAGGGCCGCGCTGCAGCAGGTCCTCGAAGCTTCGCGGGGCATCCCGCTGGTGGCGGTCGTCGGCGTTCCGCTGCAGGTGGACGGACTGCTGTACAACTGCGCTGCGGTGATCGCGGACGGCAAGCTGCTGGGACTGGCACCCAAGACGTACCTGCCTAACTATCGCGAGTTCTACGAGCTGCGCCAGTTCACGCCGGGCGATTACTGCGCGCGCGAGTCGATCGATCTGTGCGGGCAGAGCGGCGTGCCGTTCGGCACCCGCCTCATTTTTCAAGCCTCGGAGCAGCCGCTGCTCACGTTGTTCGTCGAGATCTGCGAGGATCTGTGGACACCCATCCCGCCGTCTTCCCAGGCCGCTCTGGCCGGGGCTACGGTCCTGATCAATCTGTCTGCGTCGAATATCACCGTAGGAAAGGACGACTACCGGCGCGAGCTGGTCAATAACCAATCCGCCCGCTGCATGGCTGCGTATCTGTACTGCGCGGCGGGCTACGGCGAGTCCACCACCGACCTGGCCTGGGACGGGCACGGGCTGATCTACGAAAACGGCTCGCATGTGGCCGAGACCGAACGCTTCGAGTACACGTCCCACCTCGTGACCGGAGACATCGACCTCGACCGCATCGCGCAGGACCGCATGCGCATGAACAGCTTTGGCCAGTCCGTGGCGCGCCATGCCGATGTCGTAGCGGGCTTCCGCCATGTACCGTTCTCACTCGCGCTGCCCGCGGCCGGGGCATTGCCTCTGGAACGCAGCTACGAGCGCTTTCCCTACGTGCCGGCTGATCCGGCCACGCGCGATCAACGCTGCCACGAAGTTTACGAGATCCAGGTGCAGGGCCTGGTGAAGCGCCTCAAGGCGATGAGCTCGGACAAGGTGGTGATCGGGATCTCGGGCGGTCTGGATTCGACCCAGGCGTTGATTGTCTGTGCACGCGCGATGGATGTGATGGGCCTGCCCAGACGCAACATCCTCGCTTACACCATGCCCGGCTTCGCCACCAGCGAGCGCACCCTGGATCAATCGCGCCGGTTGATGGCTGCCGTTGGAGCCACTGCGTACGAAGTGGACATCCGGCCAAGCTGCCTGCAGATGTTCAAGGACATTGGCCACCCGTTCGCCGAGGGCAAGCCGGTGTACGACGTCACCTTCGAGAATGTGCAGGCCGGCGAGCGTACCAGTCACCTGTTCCGACTGGCGAACGTCCACAACGCCCCCGTGGTCGGTACAAGCGATCTATCCGAGCTTGCACTCGGCTGGTGCACGTATGGCGTGGGCGATCACATGGCGCACTACCACGTCAACGCAAGCGTGCCCAAGACGCTGATCCAATATCTGATCCGTTACGTGGCCCGCACCAATCAGCTCGGTCCGCAGGTGAGCGCGGTGCTGCAGGACGTGCTCGACACGCCGATCTCCCCGGAGCTGGTGCCGGGGAAGAGCGAGATGGAGCCCGGGCAGAGCACGGAGGCGGTGGTCGGTCCCTATGAGCTGCAGGACTTTCATCTGTACTACACGCTGCGCTTCGGCTTCCTGCCCGCCAAGGTGGCGTTCATGGCCTGGTGCACGTGGCGCGAGCGGCGCGTGGGAAACTGGCCGGATATTCCGGCGGACCGGCGCAACCAGTACGCGATCGGCGACATCAAGAAGTGGCTCGCCGTGTTCGTCCGGCGCTTCTTCCAGTTCGCTCAATACAAGCGCAGCGCCATCCCCAACGCACCGAAAGTTGGTTCCGGCGGCTCCCTCTCGCCGCGCAGCGACTATCGTGCGCCGAGCGACAGCGAAGCGACCGTGTGGCTCGCCGACGTCGCCCGGATTCCCGACCGCGCGCCCTGATCGGCGTCACAGCTGGTGTGAGGCGACCCAGCGCTGCAGCTCACTTCTGCCTCCTGCTGATGACGGTTTGCGTGCCGCCGCTGTGGGGTGCGCCGGACAATGACGCTGACGACCTCGAATCGGTGGTGAGACGGGCGCAGGCGCATCGCCGCATGGTCGATGCCGGACGCCTCGTGCGCGAGCTCGATTGCGCGCGTTGTCATGGAACGGACTACCGCGGCGGTGCCGGCCCGTCGCTGATCGACTCGGCACGGTCGCGCTCGCGCGCGGACTTCGTGCGCATGTTCCTCGACGGCGATCCGGAACACGGCATGCCGCCCTACAGGAGCATTCCCGGGGCGGCGCAGAACGCAGACGGCATCTACGACTATTTCCGCGCCGTCGCTGAGGGAAGCACCTCGCCGGGTGTTTCGCCTCCGGCGCACTAGGCCGCCGCGATTCGCCGCTCGCGCTCGACGCGCCAGCGCGCCTGGTTTGGTATGCTGACACGCGTCGTTGATACCTCACTGCCAGCATGTCACAAGCATTCTCCATCCGCGCTCAGACCGGCCCCGTCGGGGCCGAAGTGGTTGGGCTGCAGCTGAGCAAGCCGCTGCCGGCAGAGACGCTCGCCGAGCTGCATCGCGCGCTGCTGCGCCATCAAGTGCTGGTCTTTCCCGACCAGAGTCTCGACGACGAACAGCACCTCGAGTTCGCGCGCCACTGGGGCAAGCTGCAGGTGCACGTGCTGGATCAGTACCGCCACAGCGGCAGACCCGAGATCTTCTGGATTACGAACCTCGACGCAAGCGGCCGTCCCAAGGGCGAGCACCCGGACCCGGGCGCCCGGGTGTGGCATTCCGACGGCTCCTGGGCGAAGGAGCGCGGCCTGGTCACTTCGCTACACGCCCTGAAAGTTCCGGCGACAGGAGGCGATACCCTGTATGCCAACATGTACGCGGCGTACGAGGGCCTGTCCGCGGCGGACAAGCGCTACCTGGGTCCTTTGGTGGCGGTCCACGACCTCGACTATTCACGGCGCCGGACCGATGCCCGCAGACAGATGAGCGAAGAACAGAAGCGCAACGCGCCGCCGGCCGAATGGCCGATCGTACGCATGCATCCGGAAACCGGGCGCAGGTGCATCTATCTCGGTGAGCATGCGTCCCACGTCCGCGGACTGCCGCTGGAGGAAGGCCGCGCGCTGATCGAGCGTATCGTCGCCCAGGCCACTCAGCCGCAGTACGTCTACCGCCACCGCTGGCGTGCGCGCGATCTCGTGATTTGGGACAACCGTGCGTTGCTGCACAGCGCGACCGACTTCGACTGGATCAACGACGTGCGCATTCTGCGCCGCATGACCACGGTTGGAGAGCGCATTCCTTCGGGGGCCGCAGTACCGCCCCTCCAATCCTAGCCACCCGAATCAGACTAGCTGCGGCGCCCGCGTGCTCACGTCACGGGCAGCATGACCACGCTCTTGTACGGCGCGCGCTCGCGTAGCGCCTCGAACCAGCGCTGCAGGTTAGCGAGCGCCGGCCGCTCGACCGGAAGGGCCATCCAGCGCCAGATCGCGCAGCCCATGGGGATGTCGCCCATGGTGAGGTCATCGCCGGCGACGAACGCGCGGTTCTTCAGATGCGCGTCGAGACAGCCCAGTACTTCGGCGGTCTTGAGACGCGATTCTTCGATCGCCTGCTCATCGCGCTGGTCAACCGGGGTGCGCACCAGATTCCAGAACAGGGGACGGAACGTGGGCCAGAACATGGCGATCTGCCAGTCCATCCACTTGTCGGCCTCAGCCCGCGCCTTGAGGTCTTCGGGCCACAGCTTGCCGGCGCTGTGCTTGGCGGTGAGATAGCGCACGATCGCATTCGATTCCCACAGCACGAATGGGCCGTCCTCGACGGTGGGAACCAGCCCGTTCGGGTTCAACGCACGGTATTGCGGGGTGTTGACGACTCCGAAGCTGCCGCCGGCATCGAGGCGCTGGTACTGCTGGCCCAGTTCCTCGCAGCACCAGAGTACCTTCTGCACATTGACGGAGTTGTTCCGTCCCCAGATCTTGAGCATTGCCTCCTCCTCTCTAGAACCTAGGTTCTCGTCCTGGCGAGCATCAGGTCACCGGTATGCCGGCCCTCATTCTGGCTATTGTGGTGTCGATCAGCCGGCGTGCGATGCTGATCTTGTTCGGCAGCAGCGGGAGATTGTCCAGGCCGAACCAGCCGGCGGCCTCGATCTCGGTCGGATCGGGCGTGATCTCGCCCGCCACCCAGTCGCAGTTGAATGCGATCATGAGCGAGTGCGGGAAGGGCCACGACTGGCTCGAGAAGTAGCGCAGATTGGCAACCTCCACACCGACTTCCTCTTTCACTTCCCGCACCAGGCACTGCTCCAGGCTCTCGCCGGGCTCGACGAAGCCGGCCAGCGCGCTGTGCATGCCTGGCACAAAGTGAGGTGAGCGCGCCAAAAGGAGCTGGTCGCCGCACTGCACGAGTGCCATCACCGCGGGTGCGATGCGCGGGTAGTGGGTTTGAGCGCAGCTCGCGCACTCGCGCGCGCGCTCCCCCGGCTTGACGACCGTCGGCGTCCCGCAGCGCCCGCAGTGCAGATGCGAACGGTCCCAGTCCATGATCTGAAAGGCGCGCCCGGCGAGACCGAACGTGACGTCGTCGAGCGCGCCGAACAGCGCGCGCAGCCCGGACCACGTGAGGCCGTGCGGAGCGGGAGCGTCGGCTGCGCACTCCCCGCCGAAGCAGTGGCGTCGCCCAAGCGTGCCCAGGTATTGCGTGCGCAGAGCCTCCAGTCCGAGCTCGTCGGGATGAGCGATAAGGGGAATCGCCGCGCCGCTCTGGTCGCGGCGCACCAGGATCTGGTTCCCCTGGAACAGGAACCAGTGCGCAGGCTCGCTCAGCGCGCCGGGTGGAGTGACCGAGGCTATGAACAGGTCGGACATGTGACGGCCCGGGCTTACTTCCTGGGCATATACAGATCGGTGATGCTGCCCTCGGCGATCTCGGCCGAAAAGAAGACAGTCTCCGACAGGGTCGGATGCGGATGGATGGTCAACCCGATGTCGTCGGCATCGGCGCCCATCTCCAGCGCCAGCACGGTCTCGGCAATCAGCTCGCCGGCGTTGGGTCCGACGATGCTCGCTCCCAGCAGCCGGCGCGAGCGCTTGTCGAAGATCAGCTTGGTCAGTCCTTCTTCCCGTGCCGTGGCGCGTGCGCGGCCGCTGGCAGCCCAGGGGAACGTCGCTTTCTCGATCTCGATGCCTTGCGCCTTGGCCATGGTCTCCGTGAGCCCCATCCAGGCGACTTCGGGATCGGTGTATGCCACCGAGGGGATCGTACGTGCGTCGAACGCGGTGCGGTGGCCGGCGATGACCTCGGCGGCGAGCTTGCCCTCGTAGGTGGCCTTGTGCGCCAGCATGGGCTCGCCCACGATGTCGCCGATGGCAAAGATGTGCGGCACGTTGGTGCGCATCTGCCGATCCACGGGAATATAGCCGCGCTCGTTCACCAGCACGCCTGCTGCGTCTGCGGCGATCGCCTTGCCGTTGGGGCGTCGCCCGACTGCGAGCAGAACGCGGTCGTAGACCTGCGGCTGTGGCGCGCCTTCGCCTTCGAACGTGGCCTTGAGCCCCTGCGGAGTCGCCTCGAGCCGGGTCACTTTGGTCTTGAGCCAGATCGCTTCGTAACGTTTCTCGATGCGCTTGTGCAGCGGCCGGATGATGTCGCGATCCGCGCCCGGGATCAGGCCGTCGAGCAACTCGACGACACTGATGGAAGAGCCGAGCGCGTCGTACACTGTTGCCATTTCCAGGCCGATGATGCCGCCGCCGATGATGAGCAGCCGCTTGGGGATGTCCTCCAGCTCGAGCGCGCTGGTCGAGTCGAGCAGACGCGGGTCGTCGTAGGGGAACCCTGGAAGGCGGGCCGATTGAGAGCCCGCCGCGATGATGGCGTAATCGAAAGAAACCGTCCTCTTTCCGTCGCTGGTCTGCACCTCGAGTGTGTGCGCAGAGGCAAACTTCGCGGACCCCGTGATGACCTGAACCTTGCGCTGCTTGGCGAGACCCGCCAAGCCCTTTGTGCCCTTCCCCACCACGCCGTCCTTCCAGGCGCGCAGGGCAGCCAGGTCGATCTTGGGCGCTTCGAACTTGAGGCCGAAGTGGGACATCTCCTGCGCCTCGGTCAACACGCGCGCAGCGTGCAGCAGCGCCTTCGACGGGATGCAACCGACGTTCAGGCACACGCCGCCGAGATCCGTGTAGCGCTCGATCAGGACGACTTTCTTGCCGAGATCCGCGGCGCGGAAGGCGGCGGTATAGCCGCCGGGACCGGAGCCGAGCACGATGACGTCGGCATCGTAGTCGCCGCTTGGACGCGGCCCGGCGGAGACGGGGGCCGGCGCTGCGGGTGGCGCGGATGGCGCAATCGCAGGAGCGGGTGCTTCCGCCTTGGGCGCCGGCGCGCGGGTGCCGTCGGACTCCAGCAGCAGGATCACGGAACCCTGCGAGACCTTGTCGCCCAGCTTGACCCGCAGCTCCTTGACCACACCGGCTTCGGGCGCCGGCACTTCCATGGTCGCCTTGTCGGACTCGAGAGTTACCAGCGAGTCCTCTTGCTTGATGCTGTCGCCGGCCTTGACCAGGACTTCGATCACTGGCACGTCTTTGAAGTCCCCGATGTCGGGGACCTTGACCTCGATCACGCTGCTCATTGCGATCCCGCTCCTGCGGTGCCTGTCGAAGGGGGTGCTCTGTGCGGCAGCCGGCCCAGTGCCGCACGGTCAGCGCTACTCGCGAATGTGGCCGTCTCCGAGCACGATGTATTTCTGCGAGGTCAGGCCCTCGAGCCCCACTGGCCCGCGCGCATGCAGCTTGTCCGTGGAGATGCCGATCTCCGCGCCCAGCCCGTACTCGTAACCGTCGGCGAGCCGGGTCGATGCATTCACCATGACCGAGCTGGAGTCGACCTCGCGCAGGAAGCGGCGAGCTGCACCGTAGTCCTCGGTCACAATCGCATCGGTATGCTGCGATCCGTAGACGCGGATGTGCTCGATAGCCTGATCGAGATCGTCGACCACGCGTACCGCCAGAATCGCCGCCAGGTACTCCGTATACCAATCTTCCTCGGAGGCCTCGTGCATCTGCGGGATGATGGCGCGGGCGCGCGGGTCGCCGCGCAGCTCGACGCCCTTGTCGAGGTAAATGCGGCACAGCGCGGGCAACACTCGCGCGGCGATGTCCCGGTGCACCAGCAGGGTTTCCATCGTGTTGCAGGTGCCGAGGCGCTGCGTCTTGGCGTTGTCTGCGATGCGGATGGCTTTGTCCGGATCGGCGAGCCGGTCGATATAGACGTGGCACACGCCGTCGAGATGCTTCAAGACTGGAATGCGGGATTCCGCCGACACGCGCTCGATCAACCCCTTGCCGCCGCGTGGCACGATGATGTCGACGTATTCTTTCATGTTGAGGAGCTCGCCAACCGCCGCGCGATCGGTCGTTTCGACAACCTGCACCGCAGCAGCCGGAAGGTCCGCGGCGCGCAGGCCCTCGTGCACGCACGCTGCGATCGCCTGGTTAGATTCGAGCGCCTCCGAGCCGCCGCGCAGGATCGCGGCGTTGCCCGCCTTGAGACACAACCCCGCTGCGTCAGCTGTGACGCTCGGCCGGGCTTCGTAGATGATGCCCACCACGCCGAGCGGAACGCGCATACGCCCGACCTGGAATCCCGCCGGCCGATACTTGAGCTCGCTCACTTCGCCGACCGGATCGGGAAGGCGCGCGATCTGCCTCAACCCCTCTGCCATGGACGCCACACCCTTGCGGCTCAGCGTAAGCCGATCGAGCAGAGCCGGCGCGAGCCCTTTGGTGCGAGCGGCATCCAGATCATGTGCGTTGGCGTTGAGCAGCCGCTCCGCCTCGCGCTCGATGGCGGCGGCCATGCCCGTCAGCGCGTGGTTCTTGGCCGCCGTATCGGCGCGTGCCATGGCCTGAGAGGCCTTCCTGGCTTCACGGCCGACACCGTGCATGTAGGATTGGATGTCCATCGGCTGTTCGACGATCAAAACAGAAATTCTACCGCGATTCCGTCGCGGGCCGCCGTCCGGGTCGCTTCCGGGCGACGCCGCCCCGAGAGCACCGAGGTACCCCCCGGCCTCGGGACAGGGGCACCACACCGGCGCGGTCAGCGCACCGCAAGAGCGGGCGTTGGCGCGCCTCGCCCTTCAGCGGGCCGGTGCACAAGACGCAGGCCGAGCTGCAACAGCTCCACCCACGCCTCGCCGGGGTCGAGTCCTTTAACCATGCGGTCGACGCGTGCAGCGTGCAGCAGCGCGTCCTCCAGCTCGCGCGAGCCGAAGCGGCGGACCGATGCCGGCAGCAACTCCGCGCGGGCACCCCACACCCGTGCCTCGCGCATGAGCTGCGGCAGAGGTTTGCCGGCGCTCAACCCGCGAGCGACATGCAGCAGCGCGCGCGCCTCCTCGGCCAGAGCCCACAGGACCAGCGCCGGGGCGGCGCCCTCGCCGCGCAGTCCATCGAGCATGCGGACGAAGCGCGCTGCGTCGCCGGCGAGCAGCGCCTCACCCAGCTTGAACACGTCGTAGCGCGCAACGTCGAGCACGGCCGATCTCACCTGCGCCGCATCCAGGCGGCCCGGCGGGAAGAGCAGCGCAAGCTTCTGCACCTCCTGGTGCGCTGCCAGCAGGTTACCTTCCACGCGGCTCGCCAGGAACGCAAGCGTCTCATCGTCGATCTGTTGGTCCTGCCGGGCGAGGCGCGCGGCGATCCACGCGGGCAGGCGCGCGAGCGTCACCGGGTTGGCTGCGACCACGACGCCGGCCGTGTCGAGCGCTTCGAACCAGCCGCTTGCGAGCTGTGTCCGGTCGAGCTTGGGCAGCGAGATGAGCGTTACCGTGTCTGGCGGCAGGCGGGCGGCATAGCGGCGCAGCGCGTCGGAGCCGTCATTGCCCGGCTTGCCGCCGGGGATGCGCAGCTCCAGCAGGCGCTTGGTCGCGAACAGCGACAGACTATCGGCAGCCGCGAACAGCTGTGACCAGTCGAAGCCGGATTCGGCGCTCAGCACCTCGCGCTCGCTGTAGCCGCGTTCGTGGCAGTGCCGGCGGATCAGGTCGCCGGCTTCGAGGGCAAGCAGAGCTTCCTCCCCGTGCACCGTGTACAGGGGCCGCGTGCCGCGCGTCAGGTGCTGCGTCAGCTGTTCCGAGTCGATTCGCACTGGCTGGTCAGGCGTTCATGCGCTCCAGCAGGGCGCGCACCTTGTCCGGGTCTTCCGTCCTGAGCATGCGTCCAGCGAGCTGCGTGACCTGCGCGAGGTCGGATTTGAGAACCTGCTGCTTGACCGTGAGGAGGTGAGCCGGGTGCATCGAGAATTGCCGCAGGCCGAAGCCCAGCAGGACGCGCGTCAGCCGCTCGTCGCCGGCCATCTCACCGCACACCGTCACCGGGATGCCAGCCTTGTTGCCGCCGCGGATGACATGCGCCACCAGATGCAGCACAGCCGGGTGCAGCGGATCATACAAATGCGCCACCGCATCGTCGGTGCGGTCGATCGCCAGGGTGTACTGGATCAGATCGTTGGTGCCGATCGACAGGAAATCCAGCCGACGCGTGAAGGTGTTCAGCGACAGCGCGGCAGCTGGGATCTCGATCATGCCCCCCACCGGGATGTCGCGGTCGTAGGCGATGCCGTCAGCATCCAGGCTGTTCTTCGCCTCCTGCAGCAGGTGCAGCGTCTGCTTCAGCTCATGCACAGTGGACAGCATAGGGATGAGCAGCCGCATCTTGCCGTAGTGCGAGGCGCGCAGAATGGCGCGCAGCTGGCGGTGGAACATCTGCGGCTCGGCCAGGCACAGACGTATCGCGCGCAGCCCCAGCGCGGGATTGGGCGCGACGCGCTCGGCGTCGTTCAGGTTCTTGTCTGCGCCCAGGTCGAGCGTGCGCACCGTCACTGGCAGCCCGTTCATCTCGACCGCGACTCTCCGGTAGGCCTCGAACTGCTCATCCTCCGAGGGCAGCTCATCGCGATTGAGGAACAGGAACTCGCTGCGGAACAGGCCGATGCCAGCGGCGGCGTTCTCCTTGGCCTCGGGCACGTCGTCGGGCAGCTCAATATTCGCGTGCAGCTCGATGCGCGTTCCATCCAGGGTGGCGGCGCGGGTGGTCTTGAGGCGCTTCAACTTCTGCCGCTCGAGTTGCCATTGCTCCTGGCGCAGCCTGTACTCGGCCAGCACGTGCTTGTCGGGGTTGACGATCACCACCCCGTTGCTGCCGTCCACGATCAGCAGCTCGCTCTCGCGGATGAGGGCACGCGCGTGATGCAGCGCGACGATCGAGGGGATGTTCAGGCTCCGGGCGAGGATCGCAGTGTGCGAGGTGGCGCCGCCCAGGTCGGTGACGAAGCTGCTATAGCGATGCTGTTTGAACAGGATCACGTCGGCCGGCGACAGATCATGCGCGACGAGGATGCTGTCTTCTTCCTTGTGCGGCGGCGCCGGAATGTTTCGCGGCTGGCCAGTGAGCGCCTTGAGCACCCGCTCCACCACCTGCACCACGTCGCTCTTGCGCTCGCGCAGGTACTCGTCGTCGATGCGCTCGAACTGCTCGAGCAGCGCTTCCGCCTGCTGCGACACCGCCCATTCGGCGTTGCACTTGCGCGTCGCGATCAGCGCGCGCGGGGCCTCCGACAGCATGCTGTCGCCCAGGATCATCAGGTGCAGGTTCAGGAACCCTTCGACCTCGGGCGGAGCGTTCGCCGGGATGTGCTCCGCCAGCGCCGCAAGCTCGCCGCGTGCGCTGCCGATCGCCGTATCGAAGCGGGCTTGTTCAGCTCCGACCTCCGCGTCGCCGATGGTGTAGTGCTCGACCTCGAGCTCGGTGTGACTCAGCAGGTGAGCATGGCCGATGGCGATGCCGCCCGAGACGCCGATGCCGTGGATGGTGAAGGACATGGAAGGGGACGAGGAAGCTATAGGAGCTCAGCGGCACGATGCGCGCGTTCGGGTGATCGCAGCGCCGTTCACTCGGATTCGCCGAACTTGTCCTTGATCAATTCCAGCAGAGCGGTCATCGCCTCCTGCTCATCGGGCCCACTGGTCTCGATGGTGACCGTGGTTCCCCGGGCCGCCGCCAGCATCATGACGCCCATGATGCTCTTGGCGTTGACACGGCGCCCGTTGCGCGACAGCCAGACCTCGCTCTGGTAACGCGCAGCGAGCTGAGTCAGCTTGGCCGAGGCGCGGGCGTGCAGGCCGAGCTTGTTGGCGATCTCAACTTCCAGTTGCTGCATGGCTTGCAGGCGGCATCTGCATCACGCCTTCCACCCCCCCGGAGATGGCCTTCCCCACCACCACCTTCAGAGGCTCCTTGCGGTAGGTCAGAGCCCGCACCAGCATCGGCAGGTTGACTCCCGCCACGCCCTCCACCTGACCGGGGACGAGGAGCTTGGCGGCCAAGTTGGCGGGCGTAGCGCCGTACAGATCCGTCAACACCAGCACGCCATCGCCATGATCGAGCTGCTTCACCAGCTTGATCGCCTGCGGCAGCAGCAGCTGCGGGTCGTCGTGCACCGTTACGCCGATCTGCATGAGCTGCATCGGACGGCTGCCCAGCACGTGGCTGGCGCAGTGGATCAGGCTTTCGCCGAGCGTACCGTGGGCAACGATCAGGATTCCGACCATCGAGGCGTTCGCGGACCAGGAAACAGCGATTTTACCCCGCGCCGGCTAGTCACTCTTGCTTCGCCGCTCCACCGCGTCGATCATCATGCCAGCCACATCGAACCCGGACTGGTCCATGATCTCGCGCATCCCGGTCGGGCTCGTGACATTGATCTCGGTGAGGTAGTCGCCGATCACGTCCAGGCCGACCAGCAGCATCCCTTCCCGCGCCAGCACCGGCCCTACGGTCCGCGCGATCTCGCGGTCGCGCGCCGACAGCTCTCGGACCACGCCGCGCGCACCCGCCGCCAGGTTTCCGCGCGTTTCGCCCGGCTTCGGAATACGCGCCAGCGCGTAGGGCACCGGCTCGCCGTCGATCAGCAGGATGCGCTTGTCGCCGTCGACGATGTCCGGAATGTAGCGCTGCGCCATGATCGTACGGCGGCCGTAGTGAGTGAGCGTTTCGATCACCACTCCGATGTTGGGATCCTGGCGCTGCAGACGGAATATGGACGCCCCGCCCATGCCGTCGAGAGGTTTGAGGACCACGTCGGCCTGCGCCTCGAGGAAGGCGCGCAGCTCGCTCTCCAGACGGGTGACGAGTGTCGGAACGGTGAGGGAGACGAAGCGCGTGATGGAAAATTTCTCGTTGCAATCGCGCAGCGCCCGCGGGCGATTGATGACGCGTGCCCCCTGTCCTTCAGCCAGCTCCAGGAGGTACGTGCTGTAGACGTACTCCATGTCGAACGGCGGATCCTTGCGCATCAGCAGCGCGTCGAATGCCGCCAGCGGCACCTCGCGTCTCGCCTCCAGCGCGTACCAGTCTGTTTTTGCACCAGTGAGCTGGATCGCCGCGGCGCGTCCGCTCACCGCACCGTTGCGGCACAGGATATCCTCCTGCTGCAGCACGAAGAGCTCATGTCCGCGCCGCGCCGCCTCCTGCATCATGGCGTAGGAGGAATCCTTGTAAGTCTTGATGTCGTCCAGCGGATCGAGAATAAAGGCCAGCTTCATCCGCGGGCTCTGCGCTGTGCCGACGACGTGCCGGACGCGGGCTTCAGCCGCGCGCGACCTTCAGCGGCTGGGGCTGGGCTGCGCCCGGTTCGCCCGCGCTGGCTTCGTAGGCTAAGGCAGCCTGCTCGAGCTCGCGGCTGGCCGCGAGCAGGGCCAGCCGCGCGATGATGCCGTAACAGTAGAAGCGGTTTGGCCCGCTTTCCGGGATTGCCTCCGGCTCGGGCAGCACGCAGGCGTCCTCGAAGGCGAGCGGGACGAACTGCATGCCGGGTGCGTTGAGGCTTTCGTCGCGACCGCGCGCGGTGTGCACGCGGTAGAAGCCGCCCACAACGAAGTGATCGATCAGATAGATGACAGGCTCGGCGAACGCGTCGTTCACGCTCTCGAACGTGTACACGCCCTCCTGCACCATCACGCGCGTGACCTGCAGACCTTCTTTGACCACCGCCATCTTGTTGCGCTGCTTGCGGTTGAGATCGCGCACCTCGGCCGGGTCCTTCACGCTCATGATGCCCATGCCGTAGGTGCCGGCGTCGGCCTTGACGATGACGAACGGCTCCAGGTCGATCTTGTATTCCTGGTACTTGCGCCGAACCTGGCTCAGCACCATGTCCACGTGACTGGCCAGGCATTCTTCGCCTTGGCGCTCCTGGAAGTTGATCTCGCCGCAGGCGCCGAAGTACGGGTCTATCAACCACGGGTCCAGACCGAGCAGCGCGCCGAACTCCTGGGCGACCTGCCGGTAGGCGGCGAAATGATTGGATTTCAGGCGCGTCGACCAGCCCGCATAGAGCGGCGGGATGACCGGTTGCTCCAGATTCTCGAGAATGGCCGGGATGCCGGCCGAAAGATCGTTGTTGAGGAGCACCACGCACGGATCGAACTCGTGCAGGCCGACCCGGTTGCCCTTTCTGACCAGCGGCTCCAACGTCAGCTCACCTCCCCCGGACAGGGGCAGCACGAGCGGTGAGGTCACCTCCGGGATCAGCGTGCCGATGCGCACCTTCATGCCCGCGCGGCGCAGGATGTCCCGAAGCGCCGCGACGTTCTGCAGATAGAACATGTTGCGCGTGTGATTCTCCGGAATGATGAGCGCACCGCGGGCGTCGGGGCAGATCTTTTCCAGCGCGGCCATCGCGGCCTGCACGCACAAGGGCAGGAAATCGGAATTGAGGTTGTTGAAGCCGCCCGGGAACAGGTTCGTATCGACCGGTGCCAGCTTGAAGCCGCTGTTGCGCAGATCGACGGACGCATAGAACGGCGCCGAATGCTCCAGCCATTGGCCGCGCAGCCAGTGCTCGATGGTCGGCTGGGCCGCGAGAAGCTGGCGGGCCAGTTCGGAGAAGCGGCCGCCTTCTGCCGTGATCTGCGGGAGGGTCATCGCCAGGGGTTGCTTTTCGTTCGGCGGATTCTAACAAACAACGAGCCGCCTTCCCCGCAACCCTCGGCGAGGGGAACCGCCCGGGATGGCGCCGTTCGATTGCGGACCATGAGCAGGCCCGCGCGCGACTCACCCGGTCAGCGCAGCCAATCGTAGAGCGCGAGGCCCCAGAGGCTCAAAGCGACCAGCGCCAGGCCCAGCCCCAGCATAGGCCCGGAGCGGCCGGCTGGCGTAGGCTCCAGCACGGCCTCGCTCGGGTTGTCCGGGTTGTAGTACACCACCACCCCGGTCCGATTCACATAGCGTTCCCGGAAGTGCTCTGCATCGGCGCGGTCGCGCCAGTGCGGCTGCTGACCGGGCGTGAACTGCGTGTTGAGGATGGTCCGGCCCTGCACCGTGTACTGGTATCCGACCCTCGGGTACCAGTAGGTGCTGCCGGCGTAGTCCAGCTCGTCGACCTGTACCGCCACGACCGTGCCGATGGTAGTGGGCCAGCTGGCGGCTGTGTCCGCGCGCAGGGCGTCGGCTCCGACGCGCGCCAGCATGAGCAAGCCGAGCAGCATGAAACAGGAACAGGCAGTGAGCACCGAAATGTCGGTGAGCTTGTCCCCGCCCAGCCATCCCGAGTTGGAGCGGAAGATCCACCTCTGACCAATCCTGGAGCTCAGCATGGCCGGGCTCCCGAGTAGGGGACGGCACCAGAGGGCGCGCGCACGGCACAAACGTCGCGATGGCCGCGCTGAGATGCGCTTCGCATGAGTCGGTCTCCTTGAGTCGTCATCCGGTCCGCCTCGTACTCGGCCACATGGCCAGATGCCGTGGGCAGACACGGATTGCTCTTGAGCCGCCAGTCTATTGATAGGCGCGCGCGAAGCGAATCATTGTAAAAACTGTGTGTCGGCTCTCGCGACCAGGTTCAGGCCGGAGCAGCGCGGATGGCGTTCTGGTGTTTCGATGGCCCTCTATGAGGGCCAGGAGAATGCCGCGCTCAGTCGGCTTCGGGAGCCTCGCTCGTGGCGAGGGACCTCGCCGGCGATGAGCGCGTCCCGAGCAACGTGCTGTCCCCGACCGTGATCCGGCGCGGTGCACCACTCGCCATGAGCTGGTCGATGATCTTTGGGACGAGCTTCTCCAGGTCGCGGATCTGGTGCTCCAGCAGGACCCGCTCGGGGAAATCCACCTGGTACGTCACATCGCCGCGGCGGATTCGGAACTTGTGGCTGCCGCCGGCGAACTGATAGTCCACGACGGCGTCGGACAACTGTTGGCCGAGATCTTCGAGGATCAGCCCGGCCTTGAGATCGGTGTCTACGCTCATGCGCCTCTGGGTGACAATCCCTTCACAAGTTCCACCGCCCGATGTTAGGGCTCACGCCGGCGCAGCAGAAACTGTTCCAGCGCTTCTCGCGTAAGCAATGTGCAGTCGATCGGACCGCGCGCACCTTGGCGCGCGCTCTACTCGGTGCCAAGGTCCACCGTCTGCGGTAACATCTCGCGCGTCGAGTCTCGACCGGCAGCGCAGCATGAAGCTCGTCATTCTGGATCGCGACGGCGTCATCAACGTCGACAGCGATCAGTTCATCAAGAGCCCGGAGGAGTGGACCGCCATCCCCGGTAGCCTCGAGGCCATCGCGAAGCTGAACCACGCCGGCTATCGCGTGGTGATTGCGTCCAATCAGTCTGGGATCGGACGCGGTCTGCTCGACATGGCGGCGCTCAACGCCATCAACGCCAAGATGTACAAGGCGCTGGCGCAGCTGGGAGGACGCATCGACGCGCTGTTCTACTGTCCCCATCCGGCCGAAGCGAACTGCGATTGCCGCAAGCCCAAGCCCGGTATGTTCGAGGACATCGCCCGGCGCTTCAACGCCGATCTCGGCGGTGTGCCTGGCATTGGTGACTCGCTGCGCGACATGCAGGCCGCCGCCACCGCGGGCGCCCAGCCGATGCTCGTTCTGACCGGCAAGGGGGCAAAGACGCAGGCCGGAGGCGGCCTCCCGAGCGGTACCCGAGTGTACCGAGACCTAGCCGAGGCGGCACGGGCGATCATCGCATGAGCTCGGCGCTGGTTATCCTGCGCTCGATCTCGTTTCTCCTGGTGCAAGCGGTGCTGACCGTGGTGTGGTCCGTGGTCTCGCTGTTGACTTTCCCGTTCAAGCCCCTCACGCGCTATCACGTGATCACGCTGTGGTCGCGGCTGGTCATCTGGCTCGCCAAAGTGATCTGCGGCATCGATTACCGGGTACGGGGCCTCGAGCACCTCCCGCACCGCCCCAGCATCGTTCTGGCCAAGCACCAGTCGGCGTGGGAGACGATCGCCTTCGAGGTGTTCCTGCCGCCACAGGTGTGGGTCCTGCGCAGGTCGCTGCTGCGCGTGCCGTTCTTCGGCTGGGGGCTGGCCATGATGAGTCCGATCGCCATCGATCGCGGCGCGGCGAGGCAGGCGCTGAAGCAGACCCTGGAGCAAGGGCGCGACCGCCTTGCGCAGGGCTTCTGGATCGTCATCTTTCCGGAAGGCACCCGCATTGCACCCGGCGAGCGCGGCAGATACCAGGTGGGCGGCGCGTGGCTGGCGGTGCGCACCGGTGCGCCGGTGGTGCCGATCGCCCACAATGCGGGGCAGCTGTGGCGCAAGAACGCTGTGCTGAAATTCCCCGGAACGATCACGGTCAGCATCGGGCGGCCCATCGATCCGACTGGCCTCACGCCCGAAGAATTGAACAGGAGAGTCGAAGACTGGATCGAGAACGAAACGCTGCGGCTGCCCGCTCCGCGCATCAGGCAGCCGGCCTGAGCAGCGAGCGACGCACCACGCGTCTGGGCGAGCGCGACGTCGACTTTATCTTGAAGCGCAGTATCAACCGGCGCCGCGCCGTGCTGACTGTGGACGAGCGCGGCCTCACCGTCAGCGTGCCCTGGCGCACCTCCGAGCGCTACGTTGCCCGCTTTCTGCAGGATTCCGCGGCGTGGGTGCTGCGCAAGCTCGAGGCGTGGGAATCGCAGGGGCCGACAGAGCGCGTATGGCGCGATGGCGAGCGGGTGGACTATCTCGGCCGACAGCTGCGCGTCGCTCTCTCGGCTCAAGACGGCTACTCGCTGGCGCAGCTCGAGGACGGCGATGTCCTGTCGCTGTCGCTGCCTGCACCGCACGATCCCGCCAAGGTGCGCGCCAGCCTGGTGAAGTGGTACCGGCGCCAGGCCCTGCACTACTTCCACACCCGCGTCCAGCACTTCAGCGCGAGGCTCGCTGTCGAGATGCCGCGCGTGTTTCTGTCCAATGCCCGGCGCCACTGGGGAAGCTGCAACGTCAAGCGCGAAGTCCGGTTGAGCTGGCGTCTGATGCAGGCTGCCCCGCACGTCGTGGACTACGTGGTCGTGCACGAGCTCGCCCATCTGAAGGAGATGAACCACTCGGCGCGCTTCTGGCGCATCGTCGAGCGCTTGTGTCCCGAGTACAGCTCAGCGCGCCGCGAGTTGGACGCGGTGAGTCAGCATCTCATGGCCCTGTGAGCGGCGCGCTACGGGCACTCCCGGCGTGCCGTGCTACACTCAACTGCTCCGCGTTCGGCCCTGCTCATGCGTTCCCTGGCGGTTTTGCTGCTCGCAGTTGCCCTGCTGCCTGCTTGCGGCCTGAAAGGTCCGCTGTACCTGCCGACCCCGCAGCAGGAGAAGGAGATGGCGGAGCGCAAGAAGCGTCTCGAGGAGCGCGAGCAGCGCGAAAAGCAGCAGCAGCAACTGCAGGAGCAACAACAGCAGCAACAGGGTGATGCCTCGAAGCGTGAGAGCCCGCCCGGGCAGCAGGAGCCGCCGCAACAGGCGCAACAACCCCAGCAACCGCAGCAATAGAACACCGTGGCTGTGCAGCTCCTCTGATGAGGGCGCGGCGCGCATCGGCGGTGCCGAACACTTTGGATCAGTCTTCTTCCAGTTTCATCTCCTATCGCAGCGGTGAGCTGTGCATGGAGGGCGTGGCGCTCAGCGCAGTAGCGCGCGAGTTTGGCACGCCGTGCTATGTCTATTCGCGTGCCGCGCTGACCTCTGCCTTCGCCGGTTTCGACGCCGCGTTCGGCCCGCATCCACACCTCATCTGCTACTCGGTCAAGGCCAATCCCAACCTCGCGGTGCTGGATCTGTTCGCTCGGCTCGGCAGCGGATTCGACATCGTCTCGGGGGGCGAGCTCGCCCGCGTGCTGGCGGCGGGAGCCGATCCGGGCAAGGTCGTATTTTCCGGCGTCGGCAAGAGCGCGGAGGAAATCGGACAAGCCCTCGATGCGGACATTCTGAGCTTCAACATCGAATCGCCAGCCGAGCTGCATCGCGTTTGCCAACTCGCCGAAGCCGCCGGCAAAAAGGCTCGTGTAAGCCTGCGCGTGAATCCCGATGTCGACCCTCAAACCCATCCCTACATCTCCACCGGGCGCAAGCAGGACAAGTTTGGCGTGGCGTTCGAAGACGCGTTCGAGCTGTATCGCGAGGCGAGCCACCTGCCTGGACTCGCGATCTCGGGCGTCGATTGTCACATCGGCTCCGAAATTACCGAGGTGCGGCCGTTTCTCGACGCCCTCGACCGGCTGCTCACGCTGGTCGACCGGCTCGCGGCTGGTGGCATTGCCATCCATCACCTCGACCTGGGTGGAGGCTTCGGCATCCGCTATCGGGATGAGCAACCGCCGTCGCCTGGCGCTTTTGTGCGCGCGCTCTTGGAGCGGCTCCGCGGCTATCCTCAGCGCATCTTGCTCGAGCCCGGGCGGGCGCTGGTGGGTAACGCCGGCGTCCTGCTGACCCGCGTCGAGTACTTAAAGCCCGGCGACGAGCGCAACTTCGCGGTGGTGGATGCCGGCATGAACGACCTCATCCGTCCGGCTTTGTACGAAGCCTGGCATGACATCCGGCCGCTGCGGCCGCGCGCCGAACCGCCCCGCCGCTACGAGGTGGTGGGTCCCGTGTGCGAGAGCGCCGACTTCCTCGGTCACGAGCGTGACCTGGCGCTGCAGCCAGGCGATCTGCTCGCCGTCATGTCCGCCGGCGCGTACGGCATGTCGATGAGCTCGAACTACAACACTCGCCCGCGCCCGGCCGAGGTCATGGTGGACGGAGGACGGCCGCACCTGATCCGCACCCGCGAGACCGCAGCTCAGCTTTTCTCCCTGGAGCGGCCGCTCGGCTGACGTCATCTCCCGCGCTGAGCGTGCTGCAATGAGGACTGCCGGCGCGCGCGCCGGCCTTATAATGACCGTGGCTCGATAGGATAGCCGCGGGCACGCCACGGCAGTGAAAAGAACGAGGAGACAGCCATGACCGACAGCATCAAGTACGTCCTGAACGAGAACCAGATCCCGCAGTACTGGTACAACCTGATGGCGGACCTGCCTTCGCCGCCGCCGCCGGTGCTGCACCCGGGCACGCTCAAGCCGATCGGGCCGGACGACCTGGCGCCGCTGTTTCCCATGTCGCTCATCATGCAGGAGGTCACCACCGAGCGTGAGGTGCAGATCCCGGAGCCGGTGCGTCAGGTCTATCGCCAGTGGCGTCCAAGTCCGCTGTTCCGCGCGCGGCGCCTGGAAAAGGCGCTCGATACGCCGGCGCGCATCTACTACAAGTACGAAGGCGTGAGCCCGGCCGGCAGCCACAAGCCCAACACCGCCGTGCCGCAGGCATTTTTCAACCGTGAGGCCGGCGTCAGGAAGATCAGCACGGAGACCGGAGCGGGTCAGTGGGGCTCGGCGCTCTCCTTCGCCGGCGCGCTGTTCGGCATCGAGGTCCTGGTGTTCATGGTCAAGGTGTCGTACAACCAGAAGCCCTATCGCCGCGCGCTGATGGAAACGTATGGCGCGCGCTGCATTCCGAGCCCGTCGATGGAAACCGAGGTCGGCCGCAGGATTCTGGCCGCGACGCCCGATAGCACCGGCAGCCTCGGCATCGCCATCTCCGAAGCGGTGGAGGTCGCCGCCAAGAACGACGACACCAAGTATGCGCTCGGATCGGTCCTGAACCACGTCCTGCTGCACCAGACGGTGATTGGACAGGAGGCCATCAAGCAATTGGAGATGGCCAACGATTATCCGGATGTGGTCATCGGCTGCACGGGGGGTGGGTCCAACTTCTCCGGCATCGCCTTCCCGTTCATCGGCCAGCAGCTGCGCGGCGGGAAGAAGGTGAAGGTGATCGCCGTCGAACCCGCAGCGTGTCCGAGCCTCACCCGGGGCAAGTATGCGTACGACTTCGGCGACACCGGACATCTCACGCCGCTCGTGAAGATGCATACGCTGGGCTCCACCTTCATTCCTCCCGGCTTCCACGCCGGCGGGCTGCGTTACCACGGCATGGCCCCGCTCGTATCGCACGTCCAGGAACTGGGACTGATCGAGTCCAAGGCGTACCACCAGACCACCTGTTTCGAGGCCGGCGTCTTCTTCGCCCGGAGCGAGGGCATCGTCCCCGCGCCGGAAGCCAATCACGCCATCAAGGGCGCCATCGATGAGGCGCTCAAATGCAAGCAGGACGGCGTCTCGCGCGCCATTCTGTTCAACCTGTGCGGGCATGGGCACTTCGACATGCAGGCCTACACGGACTACTTTGCCGGCAAGCTGGTCGATCAACGTTACGACGAGCAGGAACTCGCGATGGCGCTTGCCGGGCTGCCCGCCGTCAAGGCAGCATGACGATGCGCAGTTCTGCGTTCAGCGCGCCGCACGATCTTTGTTGCGGCCTCGCGCATCGCGGCGAAGCCGGCCGCTAGCGGGGCCCCGCTCAAACGGTTCCGACACAGCCGCGAGCTGTGCGCACGACAGCGAGCGGCGCGTCCGCTCGCTGTCCGCAATGAATCGTCCGGCAGCTGCAGAGGCAGCCAAGCCCGCCTCCGTTACCGATGACACGGCGTTACGTTAGCTTCGCGTTGCTGGCCCTCGCGCTGCTCCTCGCCACGGGGCTCGGCTACGGTGCGTACCTCTTGTCGCACCTCGTTCCGATCGGTACCGCATACGCTGCGAAAACGCTCTGCTCGGGCGTCTTCGTAATGGGGCGGCCAGCGGAAGAGGTGATGCGCGAGGATGTGGTAGCGGATAATCACCCACTGCTGCGCGTGGTTTCCATGTCTGTGGACGCGACGCGACGAGCCGCGACGGCCCGGTTCCTGGGCCTGGCTCCGCGCACGGCGGTCTATCGACCCGGACTCGGGTGCACCCTGGCCCTCGGGGTGTCCGTGGCCGAGTTGCAAGCTTCGGCCCCTGCCGCCCCGCCGTCGACTGCGATGCCGCAGCGCACGTCAGCAGACTTGCCGAGCGCGCCGGAGTCCGGCATCGGCGAGCAGAGATTGAACGCGGTCGTCGATCTGGCTTTTCGCGAACCCGACCCGGACCATCTGCAGCGTACGCGCGCGCTGCTCGTGCTGCGCGACGGCCACGTGATCGCCGAGCGGTACGCGCCCGGCTTTTCTGCGCAAACCCCATTGCCGGGCTGGTCCATGACGAAGAGCGTGACCGGCGTATTGATCGGTGTCCTGGTGCGGGCGGGTAAGCTCGCCCGCGAGCAGAACGACCTGCTGCCGCAATGGGGTGCCGCGGGCGATCCGCGCCGGCAGATCACCCTCGACCAGCTGCTGCGCATGACGAGCGGCCTGCGCTTCTCCGAAAATTATGGCGATCCGGATGAGGACGTGCTGCAGATGCTGTTCGCCAGCGCCGACGGCGCCGCCTTCGCGATCGACAAGCCGCTCGACGCCACTCCCGGCCAGCGTTGGCGCTACTCCAGCGGTTCGAGCAACATTCTGTCCCGCATCATCCGTCTCGCGGTCGGCGGCAAGCCTCAGGATTACCTCGAGTTCCCCAGGCGCGCGCTGTTCGACCGCATCGGAATGAAAAGCGCGGTGATCGAAACAGACGCGTCGGGCAACTTCGTCTCCTCGTCGTTCATGTACGCCAGCGCACGCGACTGGGCGCGGTTTGGCCAGCTTTTATTGCAGGAGGGCGTGTGGCACGGCGAGCGCATCCTGCCGGCGCACTGGGTGCATTACATGGCAGAGCTCACGCCGCAGTCGACACGCCAGGACTTTGGCGCGCACCTGTGGCTGAAGATCCCGCCGCCGTTCGATGACCCCACCAAAGCGCTCCCACAGCTGCCGGCAGACGTGTTTCACGCTGTGGGGTACGAAGGACAGTTCGTGAGCGTGATCCCAAGCCGCCGGCTGGTGGTGGTGCGGCTTGGCTTGAGCCGACGTGATCACGCCTGGAACCATCACGCCTTTCTCGTCCGCCTGCTCGAAGCATTGCCGCGATAGTCGGTTCGACTAGCCCGTCGAAGCTGAGCGCATGAACAGTTGCCGCAACGTATCGATCGTGTCGGCTTCCTCCGCCCGCTTGTCCGGGCGGTAGCGCTTCACACGCGCAAAGCGCAGGGCCAGTCC
The DNA here is from genome assembly GCA_035499005.1 of Burkholderiales bacterium. Classification (GTDB taxonomy): domain Bacteria; phylum Pseudomonadota; class Gammaproteobacteria; order Burkholderiales; family SHXO01; genus SHXO01. The sequence continues at coordinate 4,716 of DATJZQ010000242.1, read as the reverse complement.
GCCGGGATACTGCGGGCTCTCCTGGATTTCGTTGACTGCGATCTCCACCACCAGTTCCGGCCGTACGTACACGGTGTACGCATCGCGTGTTGCCTCGAGCGCCAGCAGCGCCCGCGTCTGCCATTCCAGCATTTCGTCCGTCAGACCTTTGAATGTCTTGCCCAGCATGATGAAAGCGCGGGACTGCGGATCGCGCGCACCGAGATGCAGATTCGACAGCCACCCGCGCCGGCGTCCGTGACCCCACTCCGCCGCCAGGACGACGAGGTCGAGCGTGTGCGCCTGCTTGATCTTGAGCCAGCTGCTGCCGCGGCTGCCGGCCTCGTACGGCGCCGTCAGGGACTTGGCCATGAGACCCTCGTGTCCTTGGGCGAGAGCTGCGTCGAAATACTCCTGCGCGCGGGCGCGGTCGGAGGTCACCAGACGCGGGATCAGGAGCTCGCTGGGAACAGCCTGCTCCAGTGCAGCGTAACGCTCAGCGCCTGTGCTACCGGTCAGGTCCTCATCGTCGCGCAGCAAGCAGTCGAAAAAGAACACGCTGAGCGGCAACTGCCGCTGCATCGCTTCGACATCCAGCTTGCGTCCGAAGCGGCGCATGGTGACCTGGAACGGATGCGGACGCCCGTCCGGCTTGAGTGCGATGGTTTCGCCGTCGAGAATCAGCGCGCGCGAACGCAATGCCCGCGCGCTCGCCACGAGCTCGGGCACTGCCGCGCTGACGTCGTTCAACCCGCGGCTGTACACGCGCACCTCGTCGAGCCTTTTGTGCACCTGTACGCGCGTGCCATCGAGCTTCCACTCGAAGGCCGCCGTTCCGAGCTGTTCCAGCGCCTGATCCACGTCGAGCGCCGGCTGCGCCAGCATGGGCAGCAGCGGGCGGAACAGCTCCAGCGAGAAGCGGCTCAACCCGGCGCTGCCTTCGAGCAGCACCGCCCGCGCCACCGGTCTCAATCCGCCGGCCAGCATCGCGGCGCGGCGCACGTCGGAGAGCGCAAGTTGCGATGCTTGCGCGATGGCCTCGAGCATCACGCCCTCGAGCGCTCCCTGGCGCAGCTCGCCGTACAGCAGGCGAACCAGGAATTGCTGCTCAACGTCCGTTGCTCGACCCAGGAGCTCGGACAAGATTCGCATGCGCGCGCTGATCGAGCCCGCGCCGCTGGCGCGCGCGATGTGCCCGAGACTTTCATCGACCTGCGTGAGCGTGAGAGAAGGCGAGGCGGCTGCGGCGATGGAACGCACGCGCGTGATGATCGACGGGCCAAGGGCCGTTTTGCCTTGACGCGTCTCGCCGGAAAGAAAAGCAACTCCGATCTCGATTTCGGCGGGCTCGAAGCGGCGCAGGCATTGAGCGAGTACGTCGACTTTCTCTTTGCGTCGAGCGGTGCCGGCCACGCGGCGCACCGTCTCGGTGAGATCAGCCAGCAGCATGCGCGAGTAGAAATGAAGCGGCAGAGACGGTTGCACTGGAGCGGCCAGCGCCTAGCCGGAATCCGGGCCGCTTGTCAACTCTCCGGCGCCCTTGCGCCCCCGCCCAGCTGCACCTAGACTCGCGGGTGGGGACGCTCCCGCCCCGATATCCGCCAGTCCAACGTGGTCGTTTACAATCTTTCCTGCGATAACGCGCACGAGTTCGAAGGCTGGTTCGCTTCGCCCGAAGCGTTCCAGCATCAGCATCAGGGCGGACAGGTGTTCTGCCCGGTGTGCGGCTCATCTTCGGTGGCCAGGTTGCCGAGCGCGCCGTACGTCAACGTGACGCGTCCCGGCGCGCCCAAAGAGACTGCAGTCACCGGTGGCCCCGACTTCATGGCGAGGCTGCGCGCCAAAGTGGTCGAGTACGCCCTCCAGCATGCCGAGGACGTGGGCGAGCGCTTTCCCGAAGAGGCGCGGCTGATTCACAGCGGAGAGGCACCGGAGCGGGCCATCCGCGGCCAGGCCTCCAAGCAGGAAGTCGAAGAGCTGCGCCAGGAAGGCATCGAAGTCGTCGCGCTGCCGGTCGCGCCGATCCCGCCCGAACAGCTCCACTGACGCGGCAGCTCGCGCCGTCGCCGTTACTTGATCTCGTGTAACGCGACACGGTTGCGCGCGATGAAGTCCCAGTCGTACTGCACACCCAATCCCGGCGCCTGTGGCACGCCCACCTTGCCCTCGCGGTCCACGCAATCGAGCTGGTCGCTATAGCCACACTTATATACCGGCGGAACCGCGTTCGGGCAGTCCGGTCCGACCAGCGCGACCTCGTAATAGTTGCTGTTGCGCATCGCAGCCATGCAGTGGCGGTGTGCGGGGCCGCATGCGTGGACCTCGGCGTCCAGTCCCATGGCCTCGGCGAGGTGCGCGATCTTCATGGCCCCGGTGATGCCCATGTCGTACTCCGGATCGACGCGGACGAAGTCGGTGCCGCCCGCGACGATGAAATCGGCTTTCGGTTCGACTCCGCGGATATGCTCGGTCTGCAGCAGCGGCGTCGTGATCATCTCCCGCAGCTTCCTGTGCGCGAAAGCCGAAGTGCCGGCGTCGCGGAACGGGTCCTCGTACCAGAAGTAACGCGCTTCGTCGCAGGCGCGTCCCACGTACAGGGCATCGGCGAAGGTACGGAGCTCGCAAGCGGGGTCGATCATCAGCTCCATCTTGTCGGCCACGCGCTTGCGCACATTGAGCAGGTTCTCTGCTTCGACGTATCTATCACCTTCATTCCAGCCGTGGATCTTGAAAGCGCGGTAGCCGATCTCGCTGCACTGCTGCGCGAAGTCCGCGAAGGCCTCCTTGCTGTCCAGGCCGCCGTTGTGGTCGCCGTGGTAGGTGCTGGCATAGGCCGGCAGGCGCTTGCGGTGCGCGCCTAGCAGCTCGGACACCGAGGCGTTCAGTTTCTTCCCCGCCAGATCCCACAGGGCGATATCCAGCGGTCCGTGTCCCATGTGGTCGAACTGCCGCGCGCTGCGCTTCAAGTCGTCGTAGATCCCTTCGCGCTCTTCCGCTTCGCGGCCGATCAACGACGGGGCCAGCATCAGCGTTTGTCCCAAGGCAGCGGACGAGCCGACCCAGTGTGTCACGTACTCCCCCCGCAAGCCATTGTCGGTCATGATGGCGACGGCATAGCGCATGAGGCGGGCCTTGGCGCCGCGCGCGAAACCGAAAGCCCCGACCCCGCCGCCGACTGCCTGTAGATTCTTGGCGTCGAACTCGAATACGTGCACCTCCACTTTGTTGATCTTGCTCATCATCTCCTCCGTCGGTTCGTGGCGAGCCGATGGTAGCGTGTTGCGTGGACCCACGCACTGAATGCCGCTCGCCGTGTGCTATAAGAGCTCGATATGCGCACCCCGGCGTTCACTCCCTACGCGGTCCTCGCGCTCGGCGTCGCGGTGGTGTCCACTGCGTCCATTCTCATCCGGTACGCGCAGGGGCAGGCGGTGCCTTCTCTCACCATCGCCGCAGTACGGCTCGGGCTTGCAGCGGTGCTGCTCACGCCGCTGGTGTGGGCGCGCGCGTCAGGAGAGCTGCAAGCGCTGCGGCGTCGCGATCTCGCCCTCGCGCTGCTGTCCGGGACCGCCCTTGCGGTGCACTTCTGGTCGTGGATCGCGTCGCTGGCGTACACCTCGGTGGCAAGCAGCACCGCTCTGGTCACGACCAACCCGCTGTGGGTCGGGCTCGCGTCGCTGCTGATCCTCGGAGAGCGCCTCGCGCCGCGCACCATCGGGGGGATTGCGCTGACGCTGGCAGGCGGGGCGTGCATCTTCGCCAGCGACAGCTCGGCGGGCAGCGCTGGCCTGCAACCCGATCCGCTGCGCGGGAACCTGCTTGCGTTGCTCGGCGCGCTGGCCGCGTCGGCTTATCTGCTGATCGGGCGGGCGTTGCGGCCGCGCGTTGGCTTGCTCGTCTACATCTGGCTCACCTACGGAACGGCAGCCCTGGTGCTGATGATGGTCGTGGGCATCGCCGGGTATTCGCTGGCCGGCTACTCAGCCCTCGCCTACGCTGCCATGATCGGCTTGGCGCTGGGGCCGCAGTTGCTCGGTCATACCGCCTTCAACTGGGCGCTGCGCCATGTGTCCGCGACCTTCGTCGCGGTGTCGATCCTGGGCGAGCCGATCGGATCCGCGCTACTCGCTCTGCTCATCTTCGGTGAGGGCTTCGCGCCGCTGCAGTTGGGCGGCTTCGCGCTGTTGTTAGCGGGGATCTTTCTCGCCGCGCGCGGCGAGCAGGACGCAACCGCGACCCAGGCGGCGGGGCGTTAACGCATTTCAGCGATCTATTATTGGAGGCTCCTCAGGGCGTGATGCCACAGGAGACAAATCATCCGGCGCAAAGCGCATCCTCGATTGCCCGCCCCGCCAGCTTGAGTCCAAAGCGTTGCGCTTCACTTGACAGGTCACGCAGTATCGAGGGGAGAGCATTGTCGCGCCGCCCCTTGCCGTATGCAGACAGGGTACGCCCCCGCGCGATGAAAAAGTCGGACCAGGGCAACGGCTCGGGATGCGTGTAGCGCTCCAGCGCCACTGCATAGCGTTCTGCCATGTCCCACTCGCTTGCCTTGAGACAAACCTCGATGGCGTCACGATAGAACCAGAGGTAGTTGTGGCTGACGCATCCTTTCTGAAGGATGGTCTCTCCTTCGTTCAGGGCGCGGCTCCAGGTCTCTCTGTCTTCGGCGAGACGGGCGTGGCATCCCAGGACCGAGGGCCCGATGTACTTCATCCCGGTGTCGCGACAGATGCT
>DATJZQ010000241.1:0-2892 GCA_035499005.1 Burkholderiales bacterium | reverse complement strand
CCGGGGCGCAGTGTGGGAGGCCTTCCGGTGGGACGCGCTAGGCGCAGGACAGGGGAGGCTTTCCGACCAACCAAGAAAGTCTGCGCCGAGGGCCTATGCTCAAGATCTTCGCGACCTTTGCATTCGGCGTGATGAGCGCCTCGGCGGCACCCACGCTCGAGACCAGGTTGCCGCCATTCGGAACGCATGCCCCGGTAGCCCCGGTCTTCGCGAACGGTGACGCCGGGATTTCAGCGCCAGGTACCGATGCTGCTCGTCGCCAAGCGGCGTCGAACGCGACGTCCAGCAAACAACAGCGCGTGAGAAAAGCATCGAAGTCCGAGACCGACGAGGGCTTCTGCGAGTGCGCCGACGAGCGGGTGCGAGCTCACTGTCTGATCTACATGAAGCTGCGCAGCGACAGATCTTGATGAAATCGCAATCATGAATCGCCTGGCTTCCCCCGAACGCAGATAAGTCTCTCGGGTGTCACGTTGTGAAGGCGCTCGCGCGGGTATGCGCTGCGGCGCATTTGCACCCTCTCGAGCCGGAAGTACCGCACGCGCGGTATACTGGTGATACACGTCAACCATCGGCGCCGAGGATGAAGCAGGGCCGCGGCGCGTCCAGGATACAGCGCAGCCGCTGAGTTCCGCAGCGATCCGCAAGTCGAGCGCCCCGCGATCATCACGAACCGTGTCGATGAGGTGGTGATGAGGCTACACGAAATTCAGTCGGCGCAGCCGGACGGTGAACGCCAGGCGCGCTCGCTCCTCAGGGGCGATGCGGGGCCCGAGCGGCGCCATCCCCTGAGGGTCCTTGCGCTCGTTTCCGACATCCTCGTTGCGGTGACAGCGAGCGCTGCAGCCGTCTTCATCCGCTGGCTCCTCGATCCGTGGGTAGAGGATCAATTCGTATTTGCCACCTTGTTCTGCGCCAACGCCATCGCCGCGTGGTATGGCGGCTACCGCTCCGGCCTGCTGGCTGCGGCGGTCGGCTATCTGGCCGCGGACTACCTCTTTCTTGCCCCCAATGACATCGGCCGCGAGGTGCCGACCGCGTACGTCGGCCTGGCCATATATACCATCTCCTCCCTCGTCATCGTCTGGTTCGCGGGCAGCGTCCGGCCCGCACGGCGGCGTATCGAAACGGCGAACCGCAAGCTGCGCGAGCGCGTGGAGGAGCTCGAGACGTTGCTCGATCTACTTCCGGTCGGCGTCTGGATCGGCAACGCGCGCTGCGATTGGATGACCGGGAATCGCACGGCCTATGAGATTCTGGGCTTGCCGTTCGGAATCAACGCCTCCATGACCTCGGCGCAGGGCAAGTACCCGCCCCTCGCTCAGCTCAAATTCGTGGTGGAGGGCAAGGAAATCCCGCCCACTGAGCTGCCGATGCACCGGGTGTCGCGAACCTCAGCGGCGTGCCACAACATGCAATACGACGTCATTCGCGCCGACGGTACGACGCGAAGCATCTACGGCGGCGCCGCCCCGCTGTTCGATGAGCGCGGGAGGCTGCGCGCCGTCATCGGAGCGCATACCGACATCACCGAGCGCAAGCAGATCGAGAATGCGCTGCGTCACGCCGATCGGCGCAAGGACGAGTTCCTGGCCACTCTCGCACATGAGCTGCGCAATCCGTTGAGCCCGATTCGCACCGCTCTCGCGATTCTGCGCAGGCAGGCCCGTGCGGACCAGGATCTGCAGCGCATCACGGCTGTGATGGATCGGCAAGTCCAGCAGATGGCGCGGCTGCTGGATGATCTGCTCGACGTGTCGCGCATCACGCTGAATCGGCTGGAGCTGCGCAAACAGCGCGCCGAGCTGTCCGCGATTCTCGAGAGCGCGATCGAGACCAGCCGTCCTTTGATCGACGAGCACGGCCACGATCTGCGGGTGAACTTGCCGGGGCAGGCGGTCAGCGTCGAAGCCGACGCCACCCGCCTCGCACAGGTGTTCTCCAACCTCCTCAACAACGCGGCCAAGTACACCGATCGGGGCGGAACCATCGAGGTGACCTGCGAGCGCAGGGATTCGGAAGTCCTGGTGCATGTCCAGGACAGCGGGATCGGCATCGCGCCGGAGCGCCTGCTGAAGGTGTTCGAAATGTTCTCGCAGGAACATCCAGCCCTGCTGCGTTCACATGGCGGACTCGGCATCGGGCTCGCGCTCTCGCGCGCCCTGATCGAGATGCACGGGGGCAGCATCGAAGCGCAGAGCGCCGGCGTGGGGTCCGGCAGCCGCTTTACCGTGCGGTTGCCGACGATCGAAACCATGGCGGATCCGGTTGCGCGCGCAGCTTCGAGCGCGGAGGTGCGCGTGAATGGGGCAGCGCGCCGGGTGCTGGTCGTCGACGACAAGCACGATGCGGCCGAGACGCTGGCGACCTATCTCGGGCTGTTGGGCCACGAGGTGCGGGCGGCGCATGACGGCGTGGAAGCTCTGGAGGAGTCGGCCGCATTTCGACCGGACGTCATCCTGCTCGACATCGGGCTGCCGCGGTTGGACGGCTTGGAGGTGGCCCGCACGATTCGCAGAGAGCCGTGGGGCGCGGATGTACTGCTGATTGCTGTCACTGGCTGGGGCAATGAAGCGGACAAGCGCAACGTTGCTCAAGCCGGGTTTGATGGGCATCTCACCAAGCCGATCGACCCGCAGGCCGTGGCGAACATCGTGGCGCAGGCACCGGCGGGCGCGCACGTGCGCCGCGAAGGAGCGGGTTGACACGACGTATCGGCGCGGCGGCACCGCCTTGATCAGCGTCCGCTCGGGGACGTCGAAGGCTGCCGCCCACCACGCCAAATGAGAAGGCTTGGTCACGTCGACGACATAGCTGGGGCTCAGTTCCTGCTCGTTTACGATCTCGTTCATTCGCGCCTCGCTTGACTGGCTGCCGCCATCTCCCACGGCA
>DATJZQ010000240.1:0-11375 GCA_035499005.1 Burkholderiales bacterium | reverse complement strand
ACCTCCTCGATGCGGTGGCGGTCGTCGCGCGCCGCGTTGTTGACCAGCACCGAGATGTCGCCCAGGCTTTTCTGCACGCTGACGATGGCCGCGCGCAGCGCATCGATGTCGCGCACGTCGCAGTAGATGTACTGCGGCGCGTGCGCAGCGCCGTGCGCCAGCCGCTTCAGCAGCGCCCTGCTGGCGGCCTCGTCGATGTCGACGAACGCGACGCGCGAGCCTTGCTGCACGAAATGCTCGACGATACCGGCGCCGATACCGGACCCGCCGCCCGTCACGAAGACGACGCGGTCGCGTAGGCTTGGGTAGGCGGCAAACTTGGAAGTGGTCAAGGCATCGGCTCCTCTGATTCGTGATTCGTGGCTCGGATTCGCTGGTCTCGAAGTTCGGCGTCACGTACCGCGAAACACGGGCCGCGAGCCACGGCTGTTTGGCGGGATTGTACGCTCGGACGGCCGCCCCACGCGAGTGCGTAGAATGCCGCATCGTGACGAGCACAATCATCGGCGTTGCACTGCCACTTCTGGTGATGATGGCGATGACCATCGTAGGCTTGGAGCTTACGGTGGATGATCTCGCGCGCGTCTTGCATTACCCGGCTGAAGTCGCCGCAGGCGTCCTCGGGCAGATCCTTGCGCTGCCGCTGATCGCGGCGGCGCTGATCCTGGTGCTGCGCCCCGAGCCGGCCGTCGCCGGCGGCTTGATTCTTGCCGCAGCCGCGCCGCAGGCGATGACATCCAACTACTACTGCCTGCTGGGCCGTGCCAACGTCGCGTTGTCGGTCACGCTGACGGCCGTATCGAGCGTGGTGGCGCTCGCTTCCACGCCACTGGTGTCCGACCTGGCCTTCGGGATGCTGCTGGAGCGGGACGCGGGCTTCGCTCTGCCTGCGGGCAAAGTCATGCAGCAGGTCCTGACCGGGCTGCTGTTGCCGGTCGGCGCCGGAATGCTGGTGCGCCACCGCGCCCCCGGCTTTGTCGAGCGCAACCGCGTGCGTTTCCAACGCCTGACCGCGGTCACGATAGCGGCCATGCTCGTCATCATCCTCGTGGACCAGGCCGATACCGTGCGACGCAACCTCGCCTCTATCGTGTCCGCAGCCCTTCTCTTCACCGTCGGAGCGGCGGCGGTAGGTTTGGGCATCGCACGGGCGCTGTCCCGGCCGAGAGGCGACGCGCTTGCTCTGCTCGCGGCGTTCCCCTCGCGCAGCCTGAGCATCGCCACGCTGATCGCTGTCAATGTTCTCGGCCGGCTCGACTTTCTGGCTTTTGCCGCGACCTTCTTCCTGGTTCAAGCGGCGCTGCTGGTGCCGGCCATGCTCCTGGCGCGGCCGGGCAGTGCCGACTCTGGAGGCACGTCCCTCTAGCTCGTACTTGACTCAAGACAAACACGCAATGTTGCCTTTAATGTATGTTGCATCCACTCGAACGCACATCCATTTGTCAATATAGGAGCCGAAAAGTGTCTGCACGATTACGCATCGCTTCCCTGCGCCGGGCAATTCCGGCGCTGCTTCTGTTCGGCAGCCTGGTGAGTTTCGGTCCGGTGCACTCGGAGGACATCCTCAGGATCGGCTTGGTCCCGGCGGAGGACCCGCGCTTGATCATCGCCGACAATCAGGCCCTCATCGACGCGCTGCACGCATCGCTTGGCATGGAGATCAAGCCGTTCGTCGCCACCGACTACAACGGCGTAATCGAGGCGCTGCGAGCCAAGAAACTGGACGTGGCCCTGTTGGGCCCCTTCTCCTACGTGCTCGCTGCCTCGATCGCGGAGGTGGATCCCATTGCGATCCCCGAGACCCAGAAGCAAGGCCCGAGCTACCATGCGCTGATCATCGCACGCAAGGACCGCAACATCCGGTCGCTGGCCGACCTCAAAGGCAAGACGTTCGCGTTCGTGGATCCGAGCTCGACCTCGGGGCACCTGTTCCCCAAGAGCGCCATGCTGCGTGCCGGGCTGAACCCGGACAAGGACATGCGCGCGATCTTCGCCGGCAGTCATGACGCCAGCGCCATCGCCGTGCAGAACGGGAAGGTGGATGCGGCCGCGGTCGCCGACGGTCTGTTTCAGGCCGCCGTGGCCCGCGGCGTGATCAACGCGGACGAGGTGATGATCGTGTGGACGTCCGAGCCGATCCCTGGCGCGCCGGTGGTGATCCGGCGCGACCTTCCCGAGCCGCTCAAGCAACGCCTGCGCGCCGCCTTCGCAGCAATGCACGACATCCCTTGGGCCAAGGGCACGATCATCAAACGCTGGGTGCCCGCAACGGACGAGACGTTCGCCGTGATAAGGGAGACCAGCAAGCTGCTCAACCTCGATCTGCGCAAGATGCAATGATCGAGGTTCGCGGGCTCACCAAGACGTACGGCAGCATCCAGGCTCTACGCGGTGTCGATTTGCGCGTGGCCGCGGGCGAGCTGTGCGTGGTGCTCGGGCCGTCTGGAGCGGGCAAGTCGACGCTGTTGCGCTGCGTGAACCGGCTGACCGAGCCGACTTCGGGCGAAATTTCGATCGCCGGCAAGCCGCCGCCGCGCGGCCGCGCGGAGCTGCGCGAGCTGCGCCAGCACATCGGCATGATCTTCCAGGATCACAATCTCGTGCCGCGGCTGTCGGTGCTGAAGAACGTGCTCACGGGACGCCTCGCGACGATGCCGGCGCTGGCGGTGGCGCTGCAGGTCTTTCCGCGCGCAGATATCGAGATCGCGCTCGACTCGCTGCGCCGCGTGGATCTGGCCGGGCGCGCGAACGACCGCGCCGACCGCTTGTCGGGTGGACAACAGCAGCGGGTTGGCATCGCCCGGGCCCTGGCGCAGCGGCCGCAGATCATCCTGGCCGACGAGCCGGTGGCGAGCCTCGACCCCGAAACCGCGCGTGTCGTGCTGAACGACCTGCGCCGCGCCGCGCATGAGCTCCGCATCGCGGTGTTGTGCAACCTGCACCAGGTGGAGTACGCGGTGCAGTTTGCGGACCGCATCGTGGGCGTCTGCGATGGACGCGTCGTGTTCGAAGGCACACCGGCGCAGCTCAACGACGCCGCCCTGGCTCGCATCTATGCAGGGGTCGATGCCAAGGCCGCGCGCTCGACCGCGGGCGCAACAGAGGTCGGCCCGCCTCGGGGATACCGTCTCCTGCTCGGGGGTCCATGGACGCTGTGGCGCGGCTGGGCTTGGCTTGCGATCCTGGCTGCCGCCACTGTGGTCCTGGTCTGGAGCGCCGAAGGCATCGGCTTGAGCTTCGCCGAGCTCGTCCGCGGGCTGCCCTGGATCGGGGACCTCGTCTCGCGCATGCTGCCGCCCAACTGGGCGTTCTTCGGCCGCCTGGTGAAGCCGGTGGTCGAGACGGTGCAGATCGCCATCTGGGGAACGCTGCTGTCTGTGCTGCTCGCGCTGCCGCTGTGCTTCGTCGCCGCCCGGAATCTGAGCCCGAGCCTCGTGCTGTTCCACGCCACGCGGCAGGTGTTCAACGTTCTGCGCGGGATCAACGAGATTATCTTTGCCCTGATCTTCGTCGCCGCGGTCGGGTTGGGCCCGTTCGCCGGCGTGCTGGCGCTGTCCATCCACGGCGCCGGCATGCTGGGCAAGTTCTTCGCAGAAGACGTCGAGGAGATCGATGCCGGTCCAGTGGAAGCGCTGCGCGCGACCGGGACTCGACCGTCGCTGGTCGTGGTCTTCGGCGTGCTGCCTCAGGTCATCCCGTCCTGGATCGCCGCGACCCTGTACCGCTTTGAGGTCAACCTGCGCGCGGCCACCATCCTGGGCATGATCGGGGCGGGTGGCATCGGCTTCGAGCTGGTTTCCTCCCTCAAGCTGTTCCAGTACCAGGACACCGCCGTCTGCGTGCTCGTGATCCTGGCCATGGTGATGACGGCCGACTATCTCTCGTCGAAGCTGCGTGCGCGCATCCTTGCGCCGTAGCCACAGCGCGACGGTGCCCGCGAGCCTGTTCGCTCGCGCAGCACCAGATCGCATTACTGCCCTGGGCCGCTCGTCATACGGCGCAGCTGCCCCGAGTTGCCGTCCACGCGGAGCATGTCCCCGGTCTTGACCCGCCGGGTCAGTCCTGGGAAACCCGCAACGGCCGGCAGTCCGTACTCACGTGCCACCACCGCGCCGTGTGAGAGAACACTGCCCACCTCCGTGGCCAAGCCCGCAGCGCGACTGAAGTAGGGCGTCCATCCCACGTCGGTGAACGGCGTTACGAGAATCTCGCCAGGTTGCATCGCTGCCGCTTCGGCCAGGCTGCGCGCCACGCGAGCAGGGCCTACGGCGACGCCACGGCTGAGCGGCGTGCCCTGCATTGAATCACCGTTGCCTTCCGCCTGGCCTTGGGCTGCGGTCAGCGGAATCGGCTTGCCTTGACATACATACGGGAACTCCACCGCCATTTTCCGCGGGTGGAGCCGCCGGCGATGTTCACCACGCCGTACCAATGCGCGGTCCGGCCCCTGCGCCAATCGTCCCAGCTCCTCGTGGGTGAAGAAGAACACCAGATCCGCGTCAGGCAGCCGGCCTTCCGCCACGAGCCGCTCGGCGAAGGCCACGTAGCCGCGCTTCACCTGGCGGGCAAACCAGACGCGGAATGACTTGGAGCGCTCCCGCACCACCACCGACGCCTGCGCTGTTGGCAGCAGCCATTGGACCAAGCGACGCGCTCCCCACGAGAGCTCCGCGAGCGCCTCGTTCGCCTCACGTGCCCATCCTGTTTGAGTCGCTCGCGGCGCCGCGACGACCAGCTGCAGAGAGTGCACCATCGGCAACGGATCTTCCTGCCAATCGCGCTCTCGCAGTTCCAGCTCGCGGATGCACCGGTGACCGTGGAGGGTGAGAAACGACTCGAAGGCCTTCCCTACGCAGCCGGACGACGGGCTTCTCAGCCATTGCAGAGCCTCCTCGCCGGGCATGCGCACGAAATGCTCTGCTACCGCCGGCTCGGCCGCGATGAGCGCCCCGAGATCGTTCAGCGCGTCCGCCACGCCGATAGAGCTGGCGGCGGCGCCTGCAGCGTGCGCCTTCGCTCCCGCCAGCAAAGCTGCGACCGCGGCCTGCGACTTCGCACTTGGCGGCCCACCCTTGCTGAAGATTCGCTGGAACAGCCCGAGCAGCGCGATCGCCATCATCGAAGTGTGGACATGGACGGCGGCCGATTCGTTGATGAGGTCGAGCGCACTCTGCAATCGCCGATAGTGCTCGGCCAGATCCTCGCTGGGCTCGACACGAAACGATGAGTAGCGTGCGATGAAGGCGTCCAGCCGCTTGCGCCCCGCTGGCACAAGGCTGAAGTAGCGCAACGTGTGCGAGAGGCGCTGCAGGGCCGGCGCACTGGGCGGAAGCGTCGCCTCCGGCAGCACGTGCCCGGTCAAGGTGAGATCGGAGCTGTCCTTGTCCATGCCGAACATCTGCGAGCCAAGCAGATAGAAGTTCGACATATTGATGAAGACGTGCCCGTGAACAACCAGCAGAAGAGGCACGCTCTCCACCAGCTCGCGCGCGATGCCGGCGCGCACGAACAGCTCGTTCATACCGAAGATGTAGGACGGTCCCACCACCGACCAGCTGAGCGGCGTCATCGCGCCGGGCATCCATTCCGCAATGTTGTGCCATGTGAGCTGCCACGCGGGGTCGATCGCATCGTCGAGCTCGTCAGGGCCCGGCAGATCCAGCGTGGTGATGGGGCGGGCCTGGAGCCAATACACTCGGTTGTCCCGGCCGATCGCCCATTCGAGATCGAGCGGATAACCGAGTCCTGCCTCGGCCTTGAGTGCGCCCTCCAGCAGCTCTCCGAGCCTGCTTTCTTCAACGCTGCCGCGCTCGCCGTGCAGCTCGCGCTCGAGCACGCTCCCCTCGCGAGACACGACAAAATGATCTGGCGTGCGGTAGCCGCCCACCAGCGCTTCGCCCAGCCCGCGCACCGCATTGATCACGACGCGGTCGCGCTGGCCTGTGACCGGGTCGACCGTGAAGATCACGCCGGCCGTGCTCGCGTCCACCATGCGTTGAACCACCACGGCCATGCTGCCGTTGGTCTGGGCACGCATCTCGTCGCGATAAGCCTGCGCGCGCGCGCTTGCCGCCGACGTCAGGCAGCGCTCCACCGCCTTGCGAATGGCGGGCGCACCCTCGACCGCCAACACGGTCTCGAACTGCCCCGCGAATGAGGCCTCCGCGCCGTCCTCGCCCAGCGCCGACGAGCGTACGGCCACCGCGCCGCCAAGCCGGTCGCTGTATTCATCCAGCTCCGCCGGTAGATTTCCCTGGGCGGCACCGACGATGACGAAGCCCTCCGGAACACGCAGTCCCAGCCGCGCCAGCTGCGCCAGCTGCGCAGCCTTGCCACCAACCGCATCAGCGCCAATCCGATCCAGCGGAATTACTTTCGCCGTTACGTTCTGCAATCGCTCCCCCTCTGGCGTAGTAGCCCAGTATGCTCGGTGTGGCCTACACTAATTTTGACGGAGATCAACAGATGGCCTCACCGAAGGGCGGAACAGGACTTCCCGGCACCCGCGGCCGCAAGCGCATCTACTTGATGCGCCATGGCGAAGTGAGCTACCGCCGGCCCGACGGCAGAACCGATTTCTCGACGCAGGTGGAGCTCACCGAGGAAGGCGTGGAACAGTCGCGCCTCATGCGCGAGCTCCTCGCCCCGGCGCCCTTCGATCTGGGCGTGCACACGGGCCTTCCCCGTACGCGCCAAACCGCCGAGCTGGTACTCGAGCAGCGCGGTGTCCGTCTGGAAGAGATCGCTGCGCTACGCGAGATGCAAGTCGGTTCCATCGCAGAGCTCAGCGATGAACGCATCGACGCGGAATTCACCTATGGTCTGGAGCGCGCGGCCGAGCCCGGCGCCGCTTTCGCGGGCGGCGAGACTTTCGCGGCGTTTGAGCAGCGCATTGTTCCGGCTTTCGAAGCGCTGCTGCTGCGCCCGGACTGGACCACGGCATTGGTGGTGGGCCATGGCGGAACCAATGCCGTGATCCTCGCCTGGGTAACCCGCGGCGGCCTGGCCGGCTTGTCGGCCTTTGAGCAGGATGCGGGCTGCGTCAACATCATCGACACAGACGTAGTGGACGGGGAAATTGTCAGGCGCCTGCTGCGCGCTGTAAATCTCACGCCGTACAATCTCGCGAAGCATGAGCATTATCTCACTGTGGCGGAGCGGATCGTGCTGGCACACCGCGAGACAAAACAGGCTCGCGAAGTTTGAAGACTTCGATCCTCTTCAGCCCGCGCGCTTGCGAAACGCTATCCACCCGGCGGCCGCGGTAAACGCCCCCACGAGCGCAACTACGATCCAGAAGCCGTGGCTGTGCTGAGCCAGCGGAACGCCGCCCACGTTCATTCCGAACAACCCGGCTATCATGTTAATCGGCAGTGCGAGCACCGTCACCGCGGTGAGCACGAACACGCTGCGGCTGGTCTGCTCGCCGATATGCGCGGCAATCTCCTCCTGCAGCAGCTTGATGCGCTCCTGCAGTCCGGTCATGTCCCGGATCGCGACCGAGAATTCCTCCGTGGACTGACGCAGTTCCAGGATATCCTGCTCCTCCATCCACTCCGGCGGACGATTAAGCAACCGGAAGAGCGCAGCCGGCTCCGGTGCCAGCAGACGCTGCACGCGCACGAGGTCCCTGCGCAGACTGCCGAGCTCCGCGCGCTTCGTTTCGAGGCGCCCCGAGAGAAAAGTGTCTTCGATCGAGTCCACCTTGCCGGTGGTGCTGCGCACGATCTGCGTGAGGACCTCGGCCTGGTCGCGCAGCAGATGGACGACTAGCGCTACGGCGGACGGAAAGCATGCTCCCGCCTTCACGGCCGTGCGCAATCGATCCACCGACCGCAACGGCTGGCGCCGGACGCTGATGAGGTGCGTCGCGTCGACGCTCAACCACAGCGTCGAGACCTGCAGCGACTCGACGTGTGCGAAGTCGTAAATCACGTCGTTCAGGACCGCGACCAGCGTTCCGTCCGCCTGCTCGATGCGAGTCGAGCGGGACCCTTCGTGCAGAGCCTCGAAGAAGGCTTCGGGTAGGTCAAGGTGCGCCCTGAGCCACTTCTCAGCCGAGATGTGGGCTGCATTGAAGTGCAGCCACACGAACTCGCCCTTCCCGCTCGCGGCCTCGCGCAGCCAGGTGTCCGCCTGCGAGGACTCAACCGCCTTTCCGCATGCACCGGACGAGAAGGTATATCCGTATACCAGGCCGGCTTCATCGGCACCGTAGGATGAGGTGGACGCTGAAGTATTCATCTGACCTCCTTACGCAGTCACCCGCTGTCCTGCGCTCGGCGCGAACGCTGTTACCGACCGATCGGCAGAGTAAGCTGAGGCCCGGGGCCCGGCCGGCCGGCCAGCTCCAGCCGCGCGAGCTCCATCAGCAGCGAGAACGTGGACTTGGTTTCCTGGTCCCTCTCGTCGATGTAGAACCAATAGCTCTTGTACTGCACGGCGACGTGCGCGTTTGCCGGGGGCTCACTGCCTTTGATCTTGGCAGAATGCACATTGAAGAAGCTGCGCATCAGAGCCACCCAGTCGAAAGGCTGATCGTGCGCATCCAGCGTCACCGTGACCAGTCCACCTTTGGCGTGCTCCTGAGGAATGTCGACGCCATGTGACACGTAGTACAGCGCCTGCAGAAGCGAGCGGGTCTCCAGATCGAGGCTTGTGACGCCGTCGGAGGGGAAGGTCGACGGAAACGGGCTGAGCGCCTCTTCCGTGATGTCATACTGACTGAGTCCAGGTTTGAGGTGGAAGACGCGCACGAAGTCCTGCACTTCAGGGGATTCCAGCGCCTGCGGGTCGATGCGCAACACCGGGTGCGGCACCTTCTTGACGAGCGACCACGTGGCGCTATTCTCGTCCGGGCGGTATTCGTAGCCGTTCTTTGCTGCTTCCACCACATCGCGCGCCGTCACGGCCACGGCCGGCAGCGGGCCAGCCAGCCGCTCCTCCCGCTCGTCGACGCCGAACACGATCTCCGCGCGATCCTGCAGCAACTGCAGGACGGCCATGCCGTGCAGGAACTCGCTCACCTCCGGCGCTTGTCTCGGAGTGGGCCCGCTCGCGGTCTGGGCGTTGGGCACCCAGTTCAAATTTTCCAGGTACAGGCGGAAGACAGTCGCGATCGGCCAGGTGGTCTTGGCCAGGTACACCACGCCGTCGAGCGGCAGCGGGGTGAACAGCTTGCGCGTGAACTCCTGGTCGTCGAGCGGGGTCAGGCTGATGGTGGGGCGATCCGCGCTCAGGGCACCCGCACCTGGAAGCACGGTGGCGAAGCTGCGGTTCACGTCGGCTCCGGCGGCCGTGAAGAACGGTACGATTTGGACACTTTGCGAGCGCTCGAACTGGGCGGCGATGCCGGTGACCGCCAGGCTGCTCGGGGTGTCCGTGTAGCGCAGCCGCACGATGTTGAGCAGCAGCTGCTCTTCAGTCGTGCGCTTGACCACCTCGTTGTACTGGAGGCGCGTCTGGTCCAGGGCCTGCGGGCCGAGCGTGGTGCACCCCCCATACACCAGACCGGCCAGCAACGCCACGATCCCGCGTGCGATGCTGGTCGACATCCTGCTGCGTTCTTATGGAAGACTCGACGCGGGCTATTCCTCCCTGCCTGCCGGCGCCGCGCAAGTTTTGACGATACCGCGCCAGCGTTACAGTTCTGAGACAAGGGTGCTCGCGGATGCGCCGATGTGCTTAAGCCACGGCCAGCGTCGGGGTGGGATTCTTGACGGCGGCACGGTTTTCCAGCAGGCAAGGAGCGGCCTGCCCCTGCGACCGCCCCTGGCGGGGCGCGAGCTCTGTCAGGCGCTCGATCCCTTCAGGTCAGGAGCACGTGCGGACGCGTTCTTTCATTTTTTCTCGTCCTTCGCCGGCGCTGGCTTCTCCGCCGCAGCGGTCTTCTGCTGTTCTGCCGCCTGTGCCGCGGCGGCAGACACCTGGTTCACGAGTCCCTCGCCCTTCGGGTTGCTCACTTCGTGCCTCACCAGAATGTCCGCCGTGTTGGTCGGCTTGCCGTAGAAAGCCGCGTTCCACGTGTCGTTGCTGCTGAGCACATTGCCATTTATATTCAGGCCTGCGTACGCCACCTTCGAGCGGTAGAAGCTCAGAAAGTCACCCTGGAACGAGGTCTGGCTCCCCGTTCCAACCGGGCCCCCTGCGAGCGCCGCATCGACTCCACCCCTGACGCTCGACGACAGCAGGGAATTGACCGCGTTTTGCGTCATGACGAGGATGACCACTTCGGACACCTGCACGCCCACCTGCAGGCCGACGCTGGCGTAGCTCAGGGTGTAGAACGCGGGGCCACCCCATTTGCCCGACGCGTCGCGCGTCACCAGCACGCCGCGTCCGCCCTGACCGCCGAAGATGAAGCCGATGCGCGCCGAAATCGGGACGATCAACACACCCTGCGCCGTGCTCAGGCGTCTGCGGAAAGTGTCCTGCCCAGGGTCCAGCCAGAAATTCTCGAACGTCTTTTCGGCGAGCGCGACGTGCTGATCCGCTTCCTCGGCGGGCGTCGGCGGCGCTTTCTTCGGCTCGTCGGCCGCCCAGGCGGGGACGAACAGCAGTCCGGCGAGCGCAGCGCTCGCCGTCAACAACGACATGCGAGCAGCGAATGGGGTCATGTTGGTCTCCTTAGGAATAGTAGGTATTTAAGGAAGCTTCCTTAAGCTTCACGACAGCGCGGCCCGCGCCAGCGGCCAGGGTACGGGACAAACGCATGATACCGAGCGGCGGGCAGAGCGGAAACTCGCCTATGTCACTTTCACCTCACACCACGAAACGCCGCGGTCTCAAACCACCCCGTCACCTTCGGTGCCACCCCTCCTGAAAAGGAGGGGAGAAAGACGCTCGCTAGTCGCTGGGCAGCGACTGCAGCAGCTTGCGCGCATCCGGGTCCTGCGGAACCAGGGCGAGCAGGCGCGCGGCATACGTCCTCGCCTGCACGGTCTTGCCGGCGTCGCGCAAGAAGCTGGCGAGCGCAAACAAGATATCGCGGTCGTCAGGATGCCGCTTCAGCGCCTGCTCGAGCGCCGTGATGCCCTGCTTCGCCTGACCGCTCGAGTGCAGGCCGACCCCGTACACGTACGCAAAGCGAGCCGAGTCCGGCGCGAGGACCGCGGCTCTGCGCAGCTCGACGAGCGCTTCGGGCAAGCGCTTCTGACGCGCCAGCGCGAGCCCCAACGCATGATGCAGCTCGGCATTGCCGGGAACTTGCCGTAGTCCTTCGCGCAGCACCTTTTCGGTGTCGGCCTCCCTGCTTCGGCTGCGATACATGTCGGCGAGGTTCACGTAGGCCGGAACGAACTGCGGCTCGATGCGCATCGCGGCGCGGTACTCCTGTTCGGCTTGCTCGTAGTGGCCCTGACGGGCGTAAAGCGAGC
>DATJZQ010000239.1:0-4379 GCA_035499005.1 Burkholderiales bacterium | reverse complement strand
GTGATTCAGCAGGGCGATGCAGATGCCGCCGAAGACCAGCGCGTCCTGCACGTCGTAGACCTCTTCCAGGATCGCCGGCGCCACCGGCCAGCCGGGGCGGGTCCGTTGCTGCTGAGTGCGTCGCGTACGGTACCAGACGTTCCATTCGTCGAAGCTGAGCCAGATGCGTTTGCTCACGCCTCGACGTTGAGCGACCGTATCGGCGATAGCTGCGACTTCATCGATGAAGCGATCGACGAGATCCGGACTCGCCAGGAACGCCGCGCTGTCGCCAGCGTAGTTGTTGATGTAGGTGTGCAGCGAGATGTACTCGACATGCTCGAACGCTCGCTCGAGCACAGTCTCCTCCCACGCGCCAAACGTCGGCATATTCCGGCCGGAGGAGCCGCAGGCGGCCAGCTCGATGCTTGGGTCCACCCACTTCATCATCTTCGCGGTTTCGATGGCAATGCGGCCATAGTCTGCGGCGCTCTTCGATTCCATCTGCCAGGGACCATCCATCTCGTTCCCTAAGCACCAGAACTTCACCCCGTGCGGCCGTTCCCAGCCGTGGGCGCGCCGCAGGTCCGACAATGCCGTACCGCCCGGATGATTGCAGTACTCGACCAGCTCGCGCGCGGCATCGCCGCCGCGCGTGCCCAGGTTGACCGCGAGCATGGGCTCGACCCCCGTCAGCCGACACCAGTCGATGAACTCGTTGGTGCCGAATCGGTTCGTCTCGGTCGAGAGCCAGGCGAGGTCCAGACGGCGCGGGCGATCTGCCAACGGGCCGACACCGTCCTCCCAGTTGTAGCCGGACACGAAGTTGCCGCCCGGATAGCGCACGATGCTCGGGGCAAGCTCGCGCACGAGCGCGAGCACGTCCCGACGGAAACCGCTGCCGTCAGCGCTCGGGTGATCGGGCTCGAAGATCCCGCCATACACGCAGCGCCCCAGATGCTCGATGAACGCGCCGAACAGCCGCCGATCCGTCTCCCCGATCGCGGAATCGCGATGCAGACGAACGATCACATCACGCATGGGGCGCCGAGGCTACGCGCTCCGGATCATCGGGTCAACCAGACCCGCGCTATGACGGACTGCAGTGGACGCGGCTGGTCAGCCGCCGGAGGGAAGCAGCTCGTTGAAGGCAAGCATCGAGTGCTGAGCGTTCGACGGCTGGGAGGGATGCCAAGAAAGACGCTGCGGCACCGTCTCGGCGCAGTGCAACGCGCCCAGCACGGCACGATAGTACGCCGTCTTGGCCGCATAGAATCCAGAGTCGGCCTGGCGGCTGGCCCAGGTCAGCTTGGGGGCGGGAAGGCCAATCAGTTGCTCGACCTCGGTGCTACCCTGCCACGAGTCCTGTTCCGCGGCCTCGAGGATGTCTTCGAGCAGGAGCTTGTCGGCCAGGAACAGCTGCCGCAACTCGACGCGATAGTCCTGCTCGTTGTCCCCGTGAATGCTTAGGAGCTTCAAGTGACGGCCGCGCGATTTCGAATTCGCGCTCAGCTCCAACGCGAGCACACACAGCGACGCTTCACGATGATGGCGGCCTGGTCCATTGCGCCGCTCTCCGGCATAGAACGCATCCACCAGCTCCGCGGAATCGAAGACCAGCATGATGGCGGGGGCGCCCAGGCGCAGATTGTCACCGTAGGCTTCCAATGGAGCGGCCAGCAGTTCGCGACAGACGTCCGCACCGAGATGCAGGGTGCGCTCACCGCTCGCGCGCAGGTAGAGAAACGTCTCGTAGATCCAGTACTGCTGCGTCGCTTTCTGCACCAGCGCTTCGTGGTATGACGGTGTCTGCTGGAAGCGCTGGAATTGCTCCGAGCTCATCGATGACGCCAAAACCTGCTTGAACTGATCGATGGCACCTTTCACGTAGCGCCCCCTGCACTGCGCGAGGGTGGGATGTTCTATGGCAGGGATCTCGGGACTGCCGGTGGACCTGAGGCGCGCGATGTCCTCGTCCAGAATCGTTGCGAGCCCGCATCGCTGGTCCGCGAGCAACCTTTCGTAGTAGGTTGGCTGCATGCAATCCCTCCGTTACGGGAAGCAGCGCTTGGTCTGCTGACGCACGGGCTAACGCCTTCACCTGTAGGCGTTTACGACGGCGGCCGCCCGGGCTTGAGGAGGCCTCGGCCAAGCAGGCGCTTCGCCGCAGAATCGGATCCGCCACGCCCGGCCGAACCGGCCGGCCCGGTATCGCCCCGAATTGACACCTTCCGGAGGATGGCCGTACTCTACCGCGGATCGCTGGATCGGTCAGAACCAATCCCCGCCCTCCGGCCACGGCCATGAGGAGCGGCGCCTATCCTGTTTCGCTCGTTCCGCGGGCGTGTTTCGCGATCGTCACCAGGCGTCGTATGGCTCTCATCAAATGTCCGGAGTGCTCAGGCACGCTATCCGACGGCGCTAGACTTTGCCCGCACTGCGGCTGGGAGAAGGAGACGTATCTCGACGCGCGGGGAAAGGTCCGCACGGTTTTGCCACAACGCGTGGCCCTGTCAGCCGTCCAGGTGCCGTTCTGGTCGATCGTGAAAGCGACCCTCAAGTGGGCGGTCGCGTCCGCACCCGCGGTACTCTTGATCGTGCTGATCGCCGTTGTCGGCCTCGTCGTGCTTTCCACGATCGCCGATCAACTGCAGCTCCGGCCGTTTCTCGGAAGATGATGCCGATGGTGGCGGAACAACGCGCCGCGCTAGAGAGAAAGGACGAGAGGATTCCGCGAAGCTACGCGGCTACAGGATCTGCACCGGCCGCGGTCGCCGCGCGGGGAGAGCGCGGCTGCAAACGCTCCAGCCGATAACCGTACCCATAGACCGCGACCAGCCGCCAGCCCTGCTCCCGGGTGAGCCCGAGCTTGTTGCGGACCCGGCTGACATGCGTATCGATCGTGCGCGAGCTGACGGGCTGATTCGCGCTCCAAACCGTCTCTCGGATGTGGCCACGCGAGAGCAGCCGTCCGATGTTGCGCAGAAAGAGCGCCGACAGATCGAAATCCTTGGCGGTCAAGCGCAGCGGGACATTGTTGCGCGCGATCGTCCGCGTCTCGAGGTCGACACGAAACTCCTCGAGCTCGAGCACGCCGGTCCGTTGCTGCCACTCGCGCCGCCGCTGCGCCAGCGATTCGAGGCGGGCCAGCAGTTCCAGGCGCCGCACCGGCTTCGTGACGTAACCATCCGCACCCTCACGCAGCGCCTTCACTACGTCCTCCTCGCGGCTGCGCGCCGTGCTGAACAGCACCGGCATGGCCGAGTTCAGGCGTTGACGCACGTGCCTCAATACGTCGATGCCGCTCATCTCCGGGACGTTCCAATCGAGCAGCAGCACGTCGAAGCTCTCCTGCTCGAGCGCGCGAAGCAAAGGTGCGCCGCGGTCGAACGGATGCGGATGATGACCGGCGAGCTCGAACCAGTGGCTGAAGAGCTCGGTCTGGGATGGGTCGTCCTCGAGGAAGGCGATTCGCATGTTGTTTCGTCGATGCGTCAATGCGCGAGGTGGGCGATCATAGCACTTCTTGCGAAACCTCGGCTGCTCCGTCGCGCCCCGAAGTGCTCCGTGCGATACAGCGCACTCGAGCATGCGCTAGAGACGGATTGCTTAGAACTAAACTAAAGTTATACGAAGCAGCGGTTGCCTGAAGCTTTCGCGTGATCCCGCACACGGATCAAGCGACGGCGCGCTCGGGCTCCGGCGAAACTTCGCGCAGCAGAGCGGCCGCGATCTCGTAGAAATTCACCCGCAGCAGCGAGCGGGGAATCAAGTCCGCGGCCAGACCGTCGACGGCGGGCAGGCTTTCGACCACCGCGTCGTACAGCGCGGCCGAGATCTTCGGGATCGCCGTCGTGCGGTCGCCCCTGCTGAGCGCGTTGGTAGCAAGGGTGAGCCAGTAGTGCCGACGTTGCTCATCCGACTCGATCCAATTGATGACCGTGGTTGTTTCGGCGCTGGTAAAGTCGACTAGCACTTATTCGTCTCCATTCGTTGCGTTCCGGTGCGGGTCGGCGAAGTCTCAACGCTTCCGCCAGGTTTTCACACGGGCGCGACACTGTCAGTAAGATCACTCGCTCCGAAGCGTTAGCAGGAACCGTTCCTGCGCCGCAGACATTCTTTTCACGTGTGTCTAAGTGCTTGAACGGTTGGCCCGCGAAGCATCAGCAAAGTTTTCCAGGCGCGATGTATCGGCCGTCGCTAGCACCCTCGCCCATCCAATGCAACAATGAAACCTGATTCTGTTCGAAGCACACGACGCCACACGACGGCAATGCGGAAGAAATTCTCGCGGGCTGCTTCTATCGCCTTGTTGGCGGTCGGCACGCTATCGGTTGGAGCCTACGGGCAGACCGCTATCGCTCCGGGGCAGGTCTACATGCAACCGGGGCCGTGGCCCT
>DATJZQ010000238.1:0-58827 GCA_035499005.1 Burkholderiales bacterium | reverse complement strand
GCGCCCTTGATCTCACCGGTGAGATACGAGACGGCGGCCAAAGTCAGCAGCAGGAGGGACAGCGGGGTCCAGAACAACTCCAGAAGCCGGCGGGCCGCACTCTTGTGTGCCTCGTGCGCGACGACGTTGCGACCGTAGGTGGATAACCGGTCGATGGCCTCCCGCGAGAGGAGACCTTCGCTCGAGCTGTGCAGCCTCTCGAGCACCAGATCGGGCGACAGGCGCGCGTATTCCCTTAGTTCCGCGATCGACTCAGCAGCGGGGGCGGCCGGCTGCGCGGGAATCAGCGCGGCCAGCGGGGCCAGAACGCGCTGGGTTGGAGTGCTCGTTTGCATTGGCGTCTCCTGGGGCTTGCCGCGGCAACCCCGAGTGCAGCGCGGTTTGAGCGGGCTGCAATATGAACGCTGAAGCGGGAGCAAACGACCGCGGACGCGGCTGCGTCAGCGGCGACTGCTCCGACCTTCCCTGGGTCTCTGTCTGAGAGGAAGGCCGGCGGGCAGTCTATGAGGATTGTGTTACGGGACGCCGAGTCCGCTCAGGCAGAGACGTTGCGACTACAACAATGACTGTCCAACTACAGTCTCCGCGAAACTGAACTTGGGCGAAGATACTCTCGTAAGCGCGCACGCGTCAACGGGGAAACTGCCGCGTAAGCCCAGGGTAAGTCAGATCCAGTCAGGCCGGCTTCGCGCGAGAGCGCCGCAGGCTGTCCCAGATCAGCAGCGCCGCTCCGCACGTGATGGCGCTGTCCGCGAGATTGAAGGCCGGCCAGTAGTACTGCGCCACGTGAAAATACAAGAAATCCACTACCGCCCCGAGGTGCAGCCGATCCACCACGTTGCCGAGCGCACCGCCCAGGATCAGCGCGAGACCCAGGCAGAACAACCGATCGCCGGCGTGCTTGCGCATGAGGTAGACGATGACCACGCTGGCAACCAGCGCGATGCCGATAAACAGCTCGCGCTGCCAGCCCGGGGCCGAGCTCAGGAAACTGAAAGCCGCCCCTGGGTTGAGCACCAGCACCAGATCGAAGAATGGCGTCACGCGAACGGACTGGCCGGGGAGCAGCACCGCCTGCATGAGCTGCTTCGACAGCTGATCCAGCATCACCACCACCGCACTCAACGCCAGCCACGCCAGCCAGCGCCGATCCGTCTGGCCCGACATCAACCGCTCAGGCATGCACCCGCGCCTCGCCCGGTCCGTACAGATTGGAGATACAGCGCCCGCAGAGCTGCGGGTGCGCCGAGTGCCACCCGATGTCCGACCGATAATGCCAGCAGCGCGGACACTTGGGATTGGTGCTCGCGCGCACCACCACCTTGTGCTGCGCCGGATCGGCCACCTCCTGCAGCTTCGCGCCGGACGTGATCAGAACAAAGCGCAGGTCGTCACCCAACGCCGCCAACGCCTGATAGCGTTCGCCGCTCGCATGGATCTCAACTTCGGCTGCCAGCGCGGAACCGATTGCGCCCGCGATCCGCAACGCCTCCAGTTCCTTCTGAACTTCGGCGCGGACCTCGCGGATAAGGGTCCAGCGCTGCTTGAGCGCGCGTACATCGGACGGCGTCGGCAGGTCGTCAACGCCGTGCAGGAAGACGGAATCACGCTCCGAGCCATGCCCGGGCGCATGGACGAAATGTCCCCAGGCTTCGTCGGCCGTGAAGCTCAGGACCGGCGCAAACAGCCGGAGCAGGCTGTTGGCGATGTGCCAGAGTGCGCTCTGGGCGGCGCGGCGCGCAGGGCTCGTGGCCCCGCACGTGTACAGTCGGTCCTTGAGAATATCGAGATAGAACGCCCCGAGGAACTCGGAGCAGAAATTGTGCAGCTTCTGCACCGCGAAGTGGAATTCGTAGCGGCTGTAGTCATGCATGACTGTGCCCTGCAGCTCCTGCGCGACGACGACCGCGTATTGGTCCAGCTCGATCCAGCGGTCGACGGGCAACGCATCGCGGCTGGCGTCGAAGTCGGAGACGTTAGCGAGGAGAAAGCGCAGCGTGTTGCGGATGCGGCGGTACATCTCCACCACGCGCTTGAGGATCTCCTCCGACAGCGACAGCTCACCGGAATAGTCTGTGCTCGCGACCCACAGGCGCAAGATCTCTGCCCCGAGACGCTCGGACACCTCCTGAGGGGCAATGACGTTGCCCATCGACTTGCTCATCTTGCGCCCTTCCGCGTCCACCGCGAAACCGTGCGTGAGCAGCTGCTTGTAGGGCGCTCGCCCATCGATGGCACAGCCCGTCAGGAGCGATGACTGGAACCAGCCGCGATGCTGATCCGTCCCCTCCAGGTACAGATCGGCCGGCTTGGCGAGATCCGCGCGCCGCGCCAGCACGCTGAAGTGGGTGGTGCCGGAGTCGAACCACACATCCATGGTGTCGGGCACTTTCCGGTAGTGCTCGGCATCGGTACCCAGCAATTCCTGCGCACTCAGGCTGAACCAGCCTTCGATACCCTGCCGTTCAACGCGCTGCGCGACCAGCTCGATCAACTCGAGCGTGCGCGGATGCAGGTCGCCGGTCTTGGCGTGAACAAACAGAGCGAGTGGTGTGCCCCAGCTGCGCTGGCGCGAGACGCACCAGTCGGGCCGGTTGTGGATCATGGCCTCCAGCCGCGCCCGCCCCCATCCCGGAAAGAATTCCGTTTGCTGCACGGCCTTCTCGGCCACTTCGCGCAACAGTGGGCCGCCGCCCGGATGGTGGTTCGAGTCCATCGCGATGAACCACTGGCGTGTGGCCCGATAAATAACGGGTGTCTTGTGGCGCCAACAGTGCGGATAGCTGTGCTGTATCTTCTCGTTGTGCAGCAACCGCCCTTCTTTGGCCAGCGCGTCGATGATGACCTGGTTTGCCTGCCACACGGACAGTCCACCCACCAGCTCCACGCCATCTAGAAAGCGCCCGTCGTCATCCACCGGATTATCGAGCGGCAGGTTGTACTTCTGACCGACCTGATAGTCCTCGAGGCCGTGGGCCGGCGCGGTGTGGACGAGGCCCGTGCCGGCATCCAGAGTCACGTGCTCGCCCAGGACGATCGGCACGTTGCGCCTGTAGAAGGGATGCGCGAGTTCCAGCCCCTCCAGCGCATGGCCCGCGGCTGTGGCAACCACTTCGCCAGCTATGGCGTAGCGCGCCAGGGTCGCCTCCCGCAGGCCTTCTGCCAGGACTAACAGCCCCTTGGGCGTGCGCACGAGGTTGTAGTGCAAGTCGGGGTTGACGGCCACAGCCTGATCGGCGGGCAGCGTCCATGGCGTGGTGGTCCAGATCACCGCGAACGCAGGCTCGGAGACATGCGTGAGGCCGAAGGGGCGAGCGACCGCCTTCAGATCCACGAAGGCGAATGCGACGTCGATGGCGGGCGATGCGCGATCCTCGTATTCCACCTCGGCTTCCGCCAGCGCAGAGCGGCAGTCCATGCACCACAGAACCGGCTTGGCGCCCTGATACAGGAATCCGCCCCCCTGGACGCGGCCGAGCGCCCGAATGGTGTCCGCTTCGGTCGCGAATTCCATCGTGAGGTAGGGGTGATCCCAGTCGCCCAGAATGCCCAAGCGAATGAAGTCTCGGCGCTGTCTCTCGACCTGCTCCCGCGCGAACTCCCGGCACAGTCTGCGAAATTCCGCCGGCGGCAGGTTTCTCCCGTGCAACTTCTCCACCTGGTGCTCGATCGGCAGGCCGTGGCAGTCCCAGCCCGGCACGTAAGGCGCATCGAAGCCGGCCAGCGTCCTGGTCTTGACGACAATGTCCTTGAGCACCTTGTTGATGACGTGGCCGATGTGGATGTCGCCGTTGGCGTACGGCGGGCCATCGTGCAGCACGAACTTGGGCCTGCCGGCGAACGCGCGGCGCATGCGCTCGTAGAGTTTCTCCTCCTGCCACCGCTGCACCCACTGGGGTTCGCGGCGGGCGAGGTCGCCCTTCATCGGAAATGCGGTGTCGGGGAGATTGAGCGTGGTCTTGTAATCGGTCATCGGTGGATGTTCTCGCGTCGATCCCGGGCGCGTCCGCGGCGGAAGAACTGGCGCGCGTCTTCGACGTCGCGTGCGATATGCCGCTTAAGCGTCTCCAGATCTGCGAACTTCTGCTCGTCGCGCAGCTTGTGCAGGAAGCGCACCTGCAGATGACGGCCGTAGATGTCGCGCTCGAAATCGAGCAGGTGCACCTCCAGGACTGGCGCACCGCCTTCGGTGATAGTCGGACGTACGCCCAGGCTGGCCACGCCCTGCAGCAGTCGCTCGTCCAGCCCGGATACCTCCACCACGAAGATGCCGGCGAGTGGCGACCGGTTGTGCTTCATCTGAACGTTCGCAGTGGGAAAACCCAGGCGCTTGCCGAGCCTCTCGCCCCCGACCACCCGCCCGCTGATACTGTAAGGCCGCCCCAGCAGCTGCGCCGCGCCGCGCAAGTCTCCGCTGGTGAGGCGCTCGCGTACCGCGGTACTGGAGACACGCGTGCCATCGAACGAGACGGTCTGCATCTGCACCACTTCAACGCCGTTCGGAACCAAGACGTCGCGCAGCATCCCGACATCCCCCTGTCGCCGCGCGCCGAAGCGGAAATCGTCGCCAACCAGCACCCAGCGCGCACCCAGACCGGAAAGCAGGATCTGCTCGATAAATTCTTCGGCGCCCATGCGCGCGAAGTCGTAGTCGAAACGGCGCACATGCACCTGGTCCACACCCAGCCCGCAGAGCAGCTCCAGCTTCTCGCGCAGCGACGTGAGCCGCGTCGGCGCCCGGTCCGGTGCGAAGAACTCGCGCGGGTGCGGCTCGAATGTCATCACGCACGACGCGAGCCCTCTTTGCCTGGCCGCGTCAGTCAGCAGGCCGACCATCGCGCGGTGGCCCAAATGGACGCCGTCGAAGTTGCCGATCGTCAGCGCGGCCGGCACCGCGGGGCGCGCCGGAAGGTGACGCAGGATTCGCATGAACTGCTGGTGTGCGTTATGGGGAAGGCTCGGAACAGCGTCTGTCGACGTCTGCCGGGCGTCTAACGGCCGGGTGGCGATCCGCGCCAAACGGATATTGTAACGGCCTGGGATGCAGCTGGTCCACGCGTAGCGCGCCGGAGGCCGCGGACCTTCACACCGCGCGCTTCACGAACTGTGCCGGACGCAACCCGACCAGCCACAGGACGGCGAAGTAGGTGGCGGCGCCCATCGCAACCAACGCGCTTAATCGCCCCGCCCGCGACCAGGCCGATCCGCCGAACCAACTCTCTGTGCTCCCGGCCGCAAACCACAGCGCGACACCCATGGCCAACAGTCCGATTGCGAGCTGAGCCGCGAACTTCACCCATCCGGGCTGCGGCTCGAACACCCGATGCTGGCGGAGCTTGAAGTACAAAAGACCCGCATTGACGCAGGCACCCAGCCCGATGGCGAGCGCCAGGCCTGCATGGCGCAGGGGATAGATGAACGCAAGATTCATCAGCTGGGTCGCCAGCAGCGTGAAGATCCCGATCTTGACGGGCGTGCGGATGTTCTGGCGCGCGTAGAAGCCGGGGGCCAGCACCTTGACCAGGATCAAGCCGACCAGCCCGACGCTGTACGCGACCAGCGCCTGCCCGGTCATGGCCACGTCATGGCGGTCGAAGGCGCCGTGGTGGAACAGGGTGGAAATGAGCGGCACGGCGAGGATCGCCAGGGCCAGCGCGGACGGCAACGCGAGCAGCAGAGTGAGCCGCAGGCCCCAATCGAGCAGGCGTGAGTATTCTTCGCCGCTCTGCTGCACGAAGCTCCTCGACAGACTGGGCAGCAGGATGGTCCCCAGCGCCACCCCCAGAACGCCGGTAGGGAACTCCATGAGACGGTCCGCGTAGTAGAGCCAGGACACGCTCCCGGTGACCAGGAAAGACGCGAAGATGGTGTTGATCAGCAGGCTGATCTGTCCGATCGACACGCCGAAGATCGCCGGCCCCATCAGCCGCAGGATGCGCCACACGCCGGGATCATGGAGATTCAGCCGCGGACGAGGCAGTAGCCCGAGGCGCGCCAGATACGGCAGCTGAAAAGCGAGCTGCAGCACGCCGCCCGCCGCCACGGCCCACGCCAGCGCCAGCACCGGGGGGTCGAACCAGGGCGCCGCCCACAGCGCGAATGCGATGAACGAGAGATTGAGCAGCGTGGGCGTGAACGCGGGAATCGCGAAGCGCCCATAGGTGTTGAGTACGGCGCCCGCGAGGGAGGTCAGCGAGATGAACAGGATGTAGGGGAAGGTGATGCGCAGCAGCTGGACCGTCAGGTCGAACTTGCTCGGCACCGCCGCAAAGCCGGGCGCGCTGACATAGATGATCAACGGAGCACAGAGGATCCCGAGCGCGGTCACGATCAGAAGCGCCAGCGCCAGCAGCGAGGTGACGTGGTCCACCAGATCGCGCGTCTCCGCCTCTCCGCGCCGCGTCTTGTACTCGGCCAGGATCGGCACGAACGCCTGCGAGAACGCGCCTTCCGCGAACACCCGGCGCAGCAGATTGGGAAGCCGGAACGCTACGAAGAACGCGTCGGTGTAGAGCCCCGCTCCGAACGCGCGCGCGATGACCGCGTCGCGGACGAAGCCGAACACGCGGGACACGAGCGTCATCGCGCTGACGGTGAACAGGGCCCTCAACAGGTTCATGCGAGCGTGTGCTTCACTTTAAGATTGGCCGCGGACTCTAACATCGGGTTTCCTCCTGTGCGGTAGAGGTCCATCTGTGCCCAATACGCCGATATAGACCCCACAGCCACTTGGAGGAGGGCGTGAGCGAGGGGTACCCCGAATCGGCCGCTGGCATTCTGACAGCGGCAACTGCTTGGCGCAGCTTGCATTCTGCCGGATCAGACAGTATCCTTAGCGCCTTTTTTCGCGAGTCCCCGGAAGGGCAAGGAACCTCATGGCGAACACCGCGCAGGCCCGCAAGCGCGCCCGGCAGTCCCTCAAGCGCAACGCCCACAATGCAGCCCAGCGCTCGGAATTGCGCACCGCGCTCAAGAAGGTGCGAAAAGCGATTGCTTCGGGCGACAAGGCCGTGGCGCAGGCTCAGCTGCGGGAGTCGCAGGGCGTCATCGACGCCATCGCAGACAAGAAGATCTTTCACAAGAACGCGGCGGCGCGCTACAAGAGCCGGCTCGCTGCAGCGATCAAGGCAATGGCCTGAGGGCGCCCGCCGCGCTCAGGCGTCTCTTACGCTAAGCCGATCCTCTCCAATCCCGTGCAGTGACCGCCGCCGGGGCGGCGGATCGTCGCGCCCCCTCCCGGTTCCCGCGGTTGATGCCGGACCGACCCGTAGCGCATGCGTGAGCCGGTAAGCCGCATCCTGGTTATCAACGACGAGCAGCTTGTCCTGCGCGAGTTCGTCAAGAGCTTGAATGCGGCCGCGAAGAGCCTGGACAACCCGCACGGCATCATCTTCACCGGCATCACCACGGCGCGCGACGCGCTCAAGGCGATCGAGGAAGACGGCGACATTCAGGCCGTGATCGTCGACGACACGCTGTACACTCTCAAGAGCGACGGCGGCAACTCGCGCGTGCTCCAGATGTCGGCGTTGGAGCTGGTTCAGAAGATCACCCGTTTCCGCCCCGAGCTGGACGTCTACATCCTGATCGCGCAGGAGCAGGAGGACGAGGTGGTGGACGCCCTGTTCTCCGAGGCGGTGGACGGCTACTTCTACCGCGAAGAGCGCGACTTCCGCGGCATCTATCGGATCCTCAACGCGCAGCTGCAGGAAAAAGCGGATACGCCGTTCTACGACGCGCTCAAGAGCTATGTCCTGATGGCCAAGGATGCCTGGCACACCCCGGGCCATTCATCCGGCGACAGCCTGCGCGACAGCCCGTGGGTGAGCGACTTCCACGAGTTCATGGGTGAGCATGTGTTTGACGCCGATCTGTCGGTGTCGGTCCAACCCCTCGACTCGCTCATGGAGCCGAGCGGCGTGATCCTCGAGGCGCAGAAGCTCGCCGCCAAGGCGTTTGGCGCGCGCCGCACGTTCTTCGCTACCAACGGCACTTCGACCGGCAACAAGGTCATCTTCCAGACCCTCATCGCCCCAGGCGAGAAGCTGCTGCTCGATCGCAATTGCCACAAGTCCGTGCACCACGGTGTCGTGCTGTCGGGCGCGCATCCGGTCTATCTCGACTCGTCGGTCAACCGCAAGTACGGCATCTACGGGCCCATCCCCAAGAAGTCCATCCTGCGCGCCTTCGAAGAACACTCGGACGCGGAGGCCCTGGTGCTTACGTCCTGCACCTACGACGGCCTGCGCTACGACCTGGCGCCGATCATCGAGGCCGCCCATGCCAAAGGCATCAGGGTGGTCGTGGACGAAGCCTGGTATGGCTTTGCGCGCTTCCACCCGGCGTTCCGCCCCACCGCCCTCGAGTCGGGCGCGGACTACGCGACGCAGAGCACGCACAAGGTCCTGTCGGCCTTCTCGCAGGCCAGCATGATCCACGTGAACGATCCTGACTTCAACGAGCACATCTTTCGCGAGAACTTCAACATGCACACCTCCACCAGCCCGCAATACAGCATGATTGCGAGCTTGGACGTGGCCCGCAAGCAAGCGGTCATGGAGGGCTACAAGCTGCTGGCGCGCACCCTGTCGCTGTCCACCGAGCTGCGCCACCAGATCGACTCCACGGGCGTGTTCCGCGCGCTCGAGCTCGACGACCTGCTGCCCGACGAGGTGCGCAACGATAATCTCCAGCTCGACCCCACCAAAGTCACCGTGGACATCTCCGAATGCGGCTACACGGTGGACGAGCTGCAGCACGAGCTGTTCGAGCGCTACAACATCCAGGTGGAGAAGTCGACTTTCAACACCCTGTCGCTGCTGCTCACGATCGGCACGACGCGCAGCAAGGTCTCGCGCCTGTACGACGCCTTGATGCGCATCGCCCGCGAAGGGCGCTCCGCCCGCCGCCTGTATCGTACGCCTGACATCCCGGGGTTCACGCAGCTGAAATATCTGCCGCGCGACGCCTTCTACTGCGGCGGCAAGATCGCCGCCGTCCTGGACGAGAACGACCGCATCAACGCCGGCCTGAACGGCAAGGTCGCTGCCGACCAGGTCACGCCTTACCCGCCCGGAATCCCTGTCCTGGTGCCCGGACAGGTCATCACCACCGATGTCATCCACTACCTGGCCGCGCTACTGCGCAGCCACAAGCGCGTCGAGCTGCATGGCATCGTTTACGACGGCTATATCCCGTGCGTGCGGGTGCTCACGCCGAGCGACGAGAAGGGCCTGAAGAAGCTCAAAACCTGACCCCCAGCCGGCTTGCGCGCAGAGGCCGATTCGGATACAACTAACTTCCGCTGACGTTTGACGGCAACACGCACGGCGGCCCAGGCCGCCGTGCGCATTTTGGCAGGGGTGTGCCCTTTTACCGCAACAAGCCAACCCATGACAGAGAACTCCGCCCCGCAGGATACAGTGACCTCGCACCTGATGGATACTTACGGCCGGCTGCCGGTCGCCTTTGCGCGAGGTGAAGGCGTCTGGGTCTGGGACATCGCAGGCAAGCGCTATCTCGATGGCTTCTCGGGGATCGCGGTGACCGGTCTAGGGCACGCCCACCCGCGCCTGATTCGCGCCATAGCCGAGCAAGCCGGCAGGATCATCCACGCCTCGAACTGGTATCGAATCCCGGAGCAGGAGCGGCTGGCGGACCTGCTGTGCGAGCTGTCGGGCATGGACAACGTGTTCTTCTGCAACTCCGGGTGCGAAGCCAACGAGGCCGCGATCAAGCTCGCCCGGCTCTACGGGCACCAAAAAGGCATCGAGCAGCCCACCATCGTGGTAATGGAAAAGTCATTTCATGGCCGCACCATGGCCACCCTTTCGGCCACTGGCAACAGAAAAGTCCAGGCTGGGTTCGAGCCCCTTCTGTCGGGGTTTGCGCGAGTGCCCTACAACGATCTGCAGGCGCTGGAGCAGGTCGCGGCGAACAACAAGAACGTGGTGGCGATGCTGGTCGAGCCTATCCAGGGCGAAGGCGGGATCAATGTTCCCGACGATGGCTATGTCGCCCACCTGCGCGGAGTCTGCGACAGCCAGGGCTGGCTGCTCATGCTGGACGAAGTCCAGAGCGGTATCGGCCGCACCGGCCGCTGGTTCGCCCACCAGTGGACAAACGCAAAGCCGGATGTGATGACGCTGGCCAAGGGACTTGCCAACGGCGTACCGATCGGCGCGTGCCTGGCGCGAGGAGCTGCCGCGCACGTGTTTCACCCTGGCAACCACGGCGCCACCTTCGGCGGCAATCCCCTGGCGACCACGGCGGCCTACACCACGCTGCGCATCATCGCCGAGGAAGGGCTGTTGGAGAACGCCGCCCAAATCGGGAAGGTGATCCGCAGCGGTCTCACCAAGCAGCTCAACGGAGCGGCGGGGATCAAGGAAATCCGCGGCCAGGGGCTGATGGTGGGCATCGAACTCGAGCGGCCGTGCAGCGAGCTGGTCCTGGCGGCGCTGGAGCGCGGACTGCTCATCAACGTCACCGTGGACACAGTCGTCCGGCTGCTGCCCCCTCTCATCATGCGCCAGGGCGAGGCTACGCAACTCGTCGACGGGGTCGCCAGTCTGATCAAGCAGTTCCTGGCGCAGCCGGTGAGCGTCGCCACCCAGGGGTGACGTGACGCCCTCATGCCGGCCACCAGACATTTCCTGGAGCTGAAGGATTTCAGCCGGGCTGAGCTCGACTACCTGATGGCGCGCACCCGGGTGCTCAAGTCGCGCCAGCGCAGCGCGGCGCTGTACCAGCCGCTCAAGGGCAAGACCCTGGCCATGATCTTCGAGAAGAACTCGACCCGCACCCGGGTTTCGTTCGAGGCGGGCATGGCGCAGCTCGGCGGCGCAGCGCTGTTCCTGTCCTCCCGCGACACTCAGCTTGGGCGCGGCGAACCGATCGAGGACGTGGCCGAAGTGATCTCGCGCATGGTGGACGTGGTCATGATCCGCACCTTCGAGCACGACATCGTGCA
This sequence comes from Burkholderiales bacterium, assembly GCA_035499005.1. Classification (GTDB taxonomy): domain Bacteria; phylum Pseudomonadota; class Gammaproteobacteria; order Burkholderiales; family SHXO01; genus SHXO01. The sequence goes on along the minus strand of DATJZQ010000238.1, from coordinate 47,855 downwards.
GCGCTTCGCGAGTCACTCACGCGTCCCCGTGATCAATGGGCTCACTGACCGCTACCATCCCTGCCAGGTGCTGGCCGACATCTTCACCTTCGTCGAGCAGCGCGGCCCGATCCGCGGCAAGACGGTGGCCTGGATCGGCGATCCCAACAACGTGTGCAACACCTGGCTGCAGGCGACCGAGATCTTCGATTTCCACTTCCATGTCGCTTCACCTCCAGGCTACGAGCTGGAGCCAGCGCTCGGGGCGGGGCGTGAGGCCGGGCATCTGACGCGTTTCAGTCAGCCGCTCGAGGCGGTGCGCGGCGCCGATGTGGTCACCACGGACGTGTGGACGAGCATGGGGTTCGAGGACGAGGCCGAAGAGCGCAAGAGGCAGTTCGCCGGATTTCAGGTGAACCAGAGCATGATGCGGCTCGCCAAGCCCGACGCCTTGTTCATGCATTGCCTGCCCGCGCACCGCGGCGAAGAGGTCGAGTCGGCCGTGATCGACGGCCCGCAGAGCGTAGTCTGGGAGGAAGCCGAGAATCGGATGCACACCCAGAAGGCCCTGTTGGAATACCTGCTGCTGGGAAAGGTCGAACAGTAACTACGGGCAACGACGTCCGGCGCTGCGCAAGTGCCGGGTCCTTCGAGAGGGCTGTCCCTATGAACGCTATCCGAACTCACTTATCCGCTGCTGCACTGCTGCTCGCTGCCGCCGGGTCCGCGACGCTCGCGGCCGACGACGAAGTCACCTGGATCGCCGACAGCCACGGCTGCAAGGTCGCCAACACCTTCCCCCGTCCGGGCGAAACCATCACCTGGAGCGGCTCTTGCAACGACGGTTACGCCGACGGCGATGGCGTGCTGCAGTGGTTCCTGAACGGGGACGTGGACGATCGCTTCGAGGGTCGCCTGCAGAAGGGCTGGGCAGAGGGTCAGGGCGTCCTGGCCAAGGTCGACGGCAGCAAGTACGCCGGGGCCTGGAAGCACAGCATGCAGGAGGGCGTCGGCCGCTACGACGCTCCCGATGGCAGCTGGTACGAGGGGCAATGGAAGAACGGCATGCCGAACGGCCAGGGCGAATATCACAGCGCGGACGGCAGGGCTTTCGTCGGCGAATGGGTGGACGGGGTATACCAGTCGGACCAGCCGGACGATCAGGAGCAGGACGATGAGGCAGAGCCCAACAAGGTGTAAGGAACTGGGGCAGTGTCGCCCGAAGCCGCCCGGCTGCGGGCCCCGGCGATGAGCGCAAACACCAAGGTGGTGCTCGCTTATTCGGGCGGGCTCGATACGTCGGTGATCCTGAAGTGGCTGCAGGACGCCTATCGTTGCGAGGTGGTGACCTTCACCGCCGACATCGGCCAGGGCGAAGAGCTCGAGCCGGCGCGAGAAAAGGCGCGCAGGTTCGGAGTCAAGGAAATCTTCGTCGACGACCTGCGCGAGGAGTTCGTGCGCGACTTCGTGTACCCGATGTTCCGCGCCAACGCCATCTACGAAGGAGAGTATCTGCTCGGCACGAGCATCGCGCGGCCGCTGATCGCGAAGCGTCAGATCGAGATCGCACAGGCCACGCGGGCCGGCGCCGTCGCCCACGGGGCTACGGGCAAAGGCAATGATCAGGTGCGCTTCGAGCTGGCGTACTACGCGCTCCAGCCCGACATCCGCGTCATTGCACCCTGGCGGGAATGGGACCTGGGTTCGCGCGAGAAGCTGCTGGCGTACGCCGAACAGCACGGCATTCCGATCGAGATGCAGCACCGCGGCGGCGGCAGTCCCTACAGCATGGACGCCAATCTGCTGCACATCTCGTACGAAGGCCGCGCCCTGGAGAACCCGGCGGCAGAACCCGAAGAGGGCATGTGGCGCTGGACGGTGTCGCCCGAGGCCGCCCCGGACGCACCGGAATATCTCGACATCGAATACAAGGCCGGCGACATCGTTGCGCTGAATGCGCGCGCGATGACGCCCGCCCAGGTCCTCGCGCGTCTAAACGAGCTGGGCAGCCGTCACGGCATCGGCCGGCTCGACCTGGTCGAGAACCGCTACGTCGGGATGAAATCGCGCGGCTGCTACGAGACACCCGGCGGTACCATCATGCTCAAGGCGCATCGCGCCATCGAATCCATCACGCTCGACCGCGAGGTGGCCCACCTCAAGGACGAGCTGATGCCGCGCTACGCGTCGCTGATCTACAACGGCTACTGGTGGAGCCCGGAGCGGGGCATGCTGCAGCAGATGATCGACGCCTCCCAGGCGCAGGTGAACGGCTGGGTCAGGGTCAAACTGTACAAGGGCAACGTGACGGTGGTCGGGCGCGACTCGAAGACCGACTCGTTGTTCGACACGACCATCGCCACATTCGAGGACGACGGCGGAGCGTACAACCAGAAGGATGCGGAAGGCTTCATCCGCCTCAACGCTCTTCGCATGCGCATCGCCGCCAAGCTGCGACACAAGTGACCACCGTAACGGTCGTGAGAAAGGGCGGTGTGGCCGCCATCGCCGCCGACACGCTGATCAAATGGGGCAGCGCGAAGGAGAGCGCCACTTACATTGCCAACCACGACAAGATCCTGCGGGTGGGCGAGAGTCTGGTGGGCGTCACGGGAACAGCAACCTTTACCGCCATCCTGCGCGATTACTTCGACCACTCCAGCGAGGAGGTGCGGCTCGACAGCCCGAGCCAGATCTTCCGCGCCTGGAACCGGCTGCACGGCATTCTCAAGGAGCGCTACTTTCTCCTGCCGGAGGAAGATAAGGAGGACGCCCTGGAGTCGTCGCGCATGGATTGCCTGATCGCCAATCCGCACGGCATCTTCGGGGTGGCCGCACACCGCACGGTGCAGCAGTTCTCCAAGTTCTACGCGTACGGCAGCGGGAGCGACTACGCGCTGGGCGCCATGTACTCGGCCTACGCCGATCCGCAGCTCGGCGCCGAGCAGATCGCCCGCCACGGGATCGAAGCGGCGGCCGAGTTCGACGACGGGACCGGGCTCCCGGTCACTGCCTACTCCGTCCAGCTGGTCAATCCCTGAGTCACACATGCCGAGCTTCGACATCGTCTCGCAGGTCAACGAGGTGGAATTGCGCAACGCCGTGGAGCAGGCCAACAAGGAGATCCATAATCGTTTCGACTTCAAGGGCTCGGATGCGCGGATCGAGCAAGCCGAGCATGTGCTGACGCTGTACGCCGACGACGAGTTTAAGCTCAACCAGGTGCATGACGTCCTCATCGCGAGGCTGGCGAAGCGCGGGGTTGACGTGCGCGCCCTGGATAGAGGCGATAGCGAGAAGATCGGCGGCGACAAGGTCAAGCAGTCGCTCACCGTGCGCACAGGCGTGGATCAGGACCTGGCGCGCAAGGTGGTGAAGTCGCTCAAGGAGAGCAGGCTGAAGGTACAGGCCAGCGTGCAGGGTGACATGGTGCGCATCACGGGGCCCAAGAGAGACACCCTGCAGGAGGCGATCCAGCTCGTGCGCAAGCTCGTGACCGATTTCCCGCTGCAGTTCATCAACTTCCGCGATTAAGGAAGCAGCGCCTCGGTCCAGCGGTCGTACACCTGGTCAGCGATCCGTTGAAGAGCAGCGAGGCGAGGCGTAAGGTCGCTCAGTATTTCGTCCACCTCCTGCACGGCCGGACCGGCGCTGCGCTCGATCTCGCGTGCGCCGGATTTGCACCAGGCGCGCACCAGTTCCTCTGTCATCTCGATGTGGCATTGCAAGGCCAGGTGCGGACCGAAGGCAAAAGCCTGGTTCTCGCACCACGGGCTCGAGAGCAGGCGCTTCGCACCGCGCGGGATGGCGAAGGTTTCGCCGTGCCAGTGGAACGAGAGGAAGCGCTCGCGGTCGCCAAACCACGCGGCGGCTTCGGGTTCCGAGTCGAGCCGGACTTCGCCCCAGCCGATCTCCTTGACCGGCGCCTTGGTGACATGCGCATCGAGCGCTTTAGCCATGAGCTGCCCTCCAAGGCAGTGACCCAGCACTGGCACGTCCTTTGCCACTGCCTCGCGGATGAGCGCCAATACGGGCGGGATCCACGGCAGGTCGTCGTTTACGCTCATGGGCCCGCCCATAAAGGCGAGGCCGCCGAAAGCGCCGGCGCTGCGCGGGATCGGCTCGCCCTCATCCACCTTGACGAGCTTCCACGGCACAGCGCGCCGCTCCAGGTAGGTGGAGAAATAGCCCGGACCCTCAGTGACGAAGTGACGAAAGATGGCGACAGGTTTCATGCGTGGAGCTCGATGATGGCGGTGTCGCGCAAGCTTAGGTCAATCCTGCTGGGATTTGTACTGCTGCTGCCCGCCGTGGCCGGCGCGGAGGCGGGCGAAGACGAGATCAACGTGGTCGGTCTGTCCAGCGGCAAAGCGGTGGTCGTCCTGGGCGGCTCCGCGAAGCCCCGGGTGCTGCACGACGGCGAGACGCTTAGAACCGGAGTGAAACTCCTCAAGGCGACGCCCGAAATGGCGCTGTTCGAGATCAATGGGCAGCGGCGCAGTCTGCCGCTCGGGAGCAGCCAGCTGTCGAGCGCGCGGTCGAGCTTGAATGCGTCGAGCAGCGTAACCCTGGTTGCCGACGCGCGCGGCCACTTCCTCACGACCGGCAGCATCAACGGCGCGATGGTCCAGTTCCTGGTCGACACGGGAGCCACCATGATTTCGATGGGTATGGGCGATGCCCGCCGCATCGGGATCAACTATCTGCAGGGGCAGCCCGGCGCAACCCACACCGCCAACGGGCTGGTGCGCGTCTATCGAGTCAAGGTCGACGTGGTCAAAGTTGGAGACATTACGCTCAACAATGTCGACGCGCTGGTGCACGAAGCCGATATGCCGTTCGTTCTGCTCGGCATGAGCTTCCTGAATCGCGTGGAGATGAGGCGCGAGGGCACCGACCTTACTCTGACCAAGCGTTACTGACCTCAAAACATTTTCTAACGCTCGCGCTGGACGATGAAATCGGTGAGCTCGCGCAAACGCCGAGCACGCGGCCCGAGCGGGTCGATGGCAGCCAGCGCGGTGCGATGCAGCTCCCCAACCAGCTCGCGGGAGCGCGCTGCGCCGAGGACGCTCACGTACGTTGGCTTGTTCTGCGCTGCGTCTTTTCCCGCGGTCTTGCCCAGCGTTGCGGTATCCGCATGCGCATCCAGCAGATCGTCCACCACCTGAAACGCGAGCCCGGAATACTTGGCGAACCGATCCAGACAGGCGCGGGCGCTCGCATCCAGTGCGCTGCCGCAGGCGGCGCCGATGAGCACAGCGGCGCGGATCAAGGCGCCGGTCTTGTGGATGTGCATGAACTCGAGCTCGGGCACGGTGAGCTCGATCCCCGTGCTGGCCAGATCGATGGCCTGGCCTCCAGCCATCCCGCGGGAACCCGCGGCAATGGCCAGCGTATTCACCATTTCCAGCTGGCGGCCCGGATCGGCAGCCAACGCCCCGCCGGCAAGAACCTGAAACGCCAGGCTCTGCAGACTATCGCCAACGAGCAGCGCCGTAGCCACATCGAAGGCGATGTGACACGTGGGCCTCCCGCGCCGCAGGAGCGCGTCGTCCATGCAGGGCAGGTCATCATGGGCGAGCGAGTACGCGTGAATCAACTCGACGGCGGCAGCCGCCATTGCAACAGTGTCGGGCTCTGCGCCCGCGACCTCACCGGCGGCAAACGCCAGCAGGGGGCGTACGCGCTTCCCGCCGCCGAGCGCCGCGTAGCGCATGGCTTCGTGCAAACGAGTTGGAGCGATCGAGGGTGAAGGCAGAAGCCGTTCGAGCACCTCCTCCACGCGCAGCTGGTGCGCGCGCATCCACGCCACGAAGTCGGGCGCGTCACTCGACACGGCGAGACAATGTGCAGGCGCGGTCTCCCGAATGCGGGAGCGCCCGCCTCGTCGCGGCGCCGCCTCTCGAGGCCGTCATGATCTATTCACCGTCGCTGTCCAACGCGCGGAACTCCTGCAGGACGCCGGATTCGAGCACCTTCACCTGCTGCTGAGCGTCCTTGAGTGCGGTCTGGCAATACTGCAGCAATGCGGCGCCCCGCTTGTAAGCAGCGAGCGATTGCTCGAGCGAGAGCTCGCCCGTCTCCATGCGGGCCACGATGGCCTCCAATTCGGCCAGCGCCTGCTCGAAACTGACCGCCACAGGACCATCAGCCGCGCCCTCACCCGAGCTGTCTAAAGCTGGTGAGATGGCCGGGTCGAGGTCGGGCGACTGCTGTTTGGGCATGGAGTGTGCGGATGGCAAATGAGCACAATTTCACCATAGCGCATGGAGCGCGAATGGGTCAATCGAGACTGTTGGTTGATGTAGAATCGGGCCGGGGCCGCCACCACCACCGGGGAAATCGAGCTCAGGGGCGTACGCCCCACTTCGCTGCTCGAGCGGTTCCTGGGTTCTGCCTGTTCTTGCTGCCCTGCGATTGAAAGCCCTATGACCAACCTCGCCAACTTGTCAGCGCTCGCCCGAACCCCGGTGCAGCTTCCGGTGAGCTGGTACTTCGATCCGGGCATCGCCGAAATCGAGCAGCGGACGCTGTTCGCGCAAGCACCGGGGTATGTGGGGCACGAGCTGATGGTGCCCAACGCCGGCGACTACCACGTGCTCGACTGGCTCGACAACGGCCGGGTCCTGGTACACGGAGATGCGGGAATTCGTTTGCTCTCCAACGTATGCCGTCACCGTCAGTCGATCCTGCTCAAGGGCCGCGGCAATGCCCACAACATCGTCTGCCCGGTTCACCGTTGGACCTACGATCTGCAGGGCAAGCTGCTGGGCGCGCCGGATTTTCCGGACAACCCGTGCCTCGATCTCGCCGGGACCGGCCTGAAAACATGGAACGGGCTGCTGTTCGCCGGGCCGCGCGATCCGCAGAAGGATCTCTCCTCCTTCGGTCTCGCCCCTGACTACGATTTCACCGGCTACGTGCTGGATCGCGTGGAAGTGACCGAGTACAGCTACAACTGGAAAGCTTTCATGGAGGTCTACCTCGAGCTGTACCACGTCGGCCCGTTCCATCCCGGGCTCGCCAAGTTCGTCGACCCGGCCGTGTACCGCTGGAGCTTTGGTGAGCGCTGGAGCAGTCAGGAACTGGGCGTGTACCAGAATCTCACCAGGGCGGGCTCTCCGGCATATGGGCGCTACATCGAAGCGCTGCTGCGCTACCAGCGCGGCGAGATTCCCAAGTACGGGACAGTGTGGTCCTGCTACTACCCGAACATCATGCTCGAGTGGTACCCATCCTCGCTCGTCATCAGCACTGTCCACGCCCGCGGACCGGAGAAGTGCATCAACGTCGTGGAGTATTACTATCCGGAAGAGGTGGCACTGTTCGAGCGCGAGCTGGTCCGATTGCACCAGGAGGCTTACGCGGAGAGCGCGGGAGAGGACGGCGAGATCTGCCAGCTGATGCACGACGGCCGGCGCGTACTGTATCGGGACGGGACCGAAGCACACGGCCCTTATCAGTCGCCCTCGGAGGACGGGATGGTTCACTTCCACGAGTTCGTGCGGCGTCACGTCGCGCCGGAGCTCGAGGCGGTGCGCTAGCCCGTCCATGCAGCGCTTGCAATACTTCTGACACGGGTCGCGAGACATGATCTCCGTACAGCGCGAAGGCCGTCTCATCGTGGTCGGCGTGTTCGGCGAGCTGACCCTGGGCGACTACCAGCGCTTCGAGCGGGAGGTGATCGAGCAACTCAACCAAGCGGGACGCTTCGACCTGCTCATCGATCTGCGCGATATGCTGGGCTACACCGTGGACGTGGTGTGGGAGGACATCAAGTTCGCGCGCAGCCACAGCCACGACGTCGGCCGCATCGCGGTGCTGAGCGACGCTCAGTGGGTGGCGTGGAGCGCTTGGCTGTCACAGCTGTTCATCGACGCGGAGATCCGCGTCTTCGACGACGAGGCCCTCGCCCGGGAGTGGCTCGAGGCCCCGGCAGCCTGACGTAATCGACTTTCGCCATGGACTATCGCACGCTCATCTCCGTAGCGGACCTGGATAGCAGCTTGAACGATCCGGCTCTCGTAATCTTCGACTGCCGCCACGAGCTCATGAATCCCGAGGCGGGTGCGCGCGCCTACGCGCAGTCGCATCTGCCCGGCGCTCGGTACGCCCACAGCGAGAGCGACCTCGCCGGCCACAAGACTGGCCGCAATGGCCGCCACCCCCTCCCCGATTCGCGGGTGTTCATGGCGTGGCTCGGACGCAACGGCGTGGACGGCAGCAAACAGGTAGTTGCGTATGATTTCGCTGCGGGCTCCGCTTCAGCACGCCTGTGGTGGCTGTTGCGCTGGGTCGGTCACCAGCGCGTCGCAGTCCTGGATGGGGGGTGGGAGGCGTGGGTCAAGGCTGGCCTGCCTTTGACCCAAGAACTGCCGAAAGTGCAGGAAGCAACCTTCGTGGGAGAGCCGCGCTCGACCTGGGTCGACGTGAGGTTCGTGCAATCGCACCTGGACGACCCGTCCATGGTGCTGCTCGATGCCCGCGCCCCCGAGCGGTTCAAGGGGCTCACCGAGCCCATCGACCCGGTGGCGGGCCATATCCCAGGAGCGCGCAACCGGCTGTTCAAAGACAACCTCGGGCCGGATGGACGCTTCAGGGCACCCGAGGAGCTCAGACAGGCGTTTAGCCAGCTTCTAGCGGGTGCAAAGCCAGACCAGGTCGTCCACCAGTGCGGCTCGGGGGTGAGCGCCTGCACCAACCTGCTCGCGATGGAGATCGCCCGCCTGCACGGCTCGCGCCTGTACCCAGGGTCCTGGAGCGAGTGGATCTCGGATCCCTCGCGCCCGATCGCCCGGGACTGATTTCGCAGCTCGGCCGTGGAACACCTGGCCGACCTGATCCTGGCCCTGCACGCGGGCTACGTCCTGTTCGTGGTCGGAGGCCTTCTGCTGATCTGGCTGGGTATCCGGCGCAGCTGGCGCTGGGTGCGCAGCTTCTGGTTCCGCGTCCTGCACCTGGCGGCAGTCAGCCTGGTCGCCGTCGAGGTGCTGCTCGGAGTCGTATGCCCCCTCACCGCGCTCGAGGATTGGCTGCGCGCGACGCAGTCAGATGAAGGTTTCATCGTCCGCTGGGTGCGCTGGCTGTTGTTCTGGGATTTTCCGCTCTGGGTCTTCACGCTCGCCTATCTCGTTCTGGCGCTCGTGACCGTGCTCACCTGGTTGCGATGGCCGCCAGCACCGCGCGGCTGGCTCACCGCGGCGCGCTAGGCCGCAACCGCAGGCAAAAAAAACGGGCAGTGCTCTGCCCGTTCACGGGATCGGCGATGCAGCTCAACTCAGGAGGCGACGCTTACCTCCGGCGTTTCTTCGAGCGGGCCAAACTCCAGGTGGACTTTGCCGTCGGCGTCGATGTCGACAGTGATTTTCCCGCCAGCCGCAAGCTTGCCGAATAGAAGCTCGTCCGCCAGCGCGCTGCGCACCGTGTCTTGAATCAGGCGCGACATCGGACGCGCCCCCATGAGGGGGTCGAACCCGCGCTTGGCCAGATAATCCTTGAGCGCCTGCGTGAACGTCACCTCGACTTTCTTCTCGTGCAGCTGGTCCTCCAACTGCATGAGGAACTTGTCCACCACGCGCAAGATGACTTCGTGGCTGAGCGGCGCGAAGGAGATGGTGGCATCCAGCCGATTGCGGAATTCCGGCGTGAACATACGCTTGATGTCCTGCAGCTCGTCGCCGACCACTTTTGACGGTGCGAAGCCCATGGAGGTTTTGCTCAGGGACTCGGCGCCCGCGTTGGTCGTCATGATCAGGACCACGTTGCGGAAATCGGCCTTGCGCCCGTTGTTGTCCGTCAGCGTGCCGTGGTCCATCACCTGCAGCAGGATGTTGAAGATATCGGGATGCGCCTTCTCGATTTCGTCGAGCAGCAGGACCGAATACGGGTGCTTCGTGATGGCTTCGGTCAGCAAGCCGCCCTGGTCGAACCCGACGTAGCCGGGGGGCGCCCCGATCAGTCGCGACACCGCGTGCCGCTCCATATACTCGGACATGTCGAAGCGGATCAGCTCCACGCCCATGATGTACGCGAGCTGACGCGCGACCTCGGTCTTGCCGACCCCGGTGGGGCCCGAAAACAAGAAACAGCCGATCGGCTTTTGCGGATTGCCCAGGCCGCTGCGCGCCATCTTGATGGACGCCGAGAGCGCGTCGATTGCCTTGTCTTGCCCGAACACGACCGACTTCAAATCGCGATCGAGGTTCTTGAGCTTGCTGCGGTCGTTGGACGACACGTTGTGCGGCGGTATGCGCGCGATCTTGGCGATGATCTCCTCGATCTCGTGCTTCGTGATGACTCGCCGCTGCCGGGATTTGGGCAGGATGCGCTGTGCCGCGCCGGCTTCGTCGATCACATCGATGGCCTTGTCCGGCAGATGCCGATCGTTGATGTAGCGGGCCGACAGCTCGGCCGCCGAGGTGAGCGCCCCGGTCGTATAGCGCACGCCATGATGGGCCTCGAACCGGCTCTTCAATCCGCGCAGGATCTCGACGGTCTCCTGGACGCTCGGCTCCACCACGTCGATCTTCTGGAAGCGGCGCGAGAGCGCGTGATCCTTCTCGAAGATGCCGCGATACTCTGTGTACGTGGTCGCCCCGATGCACTTGAGCTGCCCGGTGGACAGCGCCGGCTTGAGCAGATTGGAGGCGTCGAGCGTACCGCCGGAGGCTGCGCCCGCGCCGATCAGGGTGTGGATCTCGTCGATGAACAGGATCGCGTTAGGATTGTCGAGCAGTTGCTTGAGCACGGCCTTCAGACGCTGCTCGAAGTCGCCACGGTACTTGGTCCCGGCGAGCAGCGCACCCATGTCCAGCGCGTAGACCTGGCAGCGAGCCAGGATCTCGGGCACGCTGCCCTCGATGATGCGGCGCGCCAGGCCCTCGGCGATGGCGGTCTTGCCCACGCCGGCTTCACCAACCAGCAACGGGTTGTTCTTGCGGCGCCGGCACAGCGTCTGAACCACCCGCTCGAGCTCGCGCTCGCGCCCGATCAGCGGGTCGATCTTGCCTGAAAGCGCCAGCGCGTTCAGGTTCATGGTGTAGGTCTCGAGCGCGCCGCCCTGGGCCTGCTCCTGATCGCCCTCGCCCTCGCTCTCCTGCTGCTTGGAGGGGCCGGTCTGCGGAACCTTGCTGATCCCGTGCGAGATGTAGTTCACCACGTCGAGGCGGGTCACGCCCTTCTGGTGCAGGAAGTACACCGCGTGCGAGTCCTTCTCGCCGAAAATCGCCACCAGCACATTGGCGCCGGTGACCTCTTTCTTGCCGGAAGACTGTACGTGCAGGATGGCGCGCTGGATCACGCGCTGGAAGCCGAGGGTGGGCTGCGTGTCGACGTCGTCGCCCGTGACGATCGGGGTGTGCTCGTTGATGAACTCGGTGAGCAGCTTGCGCAGCTCCTCGATGTTCGCGGCGCATGCGCGCAGGACCTCGGACGCGGACGGGTTGTCCAGCAACGCGAGCAGCAGATGCTCCACTGTGATGAACTCGTGGCGCTTCTGCCGGGCGTCCATGAAGGCCATGTGCAGGCTGACTTCGAGCTCCTGCGCGATCATACGATTCCTCTTACCGGTCCAGACTAATCTACATTGTACGGCGCTACTGCATTGTACGGTGCCGGGCGACTCAAGTCTCTTCCATCACGCATTGGAGCGGATGCTCGTGCCTGCGCGAAAACGAGATGACCTGCTCCACTTTGGTCGCCGCGATGTCCTTCGGGTACACGCCGCACACGCCCATCCCCTCCTTGTGCACTTTGAGCATGATCTGCGTCGCCTGTTCGCGGCTCATCGTGAAGATGGTCTGCAGCACCGATACGACGAAATCCATCGGGGTGTAATCGTCGTTCAGCAGCACTACCTGGTACATGGGCGGCGGCTTTAGCTTGCTCTTCTGTGTCTCGAGCAGAGCACCGTCGCGGTTTCCACTAGCCATGGACACTTTCGAAACGTGCCGGACCGAAGGCTCCCGTACTGCTAATTTTGCGCATAACCGGGAAATTTACAAGTACATAGGCAAGCATTTTGCGTACCGAATGCACCTTGCTTCCAACTCCTTGACTTCGGCATCACAATAGCCTAAAAAGAGGATCGGCGTTTGTTTTCAAGCCGCTTTTCAGCTTCCAGCAGTCGCGCTGCTCCCAGGCGGGGAACGTCTTGAAACGCAAACAGTCGGCGGGTATTCGAGCCCGTGTCTTTTACGAGGAAAGGGTGTATGGCGACTGGTACGGTAAAGTGGTTCAACGACTCAAAGGGCTATGGCTTCATCACTCCCGATGACGGAGGCGAGGACCTGTTTGCCCATTTTTCTGCCATCAACATGAGCGGCTTCAAGACTCTCAAAGAAGGTCAGAAGGTTTCGTTTGAAGTGACGCAAGGCCCGAAGGGCAAGCAAGCTTCGAACATCCAGGCCGCTTGAGCATACCATCCCGACCGATTGCGTCTTCCACCAAGAGTTGTCAGTCCGGGGGTACAGAGGAAAAAGCTTGAATTAGGATTCGTCGGCGCCGCGTGAATCCGCCGCGCTCAATAAGAATAGTCCGAACCCGCCCAAAAGGCGGGTTTTTGTTTTATCCCCGCAGTCGCACGTCACTGCTTGGTCATCCTCTCGATCATGGCGGCGCCGAAGCCGGAGCACGACACCTGCGTCGCGCCTTGCATCAGCCGGGCGAAGTCATAGGTGACCACCCGGTCCTGAATAGTTTTCTCCGTCGATGAGATGATCAGGTCGGCGGCCTCTACCCAACCCATGTGACGCAACATCATCTCGGCGGACAGAATGAGGGAACCGGGGTTCACGTAGTCCTTGCCCGCGTACTTGGGTGCCGTACCGTGCGTCGCCTCGAACATGGCCACCGAGTCGCTCGCGTTGGCGCCGGGCGCGATCCCGATACCACCCACCTGCGCCGCCAAGGCATCCGAGACATAGTCGCCGTTGAGGTTCAACGTGGCGATGACATCGTACTCATCGGGGCGCAACAAGATCTGCTGCAGGAAGGCGTCGGCGATCACATCCTTGATGACAATCCCGCTGGGCAGCTTCAGCCACGGGCCGCCGTCGAGCAGCTGGCCGCCGAATTCACGCTGTGCCAGCGCGTAACCCCAATCGCGGAACGCGCCCTCGGTGAACTTCATGATGTTACCTTTGTGCACCAGGGTGACCGATCGCCGATGGTTGGCGATAGCGTACTGGATGGCTTTGCGCACCAGGCGCTCGGTTCCCTCCCGCGATACCGGTTTGACGCCGATCCCCGAGGTCTGGGGAAAGCGAATCTTCTTCACTCCCATGTCCTCGACGAGGAACTTGATCACCTTCTTCGCTCCCTCGCTCTGCGCTTGCCACTCGATGCCGGCGTAGATGTCTTCGGAGTTCTCGCGGAAGATCACCATGTCGGTTTTCTCGGGCTGCTTGAGCGGGCTGGGCACCCCTTGGAAATAACGCACCGGCCGCAAACACACGTACAGATCAAGCTCCTGCCGCAGCGCCACGTTGATTGAGCGGATGCCCCCGCCGACCGGAGTGGTCAGCGGTCCCTTGATGGAAACCACGAACTCCCGCGCCGCCTGCAGCGTTTCGTCGGGCAACCAGACATTTTCGCCGTACACCTTGCAGGCCTTTTCGCCGGCATACATTTCCATCCACTGTATGCGGCGACGCTCGCCGTAGGCCTTGCTTATGGCGGCATCCACCACGCGCTTCATCACAGGCGTGATGTCGACTCCCGTCCCGTCCCCCTCGATGAAAGGAACGATGGGCCGATCCGGCACGCGGAGCGAAAAGTCCGAATTGACCGCAATCTTTTCACCCTGGGTCGGCAGCTTGATGTGCTGGTACATGAGTCCTCTGCGATGGCGTCGGTTATCGTCTTGAAAAACGCGAATGTTACATCAAGGGCGGTGGCGTCGCGACCGCCGCTGCCGCTGCATGTGCGGGATGGGCACGACGCCCGCAAAGCCTATCTTGGCTGCGCCGCAACAGACCGCTCTCCGCTCAGCCGGATAGGCACCAATGTTACCATTCCTGGGAAACCTGGCAGCTTCCCGTCGCTGCAGTTTCTGCAGCGCCGCACGAGGCCGCGTCGATGCCGGCCGAGGCAATTTCGCGGCTCGGCACGCATGCCTTTTATGCGACAATCTCCCGCCCCGGCGGGCAGCGACAGAGCCAAAAAAGGACAACGATGAAACGCGAGCAAGGAGTACCCAGGGGCGTGCAGCTGGCGGGCCGCATGACATCCGAATACGCGCAGATGTTGACCTTCGATGCGCTCGACTTTCTCGCCAAGCTGCATCGACGCTTCGAGGCGCGCCGTCGCGAGCTGCTCGAGCGCCGCAACGCACGCCAGCAGGAGCTCGACGCAGGCCGGCTGCTCGATTTCCTACCGCAGACTCGACACATCCGCGAGGCGGCCTGGAGTGTGGCACCGGTGCCGGCGGACCTGCTGGACCGCCGCGTCGAAATCACCGGTCCCACAGACCGGAAGATGGTGATCAACGCGCTCAACTCGGGCGCCAACATGTTCATGGCGGACTTCGAGGACTCGACCACGCCGACCTGGGACAATCAGTTGCAAGGGCAGATCAACATACGCGACGCCGTGCGCGGCGATATCCAGTACACCAGCCCGGAGGGCAAGCATTACAAGCTCAACGACAAGCCTGCCACCCTCCTTGTCCGCCCACGTGGCTGGCATCTGTCCGAAAGACACCTGCTCGTCGACGGCGAGCCCATGTCGGGCTCGCTGTTCGACTTTGCTCTGTACTTCTTCCACAACGCCAAGGCCAGACTCGCGAAGGGGTCGGGAACGTATTTCTACCTGCCCAAGATGGAGTCACACCTCGAAGCGCGCTTGTGGAACGATGTTTTCGTGTTTTCCCAGCAGGAGATCGGTGTGCCGCAGGGCACGGTCAAGGCCACGGTGCTGATCGAGACCATCCCGGCTGCGTTCGAGATGGACGAGATCCTGTACGAGCTGCGCGCGCACTCGGCTGGACTGAACTGTGGTCGATGGGACTACATCTTCAGCTGCATCAAGAAATTTCGCAGCCGTCCAGGGTTCGTGCTGGCGGATCGCGCCCAAGTCACCATGACTGCGCCGTTCATGCGCGCCTACTCTCTGCTCTTGATCAAGACCTGCCATCGGCGCGGCGCCTTCGCGATGGGGGGCATGGCGGCGCAGATCCCGATCAAGAACGATGCCAAAGCTAACGACGAGGCGCTCGCCAAGGTCAGAGCCGATAAGGAGCGTGAGGCGAACGATGGGCACGACGGAACCTGGGTAGCGCACCCGGGCCTGGTGAGCGTGGCGAGGGAAGCGTTCGACAAGGTGATGAAGGGGCCGAACCAGATTCAGCGTCAGCGGCCCGACGTAAAAACGAAGGGCGCCGACCTGCTCGACTTCCAGCCGCGTCAGCCCATCACCGAAAGCGGGCTGCGCATCAACATCAACATCGGCATCCAGTACCTGGGTGCGTGGCTCGCGGGTACGGGCTGCGTGCCGATCTTCAACCTGATGGAGGATGCTGCGACGGCGGAGATCTCCCGCGCCCAGATCTGGCACTGGATCCGGAGCTCCCACGGGGTGCTCGACGACGGACGGAAGGTCACACGCGACTTGTTTCGGGCCCTGCTTCCGCAGGAGCTCGCCAAAGTGCGTGAGCACCTGGGCGAGCAGCAATATGCGGCGGGCCAGTACGAAGAAGCAGCGCGGATGTTCGAGGAGCTTACCCTGGACGACAACTTCGCCGACTTCCTTACGCTGCCCGCCTATGACCATCTCATCAGCCACGAGCATCGCTGATCCCCGGCCAGGCAGGCACCGTCCTGGTGCGGCGGGGCTCCCCCCTGGGCCTTCCAGCCGAACCGCAGGGTTAGCGGACAGCCACTGTCAACCGCCTCGGGGACGGGGCGTTAACGGAGGCCGGGACGTCAGAACCTGTCGAGTGTCCCGGCATATTGGTCAACCCTGAACGGAGATGCCTGATGAAGAAGTTACTTGCTGCCCTGGTGGCCGGCCTTTTCGCGCTGGCGACGTACGCCGCGTTTGCGGACGACAAGCCGGTCAAGTCCGGCCCGATGGACAAGCCCGCCGGCCGCGCGATCGATGACGGCACGGTGAAGCAAGGTGGCCCGTCGGCCAAGCCCGGCCGCGCTGCCGACGAGCAGCCCGCCACTCCCGCGCCGAGCAAGAAGAGCAAGAAGAGCAAGAAGAGCAAAAAGCAGAACCAGTCGTAAAACGGCTGCAACGCTGGTCATGGAAAAGGCAGGGGTCAACCCTGCCTTTTCTTTTTTCCGGGTGTCTCGCTCGCTCGGATTCTCTACAGCGCCCGATCGAGCTCGGCACGAAGGTCCTTCAGGTGGGCGGCGGTATCGGCGTCGCGCACCTTGGCCATAGCGGCATCGATGCGCGCGGCCAGGTCACTCACACCGCGGCGCAGGGCCGCGCGGAATTCGCTGGGCCTGCCCTTCGCGGACTTGTACTGCTGGCCAGTCTCGGCCAGTGGCGATGCCAGATAAGCTAGATCGCGCGACGCGCTGGTCTTGGCGCGCGTGCTGCCCCGGTCTGCCTGGCTGTCGTCGAGGCTCGCCGACGCGCTCGCGGGATCTTCGACCGCTCCGGAACCCACCAGCAGGAGAGTGACGTAATTGCGCTGGAGTGTGCGGCGATAAAAATCGATCGCGGGACGGCCATCCTTCAGCTCCACGAACAACCCTTCGTTCAGATCCTTGAGCATATCGATTCCGGTGTAGCCGGGTCTGGCCGGGTTGAGCGCCTTCGCTTCCGCCATGCGCAGGAAGACGCTCGGCCGCAGGAGCTGAGATAGCACCTTCACGTTGGACCCCTGCAGCGGATCGGCGCCGCCCGTGGGCGCGATGCGCAGCAGCACTTCCGGATCCAGCAGCGCGGTGGGACGGACGAATGCATTGTCCAGCAGGAACTTCACAGCCTGGCGCTGCCTCTCCGGCGGCACGGGAGAGTACGGCGTCGCGCCGCGTCCGCCCTGATAACGCATCTCCTCCACTCCGCCCACCACCTTGGCGACGGCGGTCAGCTCGTTGTTGCGCTTTACGAGCAGGGCCTGGTACATGTCGGCGAGCCGCGTGTAGTCTTTGCCCAGCTCGGTCGTCGCCGGGATCAGCATGGCCATGACGCGGTCGATATTCTTGAGCCCGAGCTCGGCCGCCTTCATAGGATCCGATCCGAGTACCTGCGTGTTCACGGTTGGATCGAGCGGCGCGACGGCGTCTTCGCCGCCGAAACGCAGCGCCGGATCCTCGATCTGGCGGGCTGCCATGCGGTCCAGCACGGGCCACTCACTGTCCGGCGTCATGGTGTTGTCGAATTGCCGGTAACCCCATTCGATCGCGAAGTAGTCGTAGGGTCCGAACTTCGGGATCAGATAAGCGCCATCGCCCGGCTGCGCGACATAGTTGAAGCGGGCGTAGGACATGATCGACGACGACGTCCCCCATTTCTTCGTCCATTCCGGGTCGCGCAGCTGCTCGATCGAATACGCAGAATGGGCCTTGAAGTTATGCCGCAGGCCGAGCGCGTGCCCGACTTCGTGCGAGGCGACGTAGCGCAGCAGCTCACCCACCACATCGTCGGGTAGCGGCAGCTTGGCTGCGCGCGGATCGAGCGGACCGACCTGCGTGAAATACCAGGTCTCGGTCAGCCTGAGCACGTCGTGCCAGAAGATGGCGTGCGAAGAGATGACTTCGCCGCTGCGCGGGTCGACCACCGCAGGACCCATGGCGTTCTGCCGCCCGCTCGGAGTCCATCGGATGACAGAGTAGCGGACGTCTTCCGGGTCCCAGTCGGGATCCTCCTGTTCGCTCGGCGCATCGCGCGCGACGATGGCGTTGCTGAATCCGGCTTTTTCGAACACGGCTCCCCAGTCCTCGACCGCCCGCTTGAGATAAGGCCGCCACTTGTCCGGTACCTCATGGCTCAGATAGAACACGATCGGCTGCACGGGGTCCGATAGCGCGGCGCTCGGGTCCTTTTTCTCGAGACGATAGCGGTTGATGAACGCCCGCCTGACCCTGCCGTGCTCGTTGGTGCCGTAGTCATCGAATGGCGTAGAAAAAAAGCCGACGCGCTCGTCTTCGTAGCGCCCGCGCATCGGCTTGTCCGGCAACAGCAGCATGCTGGTGTGGAAAATGAACCCGAGCTGCGACGGAACAGGGTCGTCCTCAGTCGACTTGAGCAGTTCCTTGGAATCGGGAACCCAGGTCTGATAGAAGCGAATCTCGATGTTGCGTGGAAATGCCTTGACGCTCTGGATGTACGAACGCTTGGGATCCACCGCGGTCATGCGGAAGTGCTGCTTGTATTCCCGCCCGAACCCGTCGGGGACATCGGTCGCGAACAGCCCGGTGACGTCGACGATGGGGCTGCCGTCGTTGCCTTCGGCGACTGCGTCGAAGGCCCTGATCACAGTGCGCAGGGACGCATCCTCCACCCCGCGCTGCAGGTTGGCCATGTTGGGCGCCCACATCTCGTAGCGCACGTTCTCGAGATACACCTTGTTGCCGCGTCTGACCCAGCGCACCACGCGGCTGTCCACCGTCGAGCCCGGCGCCACGTAGTCGCTGCCGGTCGAAAGCGCTGCGAACTCGGTATTGAGCAGCATGTCGCGCTCCAGCATCTGGAGCGGGATCTCGAACAGGACGTGATCGCACACGACATGCACGGTGAGCAGACCGGGGAGCGACACCATGCGCTCCGGCATGTTCGGGCGGCAGGGCGCCACTTCGCTCGCTTTCATCGCTTGCGCCGCTGCGGCACAGCCGAGCAGCACGTAGAGCAGCCCAACCCGCAGCCAACTTTTCATCGCTTCCGACCTCCTGGCGCTCATCGAGACGGCTCCAATCATACTGAACCAGGACATGCGCCGGGCAGTCCTTGCTGCGAAGCCGTCATGGCGTACTATCGACAGCGGATGGCGGAACGGGTTCAAACGCTCCAAAGCTCGATCCGTGCCGCCCAATTGACCATGCCAGGAGGCGGCCTTATCCTGTGCGCCCTTTTGCGCGGGCCGGGACGGCGCGAGCGGAGATGACGATGGCACGACCGAGCGTGACTGTGGCCGCAGTAGTCGAACAGCAAGGGCGCTATCTGCTGGTGGAGGAGGAGACCGACGATGGGATCCGGATCAACCAGCCAGCCGGCCACCTGGAGCCTGACGAGTCGATTGTGGCAGGTGCCGTGCGCGAAGCCCTGGAGGAGACCGCGCACGCCTTCTCGCCGGCAGGCCTGGTGGGCATCTATCGATGGAGCCACCCGGCGGGTCACCTGAGCTATGTTCGGTTCGCATTCTGCGGGGAGCTAGGGGCGCGGGAGGCCGGGCGCGAGCTCGACCGGGGCATCCTGCGTACGCTCTGGCTTACGCCGGACGAGCTGCGCGCTTGCCGCTCTGCGCACCGCAGTCCGCTGGTGCTGCGCTGCGTGGAAGACCACCTCGCGGGACGATGTTACCCGCTCGATATCCTGGTTCACTACGATTGATGACACGCCAGAGGGTGATCGTCGGCATGTCGGGCGGTGTCGATTCGTCCGTCGCCGCCTGGCTGCTGAAAGACCAGGGCTTCGAGGTCGTCGGCCTGTTCATGAAAAACTGGGAGGACGACGACAGCGACGAGTATTGCACCTCCCGCGAGGACCTGGTCGACGCCGTGTCGGCCGCGGACTGCATCGGCATCGACATCGAGGCGGTGAACTTCTCCGCCGAATACCGCGAGCGCGTGTTTCAGAATTTCCTCACGGAATACCGTGCAGGCCGGACTCCGAACCCAGACGTGCTGTGCAATGCCGAGATCAAATTCAAGGCCTTCCTGGACCATGCCCTCGGCATGGGGGCTGACTGGATCGCGACCGGCCATTACGCGCGCATACGACGCGCAGGAAACGACGGCGGCCGGCCTGGAACCTGCGAGCTCCTGAAAGCAGCGGATCTCAGCAAAGATCAGAGCTATTTCCTGTACCGCCTGAATCAGACGCAGCTCGCGAGGACGCTGTTTCCCCTGGGTGACTGGGTCAAACGCGACGTTCGACGGCGGGCGCTCGAGCTCGGGCTGCCTAACCATGCCAAGCCCGACAGCACGGGCATCTGCTTCATCGGGGAGCGTCCATTCCGCGAGTTCCTGATGCGCTACCTCCCGCCCTCACCCGGCCCGATGCGCACGCCGGAGGGGCGCCAGGTGGGCACCCACCAGGGATTGATGTATTACACGATTGGCCAGCGGCACGGCCTCGGTGTAGGCGGGCCGGGCGAGCCCTGGTACGTGGTGGGCAAGGACCTCGAGCACAACGGCCTGGTGGTCGTGCAAGGCCATGACCACCCGGCATTGTTCAAAGACAGGTTGCGGGCAACGTCGGCCTCGTGGATCTCCGGGATGGGCCCAGCCGTCGGCCGGAAATACGCGGCCAAGACGCGCTATCGCCAGTCCGATGCGCCATGCACTCTGACAACGGCCGGCGACGAGTGCGAAATCGCGTTCGTCGAGCCTCAGCGCGCCATCACGCCGGGGCAGTCCGCGGTGCTCTACGAGGGTAACGTGTGCCTCGGGGGTGCCATCATCTGCTGAGGCAGCACCGCTAGGCCGCGGGCGGATCTCTCGGCTCCGTGGCTTCGAACGGCGGCCGCTTGAACAATTTCGCCGCGTGGCGCTTGAGGTTCGGGTACTGCGCGCGCCAATCAAGATCGGCGAAGCGAAAACTCAGATAGCCCAGCGCACAGCCGAGCGCAATGTCGGCGAGCGAGTAGCTGTCCCCGGCACACCAGCCCCTCTCTCCGAGCTCATGCGACGCCGCCCGTAATCCCTGACTTACCTTGGTCGCCTGCCGCTCCATCCAAGCGCGGCTCTGCTCCTTGGCCGGGCGCCGGCTCTCCTGGACACACAGCACCGCGGCGTCCATCACGCCGTCCGCCAGGGCCTCCCAGCGCTTGACCTGGATGCGCTGGCGCCCAGGTTCCGGGATCAGCCTGCCGACCGGAGATACGGTGTCGAGGTACTCTACGATCACGCTGGAGTCGTAGATGGCGGCGCCGTCGTCGGTCACCAGGACCGGCACCTTGCCGAGCGGATTGAAGTCCGGCACGCGCGAAGCGGGGTCGTTCGGGTTGTCCACGACGAAGTCATACTCGATGCGCTTCTCGGCGAGCACGATGCGCGCTTTGCGCACGAAGGGACTGGCGTGGGAGCCGATCAGCTTCACGTTGACGGCTTCATGTCGATAGTTGCGCTGCCTTGGAAGTTTCAATTGTACCATCCGCGTGCAGCGCTCCCGTCGGGGTGCAGCGCAGCGCCATGTTAGAATTGTTTTGAGTAACGGCACACAACGCGCGCAATGCGCTGACGGCATGCCCCTTACGCCTCTCAACGCGCTCTCCCCGCTGGACGGCCGCTACCACGCCAAAGTCTCGTCGCTGGGCCATGCGTTCAGCGAGCTTGGCCTGATCCGCCTGCGCGTGCGGGTGGAGGTCGAGTGGCTCAAGGCGCTGTCCGCAGCCTCGATCCCCGATGTTCCGGCTTTTTCCGCGGGCACGCTGGCACAGCTCGAAGGCGTCGTGGCGAGCTTCTCCGAAGCGGATGCACAGGCCATCAAGGATATCGAAGCGCGCATCAACCACGACGTGAAAGCCATCGAGTATTGGCTCAGGCAGCGGCTGTCGGACAACGCGGAGCTGCAACGCGCGGCGCACTTCATCCACTTCGCCTGCACGTCCGAGGACATCAACAATCTGTCCTATGCGCTGCTGGCGCTCGAATCGCGCGCGCAGATCATGCTGCCGGCGCTCACGCGCATCGTGGACAAGGTGGCTGTGATGGCACACGAGCTGGCCGACGTGCCGATGCTGGCCCGCACCCACGGCCAGCCCGCCACGCCGACGACACTGGGCAAGGAGCTGGCCAACTTCGCGGTGCGGCTGCGGCGCAGTCGCACGCGCATTGCGGGGGTGCGCGTCACCGGCAAGTTCAACGGCGCCGTGGGAAATTACAACGCCCACCTCGCCGCCTATCCAGACATCGACTGGGACCGGCTCGCACGCGGTTTCGTGCAGGCGTTCGGCCTCGAGTTCAACGCCTACACGACACAGATCGAGCCCCATGACAGCCTGGCCGAGCTGTTCGACGCTTATGCCGCGGCAAACACTGTGCTGATCGGCCTCAATCGCGACTTGTGGGGGTATATCTCGCTCGGCTACTTCCGACAGCGCGTCAAGGCCGGTGAGGTGGGCTCCTCCACCATGCCGCACAAAGTCAATCCGATCGACTTCGAGAATTCCGAGGGCAATTTAGGCCTCGCCAATGCGCTGCTGCGTCATCTGTCGGACAAGCTCCCGGTTTCGCGCTGGCAGCGGGATCTGTCGGACTCCACCGTGCTGCGCAACGTGGGCGTCGCCCTGGGCCACACACTGCTCGCATTCGACGCCTGCCTCGCCGGCCTCGCAAAGATCGAGGCCAGCCCCGAGCGTATCCGCGAAGATCTCGAGCGCGCGTGGGAGGTGCTGGCCGAGCCGATTCAGACCGTAATGCGGCGCAACGGCAGCGAAGAGGCCTACGAACAGCTCAAGGCGCTCACGCGGGGTAAGGACGGTATCACGCGAGAGACCCTGCACGCGTTCATCCGGGCGCTCGACATCCCGGACAACGACAGACAACGCCTGCTGGAGCTCACGCCGTCCGCGTACATCGGCCTCGCGGCTCGCCTCGCTCGCGACCTCTAGGGAGGCCGCTGCCGGTCTTGATTTGTGTCGGCACGGGCTCCACCTAGCAACAAACTATCATGTCAGCCTTCGCACGCGACATCACCAGCGCTGATTTCGATCAGATCGTCATCCAGGGATCGAAACAGCAACCGGTCCTGGTGGACTTCTGGGCACCCTGGTGCGGGCCGTGCCGGGCATTGACGCCCGTGCTCGAGCGGCTGGCGCAGGAATACGAGGGCAGATTCGTTCTGGCCAAGGTCAACTCCGACGAAAATCAGGATCTGGCTCGCGAGTTCAGCATTCGCAGCATTCCCAACGTCAAAGCATTCGTGGACGGGCAGCTGGCGGATGAATTCCTCGGCGCCCTGCCGGAGTCGGCCGTGCGTGAGTTCATCGATCGCCTCATGCCTACGCCGGGCGAGTTGATGCGGCGGGAGGCGGCTGCCCGCACCGCGGCCGGCGCTCCCGAGGACGCTCTCGCGCTCCTTGCCGGCGCCGCCGAAAGAGAGCCGAACAACGACGCCGTGCAGGTTGATCGGATCGAGCTCCTGCTCGACCTCGCGCGCGTTGCTGACGCTCGCGCGGTCGCTTCCCGACTCGGCCCGCTGGCGGCGCGCAGTCCGGCTGTCGCCCGCGCGCTGGCGCGGCTCCAGCTTGTCGACGATGCGGGCGCCGATGCCAACGTGGACGCACTCGAGAAGCGCGTGCAGGCGAATCCAGACGATCTGGACGCCCGCCTGCGGCTCGCCAAGCTGCACGCAGCGCAACAGCGGTACGAGCCGGCCCTCGGGCAGCTGCTCGAGATCACGAGACGCGACCGCAGCTACGGCGATGACGCCGGACGCAAGACGATGCTGGCGATCTTCGATCTGCTGCAGGGCCAGCAGACAGAGCTCGTCAGCCGCTACCGTAGATTGCTGGCTTCAGCGCTGCACTGACAATTTGAGAATCAGCCGCCCATTCTTCAGGCGCGTTTCAGCCTCTGGCGCAAGACCTCGAAAACGGCAGGCGAGATAGACAACAGGATGATCGCAAAGATCACCAGAGTCAGGTTGTTCTTTACCACGGGAACGCTGCCGAACAGGTATCCGGCGTAAACCAGAAGCGCCACCCACAACACCGCTCCGATCACGTTGAACAGCAGGAACCGTGCATAGTTCATTGCGCCGATGCCCGCCACGAAGGGAGCATAGGTGCGCACGATCGGCACAAAGCGCGTGATGATGATGGTGCGTCCCCCGAAGCGCTCGAAATAGCGGCGGGTACGCTCGAGATACGCCTTCTTGAAGAACCACGAATCTTCGCTCTGGAACACGCGCGCGCCGAGCCAGCGCCCTACGGCATAGTTGACGGAGTTGCCGAGAACCGCCGCCAGCGTGAGAAGCACGACCGCCACATGCACGTCTATGGCCTGCGCAGCCGCTACGGTGCCGACCACGAACAGCAGCGAGTCTCCGGGCAGGAAGGGCGTCACGACCAGGCCGGTCTCGCAGAAGATGATCAGGAACAGGATCAGATAGATCCAGCCGCCGTAGTCGCGGGCAAGGGCCAGCAGATGCTGGTCCAGATGGACCAGCAGGTCGAAAAAGCTCGCGAGCAAACCCATGCGCTAGCGCGCCGCGACCATTACTTCAAACCACCGCTTCCTGCTTGGGCTTTTCGGGTTTGACCAGATCCTCGCGCGAGACGCCGAGCCACATCACGATCGGGCTCGCCACCAGCACCGAGGAATAGATCCCGAACAGGATCCCGATGGTGAGCGCCAACGCGAAATAGAACAGCGTGTCGCCGCCGAACAAGAGGATCGACGTCACCATCAGCTGGGTGCAGCCGTGCGTGATGATCGTGCGCGACATGGTGCGCGTGATGGCGTTGTTGATGATCTGGGGCACGGTCGCCTTGCGCAGCTTGCGGAAGTTCTCCCGGATTCGATCGAACACCACGACCGACTCGTTCACCGAGTAGCCCAGCACGGCCAGCACGGCGGCCAGCACCGGCAGCGAGAACTCCCACTGGAAGAAGGCGAAGAACCCCAGGATGATCACCACGTCGTGCAGGTTGGCGATGATGGCGGCGACGCCGAACTTCCACTCGAAGCGCACCCACAGATAGACCACGATCAAGGCAGACACCAGCATCAGGGCCAGCGCACCGTTGTTCACCAGCTCTTTGCCGACCTGAGAGCCGACGAACTCAACCCGCTGTCGCTCGACCGTGGGATCGTCCTGCTTGAGCGCGCCGAACACCTTCTCGCTCAGCTCGGAGCCCGATACGTCCGGGCGCGTCGGCAAGCGGATCAAGGCCGACTCCGAGCTGCCGAAGGTCTGTACGGTCGCGTCTGGAAGTCCGATGCGGGTGAGGGTGGCTCGCAGCTTGTCCAGGTCTGCGGCATGCGCATAGCGCAACTCCATGACCATCCCGCCGGTGAACTCGACGCCCAGATGCAGACCGCGCGTGGCGAGAAAGAACACCGCCAGCAGAAAGGTAATCCCCGAAATCACGTTGAACACCAACGCGTGCCGCATGAAGGGGATGTCTTTCTGGATGCGGAAGAATTCCATGTCGCGTTTCCTCGATGGCGGGTGCGTCAGGCAGCCTTCGCGGCCCGCTTGTGCCAGTCGACGTTCCCGATCGGCAACCCCTCCAGCTTGCGGCGCGCACCGAACACGAAGTTCACGATCGAGCGCGACACGGCGACCGCGCTGAACATCGACGTCAGGATGCCCAGGCAGTGCACCACAGCGAAGCCGCGCACGGGGCCGGACCCGAGCAGGAACAACGCCACCCCCGCGCACAGACTGGTGATGTTCGAGTCCAGGATGGTGGCCCAGGCGCGGTGGTAGCCCTCCTTGATGGCGGCCTGCGGCGTGGTGCCGTTGCGCAATTCTTCCCGAATACGCTCGTTGATGAGCACGTTGGCATCGATGGCCATCCCCAGCGTCAAGGCGATGGCCGCGATGCCGGGCAGGGTCAGCGTCGCCTGCAACATGGACAGCAGCGCCACCAGCAGCAGCAGATTGATGGCCAGCGACAGCACCGACACGACGCCGAACACCATGTAGTACACGATCATGAATGCCGCGATAAGGGCGAAACCGACCCACACGGCGTGAAAGCCCTTGCGGATGTTGTCGGCGCCCAGGCTCGGCCCGACCGTGCGCTCCTCCACGATGTCCATTGGCGCCGCCAGCGCGCCAGCGCGCAGCAGCAGTGCAAGGTCGTTGGCTTCAGAGCTCGACATGCTTCCTGAAATCTGGAAGTGGCCTCCGAACTCGGACTGAATCACCGGCGCAGTCAGAACCTCGGGCTTCCCCTTCTCGATCAGCAGAATGGCCATCCGGCGTTTCACGCCTTCGCGGGTCGTAGCCTGCATCATCCGCGCGCCTTGTCCATCGAGGTCAACGGTTACGATGGGCTGCCCCGTTTGCGGGTCGACCGATGCACGGGCCTGCGTGAGCCTGTCGCCGCTCACGACGACCTGCTTGCTGACCAATAGGGGTTCCTCCCGATCGCCCTTGCTGCTGAACAGCAACTCCGTGCCGGGTGGAATAATCCCGGCCTGGGCCGCCTGTATTTTCTGGGGATCGTAATCACGCCCGGAAGGATCGCCCGCATGGGCTTCGACCATGCGCAGCTCCAGCGTGGCGGTCCGGCCAATAATGTCCTTGGCCTTGGCTGTGTCTTGCACGCCGGGAAGCTGAACCACAATACGGTCTGCTCCTGCCTGCTGCACGACCGGCTCTGCCACCCCCAGCTCGTTCACCCGGTTGCGCAGCGTGGTCAGGTTTTGCTCGACGGCAAGGTCCTGAATGCGCTTCTGCGCATCGGGCTTGAGAGAACCAACCAGCAGGTACTCGCTGCCCTGCTCTTGCCTGACGAGCTGCAGCTCCGGATAGTTGCGCTCGATGATCTGCTGCGCCTTGTCGCGATGGTCTGCATCGCGGAACCGAATCAGGAGGGTGCTGCCTTCGCGGCTGATTCCGCTGGAACGGGCTTGCTCTTCGCCGCGCAGCGTCGTGCGGATACCCCCCTGTATTCCGTCGAGCGCTTTGGTTGCCGCGCCCTTCATGTCCACCTGCAGCAGGAAATGCACGCCGCCGCGCAGGTCGAGACCCAGGTACATCGGCTTGGCGCCGATGGCCGACAGCCAGCGCGGCGAATTGGAGAGCAGATTCAACGCGACGACATAACTGTCCCCGAGGTCCTTCTGCAGCACATCTTTGGCTTTGAGCTGCGTGTCGGTGTCCTTGAAGCGGATCTTGACGCCAGTCGCATCCAGGAATGCTTCGTCATAAGGGATGCCGGCGCTCTTCAGGGCCTCTTGCGCGCGCTTGAGCATCGCATCGTCCACCTTCAACGTAGGCTTGGCGGATGACACTTGTACCGCCGGCGACTCGCCGTAAAAGTTGGGAAGCGCGTAGAGCAGGCCCACCAGCAGCACGACGGCGATGATGAGGTTCAGCCAGAGCGGATAGCGGTTCATGGGATTGCAGCCGAGACTAGGGGGCGCACTGCTCGGCGGGCTGCACGCAGAGTCACGTTACGCTCTTCAGCGTACCCTTCGGCAGCAAGGTCTGGACCGCCGACTTTTGCACCGTGACCTCGACGTTGTTGGCGATCTCGAGGCTGATGTAGTTGTCGCTGACTTTGGTCACGCGCCCGAGAGTGCCGCCAGAGGTGATCACTTCGTCGCCTTTCTGCAGGGACGCGATCATCTGCTTCTGCTCTTTCGCGCGCTTCATCTGCGGCCGCAGCAGCAGGAAGTAGAGCAGCACGAACATCGCGATGAGCGGCAGCAGGCTCATGATGTCCATGCCGCCCGGACCGCTCGGGGCCGCCTGGGCAAAAGCTTGGCTGATCAGCATGTGTCTCCTCCACGACTGCGCACGTCAGGTATTGCGCAAGCCGCTACGGCTGACTGGAGCAGCCGCCGGCCCGCAGGAAAGACGCGGATTCTAGCACCATTGCACCGGGTCAAGACGCGACACCGCGCACGCTTTGGCAGAAGTCCCGCAGGCGCGCCGCAGCGATCGCCTCGCGCAGCTGCGCCATCAGCTCCTGAAAGTAGTGCAGATTGTGCAGAGTATTGAGGCGCGCACCGAGGGCCTCGTTGACGCGCTGGAGGTAGTGCAGATAGGCGCGCGTGAAATGGCGGCAGGTGTAGCAGGCGCACGACTCATCAGGCGGCGTCAGATCGGTGCGATAGCGGCTGTTGCGCAGCTTGACGACGCCGT
Source organism: Burkholderiales bacterium (assembly GCA_035499005.1). Lineage (GTDB taxonomy): Bacteria > Pseudomonadota > Gammaproteobacteria > Burkholderiales > SHXO01 > SHXO01. The sequence goes on along the minus strand of DATJZQ010000238.1, from coordinate 19,931 downwards.
GGCGCGTGAACAACCAGCCGTTACGCGCGTTGCGCGTCGGCAGAACGCAGTCGAACAGATCGATGCCCGCCTCCACCGCGTCGGCGATATCCTCCGGCGTCCCCACGCCCATCAGATAGCGGGGACGGGTCTCGGGCAGCTGCTGGGCGGCGCGGCGCACGACACGCAGCATGTCGGCCTTGGGCTCGCCCACCGACAACCCGCCGATGGCATAGCCGTCGAAGCCGATCTCGCACAGGGCGCTCACCGACTCATCGCGCAGGTGTTCGTAGACACCTCCCTGCACAATGCCGAACACGGCGTTGGAATTGCCTTCATGGGCGCGCCGGCTGCGCTCGGCCCAGCGCAGCGACAGGCGCATCGATTCGCCGGCCGCACGTTCGTCGACCGGATAGGGCGTGCACTCATCGAAGATCATCGCCACGTCCGCGTTAAGGACGCGCTGGATGCGCATCGATTCTTCCGGCGAGAGCAGGCAGCGGTCGCCGTTGACCGGCGAGCGAAACTCGACGCCTTGCTCGCTGATCTTGCGCAGCGCACCCAGGCTGAAGACCTGGAAGCCGCCCGAGTCGGTGAGGATCGGCCCGTGCCAGCCGATGAAACGGTGCAATCCCCCGTGCGCCTCGATCACATCGAGCCCGGGACGTAACCAAAGGTGAAAAGTATTCGACAGCACCATCTGCGTGCCGTTCTGCTCGAGCTCCGCCGGGCTCACTGTCTTCACCGCTCCGTAAGTGCCGACCGGCATGAACGCGGGGGTGTCGACGATCCCGTGCGTGAGCGTGAGGCGGCCGCGTCGTGCCTGGCCGTCGCGCGCCAGCACCTCGAAGCGCATGCTCACGCTCCCGTCGCGCCGTGCTCGCGCGGCTGATAGGGCTCGATCAGCATGGCGTCGCCGTAGCTGAAGAAGCGGTATCCGCCCGCGACCGCATGCCGATACGCACGCAGAACGTTCTGCTCGCTGGCGAAGGCGCAGACGAGCATCAGCAGCGTCGAGCGCGGAAGGTGGAAGTTGGTGAGCAGCCGATCGACGGCCCGAAATTCGAAGCCGGGGCGGATGAAGATGTCGGTCTCACCCGACCCCGCGCGCAGCGCGTTGCCGCCATGCGCCGCCGCCTCGAGGCACCGCACCGTGGTCGTGCCAACCGCGGTGACCCGCCCTCCACGCTCACGCGTTCGCGCGATGGCCGCAACGGTCGCCTCGGGCAGGCTGTACCACTCGCTGTGCATGCGATGTTGTGCAATGTCCGACACCCGCACCGGCTGGAATGTACCTGCGCCCACGTGCAGCGTGAGAAACGCGATCTCGACGCCGCGCTCACGCAGCCGCGCGAGCGTTCCGCGGTCGAAGTGCAGGCCGGCAGTGGGGGCGGCCACTGCGCCAGGCGCTTCGGCGTACACCGTCTGGTAGCGCGCTTCGTCCTCGGGTGCGGCGGAACGAGCGATGTACGGCGGCAGCGGCACGCTCCCGACGCGCTCGAGCAACTCGAGCACCGTCTCCGGAGTCTGAAACTCGAGCAGGTGAAAGTCGCCCCGCCGCTCCTGCACTCGCGCGCGGACCGTGCCGGCCACCAGGAGATCTGCGCCAGGCCGAGGCGCGTGGCTTGCGCGCAACAGCGCTAGAGCGCGCTTAGGACCGACGATCCGCTCGACCAATAGCTCGACCTTACCCCCCGTACTTTTCTCCCCGAACAGCCGGGCCTTGATCACCTTCGTGTCATTGAACACCAGCAGATCAGCCGGATCGACAAGCGAGGGAAGATCCGCGAACGCGAGGTCGCGCACCGCGCCGTCTCGACCGTTCAGATGGAGCAGCCGGCTCTGTCCGCGCTGTGCGGGCGGATGCTGCGCGATCAGCTCGGGCGGCAGGTCGAAGTCGAACTGGTCGAGCCGCATGGGGCGCCATTATAGGCCGCTGCGCTTCGTTGCCGGAGCTATTGAATTCGCGGATAATTTCGCCTCCTCCAGGGGAGTTCTGACCTGATCTCCGGTGCGCGATCGGAGCTTCCCTGGGCGGCCGGGATGGCGGAATTGGTAGACGCACGGGACTCAAAATCCCGCGGTGGCAACACCATGAGGGTTCGATTCCCTCTCCCGGCACCAGAAGCTGATTGCGACGAGCAGGTTCACTTTCCCTCCCGGCATCAGAAGTCATGCCGATACAGAGGTGGTTGCGCCCGAGCGAGGCTGGCCTTGCGACTGCTGATCAAGAAAATCGACGACGACGGCCGGCTGAGCCTCGTCCCGCAGTTCCTCGATACTCCGTGGGAGATCGAGGTGATCGACACGGATGACCTGGCCGCCCTCGATCGTGCGCTCGCCCGCGCCGACGCGATGGTCTCGATGAGCTGGCAATGGAGCCTGCCTTCCGCCTCGAACCTGAGGCTCCTTCAGCTCCCCGGCGCGGGTACGGATGAGATCGACTTCGGCCGGGTGCCCTCCACGACCGCGATCTGCAACTGCTACGAGCACGAGATCGGCATCGCCGAATACGTCCTGGGCTCCTTACTCGAGTGGACCATCGGCACGCGTCGCCTCGATCAGCAGTTTCGCGCGGGCAGCTGGGCTGGATCGTACCTGTGTGGACCTAGACACGGCGAGCTATTCGGCAAGACCATCGGCATTGTCGGCTATGGCCGCATCGGCCGTGAGGTCGCGCGCCGCGCCGCGGCCTTCGGCATGCGCGTAGTCGTTTGCACACGCACACCGCAGCGGGACTCGAAGATCGCAGAGCGCGTGGACAGCATGGAAGGCTTCGGCAGGCTGCTGGCCGAGTCCGATTTCATCATCGTTACGCCGCCGCTCAACGATCAGACGCGCGGTCTGTTCGATCGGCGTGCGTTCGCGGCCATGCGTCGCGAGGCGGTCATCGTCAATGTTGCGCGCGGGCCGATCATCGACGAGCTGGCGCTGTACGAGGCGCTGGCGGAGCGGCGCATCGGCGGCGCGATCATCGACGTCTGGTACCGGTACCCACCCCAGGGGACGCCGCACGGGCCGCAGCCCTCGGCCCACCCTTTCCACGAGCTCGACAATGTACTGATGACGCCGCACGCCTCGGCCTGGACCGACGGCCTGCTGCCGCGGCGCAACCGCGCTGTGGCAACGAATCTCAACCGTCTCGCACGCGGCGAGCCGCTCGTCAACGTGGTGCGTGCAGCGGAGCCTGCCCGCAGGCCGATGGAGAGAGCCTGAAGCCGTGCTTACGGAACGACAGTGCCAGGCGGCGTCGGATCTGCTCTGGGAGCTGTGGCAGCGGGGGCAGCGCGCGGCGGAGCTACCTGTGGATCTCCGGCCTGTCACACGAGAAGAAGGCTACGCCGTGCAGGCATTGCTCGAGCGGCGCAGCGCCCACCCCGTATTCGGTTGGAAAATCGCGGCCACCAGCGAGGCGGGCCAGCGCCATATCGGCGTGGACGGCCCGCTCGCCGGGCGTCTGCTGCGCGAGCGCGTGGCAACAGCAGGTAGCACGCTGAAGCTGGGACCGAATCACATGCGTGTCGCCGAACCGGAGTTCGCCTTCCGCATCGGCCGGCCGCTCGTCCCGCGCGCCTCGAGCTACTCGGTGGACGAAGTGTTGGCCGCGGTGGACTCGTTGCATCCGGCGATAGAGGTACCCGACTCCCGCTACGACGACTTTGCACGGGTCGGGGCCGCGCAGCTCATCGCCGACAACGCCTGCGCGCATCAGTTCGTGCTGGGGCCGGCCGCGACGGCACAGTGGCGCACACGAAACCTCTCTGAGCATGTCGTCACAGGGATCGTTGCAGGCAAGCTGCGTCGCGAAGGCACAGGCGCCAACGTTCTGGGCGATCCGCGCGCGGCGCTGACCTGGTTGGCAAACGAGCTGTCACGCCTCGGCATCACGCTCGCTGCAGGGCAAGTGGTCACGACGGGAACCTGCGTTGCGCCCCTGCCAGTCGAGTCGGGAGATGACACGACTGCGGACTTCGGCGAGCTCGGCAGCGTGGCGGTCAGCTTCGAGCGCGAGCAACCGGTACGGGAGAGCGTGAGCCGCGCTTAGCGGCCATCGCGAGAGGCAAAGCCGCCATGTGGCGCTACTACCCCAAGTCGTTTCCCATGCTGATCCTGACCGGCTTCTCGCTCGCCGTGCTGCCCCTCATCTTTGCTCTCATCAACAACGCGCTCTCGATACACGAGATCGCTACCAAGAGTCAGCGCGCGGTGTTCAATGCGGTGCAGGCGACGCAGAACAGCCGCCTGCTGATCGAACAGCTCACGGGCATGGAGCGCAGCGCGCGCCAGTACTCGATCCTGGGCGATGCCGGACTGTACTCGGCCTTCGAGCAGGCGCACCGCGGATTTCTCGACACCGTCAGGCGCATGCAATCTCTCACGCTCCCGCACGAGCAGGCTCGCGCGCTCGCCGAGCTGGCACAGGCCGAGGGCGTGATCTTCGAGAACGTGACAGCGCTTCGGCACGACCCAAAACGCCTCCCCACGGTGGTCGACCACTATCGCGTCCTGGGCTCGCTTGCACGCTCGCTCGACAATACCGGCGCAGCGATCGTGAACCGCGAGGTCGGAACAATGCAGGCGCTGGCCGGAGACGTGCACAACTTCATCTACTGGCAGCTGGTGGCGCTCGTGCCGGTCGCTCTGTTTCTGGTGGTCGGCGCAACGATTCTCATCGTCAAGCCCATCCGCCAGATCGAGGCGGCTCTGCACCGGCTGGGAGAGGGCGATTTCACGCGGGCGGTGTCCGTATCCGGCCCGCGGGACCTGGAAGCGCTCGGCCGTCAGATCGATTGGGTGCGCATGCGGTTGCTCGAGCTCGAGGACCAGAAGACCCGTTTCATGCGGCAGGTGTCGCACGAGCTGAAGACTCCGCTGTCCGCGATCCGTGAAGGAGCGGAACTGCTCGGCGACGGTTCGGTCGGAGCACTATCTCAGGAGCAAATGGAGGTGGCACGCATCCTGCGTCAGAACGCCCTCCGGCTGCAGCGGCTGATCGAGGACTTGCTCAACTATCACACGGTCCAGTTCCAGAAGTCCGGCCTCAACCTGCGGCAGTTCCAGCTGGCTCCGGTGCTGCACAGAGTCGCCGACGCGCATCAACTCCCCGTTCGAGCCAAAGACATTCGCCTCAGGCTGGACTGCCCGCCCATCTCCATGGAAGCGGACGAAAACAAACTCGAGGTCATCCTGGACAATCTGCTGTCGAACGCCGTGAAGTTCTCCCCGCCCAACGGCGAGGTCGCAGTGGCTGCGCGTCTGCGCGGAAGCGAAGTTCTGATCGACGTCGCCGACGAGGGGCCGGGAATCACGCCGCAGGAGCGCGAGAAGGTTTTCGATCCGTTCTACCAAGGCTCGGCCAAGCCTAGGGGCCCTGTCAAGGGAACCGGACTGGGACTCGCGATCGTGCGCGAATACGTGCTGGCACATCGAGGCAAAGTGCAGATCATGCAGGATCGGCCGGCCGGCGCGCACTTTCGCGTGAGCCTTCCGATTGCTCAAGCGAGCGCCGCATGAGCCGGGCCAGCGCCCGGTTTGCGGTTATAGCCCTGCACGCGACGCTGCTTCTTGGCGCATGCAAGCAGCCCGAACCTCGCCCCGCGCCAGCGCCGCAGGCTGCACAGGTGAGCGAGCCAGCCGCCGCCGCGCCTGCGCAGAAGCCGCCATTCACGCGACAACCCGTGGGGGATGCCGACCGCCTCGTCGCCTACTACGGATACCTGACCACGTTGTCGCCCGAGCAGCTGACTCGTGAATATGAACGGACGTTGCGCTTCTACCGAGAGCAGAACTCGGATCTTGCTTTCATGCAGCTCGCGCTGCTGCGAACGATGCCCAACACGACGTTCCGGGACAGCACGCAGGCGCGGGACATGCTATCTTCTTTTGTTAAAGAGCCTAGGCTGCAGTCCTCCGAACTGCAGCCCTTTGCGTTGCTGTTGTTGACGATGCTCAACGAGCTGCAGGACAAGGACGCGGAGATCCAGGCCCAAGCGCAAAGGCTGAAGGAGGAGATGAGGCGCTCCGATGCGGTGAAGCAGAAGCTCGATGCGCTGATCGATGCCGAGCGCAAGATGCTCGAGCGCAACAAACCTGTGAGAAGCCAATGACTACAGTCAAGCCGAAGATTCTGTTGGTGGACGATGATCCCGATCTGCTGCGCCTGCTATCCATACGCCTGCAGGGCGGGGGCTACACTGTGACCGCGGTGGGCGGTGCAGAAGCCGCGCTGTCGCAAGTGGCCGTGTCGAGTCCCGACGTGGTGATCACCGACTTACGCATGGGCGGCATGGACGGAATGTCGCTGTTCGAATCGCTGCAGAAGAAGCATCCCGCGCTGCCGGTGATCATCCTCACCGCCCACGGCACGATTCCCGACGCCGTCGCCGCAACCCAGCGCGGCGTTTCCGGATACCTCACCAAACCGTTCGACGGCAAGGCCCTCATCGACCAGGTCGAAAAGGCGCTGCAATTCGGCGGCAAGCCGAGCAGCGGTGCGGCGGACAACGCCTGGCGCACCGAGATCATCACGCGCAGCCCTGACATGGAAGCCATCCTGGCCAAAGCGCGCCTGGTGGCCGGCAGCGATGCCAGCGTCATGATTTTCGGTGAAAGCGGCAGCGGCAAGGAAATGCTGGCGCGCGCCATCCACAAGGCCAGCCCGCGCGCAGGCCAGCCCTTCGTCGCAGTCAACTGCGGTGCGATTCCCGAGCAGCTGCTCGAGTCGGAGCTGTTCGGTCATGTGAAGGGCGCGTTCACGGGAGCGGCGAACGACTACAAGGGTCTGTTCCAGGCGGCCGGCAGAGGCACTGTGTTTCTCGATGAGATCGGCGATATGCCGCTCCCGCTTCAGGTCAAGCTGCTGCGCGTCCTGCAGGAGCGCGAAGTGCGGCCGATCGGGTCAACTCAGTCGGTGAAGGTGGACGTTCGCATCATCTCCGCCACGCACCGCAACCTCGAAGACGCGATCAAGGCCGCCACTTTCCGCGAGGACCTGTACTACCGCTTACATGTGGTTGCGCTGTCGCTACCCTCGCTGTCGCAGCGGCGCGAGGACATCCCGGTGCTCGCAAATCACTTTCTGAAGACGCTGGCGGCACGCTACGGCAAGACGCTCAATGGCTTCGCCCAGGATGCGATGGAGGTGCTGGTCCGGCACACCTGGCCTGGCAACGTGCGCGAGCTGTACAACGTGGTGGAGCAAGCTGTGGCTCTCGCGACTACTCCGATCATCTCACCGGGGCTGCTCGAGAGCGCGATCCGCGGCGAGATGGGCGACCTATCATCGTTCGAGTCGGCGCGCTTCGAATTCGAGCGTGATTATCTCGCCAAGCTACTCAAGATCACCAACGGCAATGTGACCCAAGCGGCGCGGTTGGCCAAACGCAACCGGACCGAGTTCTACAAGTTGCTGCAGCGCCATCACCTCAACCCCTCGATGTTCAAGCCTGTCGCGGAAGTGCAGCGTTAGGACGGGCATGCGAAGAGGTCGCCGCGCGTGGCTACGGCCTGCGCGGTCGACGCTGCGCCTGTCACTCGCCAGAGACAGGCAGGTCATTGATTTTACTCGCTTAGACGAGGGGATTTCACAAAGGTCGCCGCCAGGTGACAATTTCCCCTCGCAACCTTTTCGCATCATACTGATTGTTAAAGATTTTCACCCTTGGTATACGCCTTGCGAGAAGGGTGTTGAAGCGTCGTCCAGCGACGGGTTTTGGCGCTGCCTGACACACTGAGCCCCGGCTGGACGCAGCCGGGGCAGGGACTCAAAGGGATGGGGCCTCGCAATGGTTGGCTGTTTCCGCTGATGGTGCTGGCGGCCGGGTCGGTGACGGCCTTTGGCTGCATCGGCATCGCCGCTATTACCGGCCATCTCTCCCTGGTGCGTGGGACAGCCAATCCTCTGGGACCTGATCCGGCCCCTCCGCCGTCGATCGAACAGCTAGCGACGCCGGTGGCCGAGACCGATACTTCGCAGCCGGTCGCTGTGATTGCTCAGGAGGGACCCGCCACGAAGGCGGTCACGCTCCAGCCGGGCAAGTCAGCGAGCACGCGCAAGCCCACGGTGAATTGAAGCGGCGGCAGATCTGATGACGAATCGCGAATCGAGGACTTAACCAGCGAGCCATCACAGGCGAACCTCTCTCCCCGGATTTTCGTGCGCGTCTAGCGCTCTCTTTGTGCCCGATTGCCTCCCTTGTCGGGCATCTTTTTTTGTACGCATTCCTACTCTCTCGCCAAAGTCCACAGGGGATCGCCCGTGCGGCCGCGCCCGCGACCGTGTTGCACGCTCGGCAGACCCGATTTCGCTATTCCGCGCGTGTATACTTCCTGTAGTTTTCACCTTCGCCCCGCGAGCCGCACATGAACGCGCCGACGACAAAGCCGCTGTTCAACTGGGAAGACCCGCTGCTGTTGGATGAGCAGCTCGCCGATGACGAGCGCATCGTGCGCGATTCGGCCCGCGCCTACGCACAAGACAAGCTGATGCCGCGCGTGGTGGAAGCCAACCGGCACGAACGCTTCGACCGCGAGGTGCTGAGCGAGATGGGCCGGCTCGGCTTTCTCGGATCTACATTGCAGGGCTACGGTTGCGCCGGTGTAAACCACGTGTGCTACGGTATCGTCGCGCGCGAGATCGAGCGGGTCGATTCGAGCTACCGCTCGAGCATGAGCGTGCAGTCGAGCCTCGTCATGTATCCCATCTACGCTTACGGCAGCGAAGCGCAGCGTCAGAAGTATCTCCCGAAGCTCGCCAGCGGAGAGCTGGTGGGCTGCTTCGGCCTCACCGAGCCCGGGCATGGCTCGGATGCCGGCGGCATGATCAGCCGGGCGCGCAAGGTCGACGGCGGCTGGATACTGAAGGGTGCCAAGACCTGGATCACGCATTCGCCGGTCGCCGACGTGTTCGTGGTGTGGGTCAAGGACGAGCAGGACACGATTCGCGGCTTCATCCTCGAGAAGGGCATGAAAGGCCTGACTGCACCGAAGATCCAAGGCAAGTTCAGCCTGCGGATCTCGATCACGGGCGAGATCGTGATGGACGACGTATTTGCCCCCGACGACAACCTGTTGCCCAACGTGACCGGCCTGAAAGGCCCGTTCGGCTGCCTGAACAAAGCGCGCTATGGTATTGCCTGGGGCGCGCTCGGCGCCGCGGAGTTCTGCTGGCACGCGGCGCGCCAGTACACGCTCGACCGCCACGCGTTCGGCCGGCCGCTGGCCGCTACCCAGCTCATCCAGCTCAAGCTCGCCAACATGCAGACTGAGATCGCGCTCGGCTTGCAGGCGGCCTTGCGCGTCGGGCGTCTGCTCGATCAGGGGCTCGCCACTCCGGAGATGATCTCGCTCGCGAAGCGCAATTCCTGCGGTAAGGCGCTGGAGATCGCGCGGACCTCACGTGACATGCACGGCGGCAACGGAATCGCCGACGAGTATCACGTCATCCGGCACGCCATGAATCTGGAGGCGGTCAACACCTACGAGGGCACGCACGACGTGCATGCCCTCATACTCGGGCGCGCTCAGACCGGCATCCAGGCGTTCGGCGCGTAGCAAATCCGCGTCAAACGCAGCGCCCGCCGTCCACCTCGATGCAGGTGCCGGTGATGAATTCGGCGTCGTCCGAAGCCAGGTACAAGCAGGCATTGGCAATGTCAGCTGGGCGGCTCATGCGGCCGAGCGGGATTGTCGCAACGAACTTGGCCCGGTTTTCCGGCGTGTCGGGCACGCCCATGAACTCGGTCAGCAGCCCCGTTTCACCGATGACAGGGTTGACGATACACACGCGGATCTTGTCGGGAGCCAGCTCGACCGCCATCGAACGGCTGGCCAGGATCGCCGCGCCCTTGCTTCCGTTGTACCACGTCAGTCCCGGGCGCGGACGCACGCCGGCGGTCGACGCGATGGTGATGAACACGCCGCCCCCCTGCTTGCGGAACACAGGCACGCAGTTGCGCGCGCTCCAGAACAAGCTCTTGACGTTCACCGCGTAGACGCGGTCGAACTGCTCTTCCGTCACGTTGAGCAACGGCTGGTTGCGATGCGTGGTACCCGCGTTGTTGACTACGATGCTGAGCTTACCGTAGGTATCCAGCGTCGCTTTGACCAGCACGGCCCAGTCGGCGTCTTTCGACACGTCGCCCGCGACGGCTTTGGCGGCGCCGCCGGCGCTGACGATCTCCTTCGCGACACGCTCCGCGGGCTCCGCGCGCAGATCGTTGACCACAACCTTGGCGCCCTCTTGCGCGAAACGCTTCGCGATGCCTTCTCCGAAGCCCGAGCCGCCGCCCGTCACGATCGCAACTTTGTCCTTCAATCTCATTTGTCTCCTCCGTCTCGAAAGCAAAACTCAAACAGCGAAACTAACCGCAAAGGCGCAGACAACACGGAGAATGACTCCATACTCTCCGCAAGGCGCTTTGCTTCACTCTGCGTCCTCTGCGTCTCTGCGGTTCAATAAAAAGACAGGGGGCCAATTGGGCCCCCGTGTTCAAATTTGTAAGCGACGAGAGGAGATCAGGCTCGCGTCGCGCTCACGCACACCGGCCCTTCCTGCTCCTGCGGGGCGATCTTGCTCTGCTTGGTGCCCACTGTCGCAAGATCCACTCCGTGCCGCACGGCGGTTATCTCGGCCAGGATCGACACCGCGATCTCCGGCGGTGTCTTGCTGCCGATGCGCAGTCCCACCGGGCCGTGCAGACGCTCCAACTCTCCGGCGGACAGATCGAACTCCGCCAGCCGCTGCTTGCGCTTCGCTGTGTTGAGCCGCGACCCCAGCGCGCCGACGTAGAACGCGGCCGATTTGAGCGCCTCGATCAAAGCCATGTCGTCCAGCTTCGGGTCATGCGTGATCGCCACTACCGCGCTGTGGCTATCGAGGTTGAGCTCGGCCACCACATCGTCGGGCATCCCACGCGTAAAGGAAGCGCCGGGGATGTCCCACGTGTTCGCATATTCCTCGCGCGGGTCGCAGACGACGACGTTGTAGTCCAGCGCCATCGCCATCTGAGCCAGGTAGCGCGACAGTTGCCCGGCGCCGATGATGAGCAGCCGCCACCGCGGCCCGTGGATGGTCGTCAGCCGCCTGCCATCGAACTGCAAAGTATCCGTGCGGCTGGCCGGCGCGAGGCTCACATCGCCGGTGTGAACATCGAGGGTACGTGCGATCAATTCGCGGTTGACGACGCGGGCGAGCAGCGCCGGCAGCGTACCGTCATCGCGCAGCGGTTCGAGCACAATCTGCAGCCGGCCTCCACACGGCAGGCCGAAGCGGGCGGCCTGCTCCTTAGTCACGCCGTACTCGACCACCTCCGGCTTCATGTCCGCCGGGTGGTGGTTCCTGATCCGGTCGATCAGATCGTCTTCGACGCAGCCCCCGGAAACCGAGCCCGAAACCTGGCCGTCGTCGCGAATCGCGAGCAGTGCGCCCGCCGGGCGCGGCGCCGACCCCCACGTCTCGACGACAGTCGCAAGCACCACCCGGTGGCCTGCCTTGAGCCAGTCCACGGCACTTTTCAAGACCTGAAGATCAACGCTGTCCATAACACCATTCCCGACCAGATTTCCGCTTTCCTGATTGAAAGTATCAGACGAAAAAACCCCCAATGCAACCTCCCCGCCGTTCAGGCGAAGAGGCCATTGGGGGTCTCGTTGCTACAGCCGCGCGCTCACGCCGCGCTGATGTTCTCCGGCGTGAAGGGCAGCATGCGCACGCGCTTGCCGCTTGCGGCAAAGATGGCGTTCGCGATCGCGCCCTGGACCACTGCCGTGGCGGGCTCACCCAGGCCGCCAGGCGGCTGACCCGTTGCACCCTTGATCCACGAAATCTCGATCTTCTTGGGTGCCTCGTTGATGCGCACGATGCGGTATTGGTCGAAGTTGTTCTGCTCGACGGAGTTGTTCTTGATGGTGATCTCGCCGAACATGCAGGCCGACTGACCGAAGTTGATGCACGATTGCACCTGCGCTTCGGACTGGTCGGGATGGACCAGCGGACCGGCATCCACTACCGCGACCACGCGATCCACGCTGACATCGTAGTTGCGCGAGACGGTCACCTCAACGACCATCGCGGTTACGGTGTTGTAACCTTCCATTACGGCCACACCGCGTCCGCGACCCGCCGGCAGCGGCGAACCCCACCCGGACTTGTCTCGCACCATTTCGAGCGCCGCCTTCATGCGGCCACCGACCGGTACCCCGGCCGACAAACCGGAGAGCGCGTGCTTGTGCGAGGTGTCGGTGTCGAGCATGCCCAACCGGAATGCGATTGGGTCTTTGCCGGCTGCACTGGCGCACTCGTCGATGAACGATTCCACCGCCACCGCGTTCAGGTTGTGCGACACCGCCCGCCAGTAACCCACCTTCACGCCCGTGTCGTGAATCTGATAAGTGAACTTCAGATTCGGCACGGCGTACGGGAAGTTGTCGATGCCTTCCACCGCGAACGGGTCGAGACCGTCTTTCACCACGCTCGGGAACATGCGCGAGGTGATCGAGGGGCTAGTCGACGAGAAGCGCAACGCGACGAGCTTGCCACTCGAGTCCAGCCCGCCGGTCATCGAGTACAGACCAGCTGGACGGTACGAGTCGTGCGTCATGTCGTCTTCGCGCGTCCACACCATCTTGACCGGCACTCCGCCGGCGGCCTTGGAGATCTCGGCCGCCTCGATGACGAAATCCATCTCGATGCGCCGGCCGAAGCCACCGCCTAGGTAGGTGGTTCGCACTTCGACCTGCTCGGGCTTGAGGCCAGTCACGCCTGCCACTACGTGCGGCACCAGCTGCTGGAACTGGGTGGGCGTGATGATGATCGCCTTGTCGGACATGACATGGGCGACCGTGTTCATCGGCTCCATCGGCGAGTGCGACAGGAACGGCAGCTGATAAGTCGCCGTGACGGTCTTAGCCGCCCCGGCAAGCGCGCCGTCCGTATCCCCGTAGTTGCGGAACACTGCACCCGGCTGCTTGTGCGCTTCGCGCAGCCCGCCCCAGATCTTGGCCTGGTTCAGGCCGGCGTTCTCGCCCTCGTCCCACTCGACCTGGAGCAGGTCCTTCGCCTTCCTCGCCTGCCAATACGAGTCAGCCACCACCGCGACGCCGCGGCTGTACTGCACCACGGCCTTCACGCCAGGCATCTTCGTGGCGCGCGTGTCGTCGAAACTCTTGACCTTACCGCCAAAGTACGGAGTGAGCGCACAAGCGGCGTACAGCATCCCCGGCACGCGGGTATCGAGCCCGAACATCGGTGTGCCTGCCACTTTCGCGGGTGTGTCGAGCCGCTTCTGCTTGGTGCTGCCGATGATCTTCCACTGACTGGCCGGCTTGAGCGGGACGTCCTTGGGCGGCTCCATTTGAGCCGCCGCGGCCGCCACGGCGCCGTAGGTGAGCTGCTTCCCACCCGGCCCCTTGATCACGGCGTTCTCGGCCTTGCACTGCGAGGCGTCAACGCCCCACTGCTGTGCGGCCGCAGCCACCAGCATCATGCGTGCGCTGGCGCCGGCTTTGCGCAGCTTTTCCCAGCCGTCCCGCACCGAGGTCGAGCCGCCAGTGAGCTGTCCGCCCAGCAGCGAGTTGATGTAGGCCTCGCCGGGAGGGGCGAAATCGACCTTGACCTTGTTGACGTCCACTTCCAGCTCTTCCGCCACCAGCATCGGCATCGAGGTCGCCACGGCCTGCCCCATTTCGGAGCGGGCCACCAGGATGGTCACCTGGTTGTCGGGCGTGATTCGCACCCAAGCGTTGGGCTGCGCAGCGTCGGCCGCCTCCGCCGTGCCGACACGGCCCGGCAGGTAAAAGCCGAGAGCGAGTCCACCGCCGACGGCGGCTGACGCCTTGATGAAATCGCGGCGCGCTTCGTTTCTGATCGTATCCATCTCTGGTCTCCCCCCTTACGCCTTCGCTGCCTGCTTGATGGCAGCGCGAATGCGTGGATAGGTGCCGCAGCGGCACAGGTTACCCGCCATGAACGCGTCGATGTCGGCGTCCGAGGGGTTCTTGTTCATCGCCAGCAAAGCCGTGGCCGACATGATCTGCCCCGGCTGGCAGTAGCCGCACTGGGGGACATCGATCGCGACCCACGCTTTTTGCACGGCGTTGTTGCCGAGACCTTCGATGGTAGTGATCTTCTGCCCGGCGACCGAACCGACCGGCGTCTGGCAGGAGCGGATCGCCATGCCGTTGAGATGCACGGTGCAGGCGCCGCACAGAGCCTTACCGCAGCCGAACTTGGTTCCCACCAAGCCCAGCTCGTCGCGCAACACCCACAACAGCGGTGTATCCGGCGACGATTCAACGGTCTTGTTCGCACCGTTTACCGTTAGAGAAATTGCCATGTGAAGCTCCCCCTTCGAGTGGGTTGGGATCTAAGTGACAAGCAACCAAACTGAAACCAAAAGCCAGCTGAAAATACACCAATCAAAACAGCGTTTCAACATCATTCTGGAAGCGCTTGCGCGGTCCGGGTCAGCTCGCGGAGCGAGCCTCCACGGGACTCGACGCACAGCCGCTCGTGCTGCAGAGCAGCATGAGCGGCCCGCGCGGAGCAAACAGGGCGCGGTGGCGCCGGAAGCGCCTAGCGATGGTCGTGCTTCTTCAGCTCTTGCCGACCGATCTGGTTGCGATGCACCTCGTCCGGGCCGTCGGCGAGGCGCAGTGTGCGGGCGTGCGCATACGCGTAGGAGAGGCCAAAATCGTCGGAGACGCCGCCGCCGCCATGCGCCTGGATGGCCCAGTCAATGACCTTGAGAGCAACGTTGGGGGCCGCGACTTTGATCATGGCGATCTCTGCGCGCGCCGCCTTGTTGCCCACCGTATCCATCATGTAGGCGGCCTTCAGCACCAGCAACCGCGCCTGATCGATCGAGATGCGGCTCTCCGCGATACGCTCCAGCCACACCGTGTGGTCCGCTACTCGCTGGCCGAACGCGACTCGTTCCTTGAGCCGCTTGCACATCTTCTCGAGGGCGCGCTCGGATTGCCCGATGAGACGCATGCAGTGATGAATGCGGCCGGGACCCAGCCTTCCCTGCGCGATCTCGAAGCCGCGCCCCTCGCCCAGC
Source organism: Burkholderiales bacterium (assembly GCA_035499005.1). Lineage (GTDB taxonomy): Bacteria > Pseudomonadota > Gammaproteobacteria > Burkholderiales > SHXO01 > SHXO01. The sequence goes on along the minus strand of DATJZQ010000238.1, from coordinate 4,893 downwards.
AGCAGGTTGGAAGCCGGCACTTTCACGTTGTCGAACACGACCTCCGCGTGGCCATGCGGCGCGTCGTCATAGCCGAAGACGGGCAGCCAGCGCTTGATCGTCACGCCAGGCGCATCGCGCGGCACCAGGATCATCGACTGCTGCTTGTACTTGTCCGCGTTGCTCGGGTCGGACTTGCCCATGAAGATGAAGATCTTGCAGCGCGGATCCGGCGCCCCCGATGACCACCACTTGCGCCCGTTGATCACGTACTGATCGCCTCGACGCTCGATCCGGCTCTCGATGTTGGTGGCGTCGGACGAGGCCACGGCCGGCTCGGTCATCGCGAAGCAGGAGCGGATCTCGCCGTTCAGAAGCGGATCGAGCCATTGCTTCTTCTGCTCTGCGCTCCCGTAGCGCACCAGCACTTCCATGTTGCCGGTGTCGGGTGCGGAGCAGTTGAACACCTCGGGCGCCCAGTGCACGCGGCCCATGATCTCGCACAGCGGCGCGTATTCGAGGTTGTTGAGCCCGGCACCGAGCTGCGACTCGGGCAGGAACAGATTCCACAACCCTTCCTTCCTGGCTGTCTTCTTCAGATCCTCGACAATCCGCGTCGGCTGCCAGCGGTCACCTTCGGCGACTTGCGCCTGGAATGTGCCCTCATTGGGGTAGATGTGCTGCTCCATGAAGGCGCTGAGCCTGGCCTGGAGCTTCTGGACTTTTTCCGAGTAGGCGAACTCCATGTGAGCTTCCGTATGTCGAGAGATGGCCGCAGCAATGTAGCCCGTTTGCGGCATACGCGCAATTGATGGCCGCGTTACGGCAGTCAAGACGCGGGCGGCACGCGTTCGAATCGGGCGATAGCCTCGCGCAGGAAAGCGGGCACAGGAGTCGGCTTGCGGGTCTCGGCGTCGGCGTTGACGTAGATCAACTCGCCAACGATGAGCTGGGTGTCCCCGCGGTGAATCTCGAGCAGGAACTGCATGCTGCTGCGGCCGATGCGGCCCACACGCACCAGAACGTCCAGCACATCGTCGTAACGCGCCGGCGCCCGATACTCGATGGTCGCCTTGACGGCGAACGTGTCGCAGCCTTGCTGCGCGAGCGCGTCCGGGTACGGGTAGCCGATCGCACGCCAATACTCCGTGATGGCGACGTCGAAATAGGTGAGGTAATGGCCGTTGAACACGATGCCCTGACGGTCGACCTCCGCCCAGCGGACCCGCAATCCGTGGCAAAAAACGAAGTCGCTGCGCGGCACGGTCAAAGCCTGTGGGAAGCTGCGCGCGGATCGCTGGCCGAGGATCCCACCGCCGCGTTACTCATATCGGCGCGTGATCCATTCGGCCACGAGGCACGGCTTGTGGGAGCCCTCGCGCTCGACTACGACGTCCCAGGTCGTCTGCACCCCGCCCTCGATCTCCTCCAGCGCTTTGAGCGTGAAGCGTCCGCGTATCCGCGAGCCAGCCGCGACCGGACCGGTGAAGCGCAAACGATTGAATCCGTAGTTCACGCCCATCTTGGCACTGGCAAAGCGAATAGAGCTGCCCAGCAGGCGGCTCAACATGGAAGCCGTGAGAAAGCCGTGAGCCACCGTGGCCTTGAACGGCGACTCGTGGCGGGCGCGCTCCACGTCGACGTGGATCCACTGGCGGTCCTCGGTGGCTTCTGCGAAGCGGTCAATGCGCTCCTGGGTGATTTCCAGCCAGGGGCTGATGGCCACCTCTTGTCCGATCTTGTCGCGCAGATCGCGCAGACTCTTGAGTTCGAGCATCGTCATAGCCACGGAAAAGGAGCGCAGATTATACGGGGCGGGAATCGCATACACTGGTTGAATGTTGGTCATCGTCATGGGCGTCACCGGCGTCGGCAAGACTACGGTCGGCCAGCTTCTCGCCGAGAAGACCGGCTGGCCGCTGTATGATGCGGACGACTATCACTCCGCCGCCAACGTCGAGAAGATGCGTGCCGGCATCCCGCTCACCGACGACGACCGCTGGCCCTGGCTCGACCGCCTCAACGCCTTGCTCCGCAACGCCGAGGCCAAGGGTAAATCCGCGATCCTCGCTTGCTCGGCCTTGAAGCAGCGCTACCGCGATCGTCTGCAGCAAGGCTTGTCCCACGTACGCTGGGTGCACCTCAAAGGCGACATGGGGCTCATTCGATCGCGTCTGAGCCAACGCAAGGGCCATTACATGAATCCAGCGCTGCTGCAATCTCAGTTCGACGCGCTGGAAGCGCCGCTCGACGCGTTGATCATCGACGTCGACGATGACCCGCCGGCGCTGGCGCAGCGGGTCCTCCGAGGGCTGCAAATCTAAGGAACCGGCCCGCGCTGCCGATGTACCTGGGAACCCGTCCTCTCTCACAGGAGCGGCCCATGCGGTTCCAGACCTTGCATCGCCGCTGCGCGGCTTTAGTCATCGCCGGCGCATGCGTAACCCTCTCTATGCTTGCTCAGTCTGCCACGCCGAGCTTCCTGTGCAGCAAGGCGAAGAGCTGGGTCGAAAAGACGATCTGCGCCAGCGATCGACTGTCGGAGCTGGATATGGACCTGGCGACGGAGTATGCACGCATGCTCAAGGTCTTGAGCGGCGACGCCGAGAAGGCGCTCAACACCGAGCAGCGGAAGTGGTGGGCCGAGCGTGGCACATGCCAGAAGCAGCCCGACCCCGGCGCCTGCCTCGAGAAACGCTACCAGGCCCGCATCACCGAGCTGACCGGCCGTGCCGACTACCCCGGAGACCAGCCCCGGCCGCGCGAGGAATTCTCCGAGGCGCTGATCAAGGAAGCCGGCAAAGGCTGGTCACAGCACGCATCGCTGTACATGAAGGCGATCCGCGCCTGCATCGCGAAAACCAAGCCCGCACCACGCGCGGTGCTGACAGCGTGGAGCGAGGAGGAAGGCGAGCTGATCGCGATGCGCCTGCGCGGCGCGGCGGGAGAGGATCTGGTCTGCGTTGCGAAGAAGGACGGAACGCAGGCCAACGTACGCGCGCGCGAAGCGGTAGAGACGCTACCGGACGCGGGCCCTGTCCTGTGGTTGGGCGCAGCGGGCGCACCCAAGGAGGCATGCGGAAAACCCGTTCAGGTCATCGACACCGATGACACGCCGGTGGGGTGGCTGGCCGAGGCCAGCTGCTAGCACCCGGCCTCGCGGCCTCAGTTCTTGTACTTGGCCGCGACCGCGGCGGTTTCCCGGGCGAGCAGATATTGATCGCTGGTCACAGCAACAAACCGGGCTCCGTGCTCGATCCACTTCCTGGCATCCGCTTCGACGAAGGCCAGGATTCCCGCCGCCTTGCCGGTCTTCTTCATGCGCGGAATCGCATCAGCGATCACGGCCTGCACCTCCGGATGAGCGGGGTTGGCCAGATGCCCCAGGTCGGCGGCGAGATCCTGCGGGCCGATGAACAGCCCGTCTACGCCATCGATGGCGGCAATCTGCTCGAGCTGCACGAGCGCCGAGCGCGATTCCATCTGCAGGATCAGGCAGATCTCGTCCTCGGCACGCTTGAAGTAGTCGCTGACGCGCCCGAAGCGGTTGGCGCGACTGTTCGTCGACACGCCGCGCACGCCGCGTGGCGGATAGCGCACCGCCGCCACCGCGCGCCTGGCCTCGGCTTCGTTCTGAACGTAAGGCAGCAGCAGCGTCTGCACTCCGACGTCCAGCAGCCGCTTGATCAGCACCGTGTCGTTCCACGGCGCGCGCACCGCGACCGACACGGGATACGCCGCGGCCGCATGCAGCTGATGGTGCACCATCGGGAGCTCGTTCGGTGCGTGCTCCATGTCGATCAAGATCCAATCGAACCCGGCGCCAGCGCAGATCTCGGCTGAGGCGTGGCTCGCAAGGCTCACCCAGCAGCCAGTCTGGAGCTTGCCAGCCTGAAGGTTGTGCTTGAGCGCGTTGAGCGGGATGTCCATGGGCTTTCCCTCGGCAGCGACTTTTTCGATTGTAGCCGCAACCGCTGTTTACAGCCCGGGCGGCGCGTTGGACAATCGCGCACATTCATCAGCCGTACGCACAGCGATGGCCAAACCGATCTCGCTTCAGGGCGTCTATCCCATCCTCGCCACTCCCTTCGGCGAGGATGAAGGCCTCGACCTCGAATCCTTCGATCGCCTGATCCGCTTCATGGGGCGCCTCGGAGTAGACGGCGTCACCATCCTCGGCGTGCTGGGTGAGGCGAACCGTCTGCTCGACCGAGAGCGCGAGCAGCTCATTCAGACAGCGGTCAAGGCCGCCGGGGGCCTTCCGGTAATCGTCGGCGCCAGCCACAGCGGCACGCGGGCGGCGCTCGGTCTGAGCCAGATGGCCGAAGCGCTCGGAGCGGATGCGGTGATGGTCACGCCGCACGCCGAGCCCGTACCTAACGACGAGCGCGTGTTCGAATATTTCCGCAGCATCGGCGAAGGCATCCGGATTCCGATCGTAGTGCAGGACCATCCAGCGTCGAGCGGCGTGCACATGAGCGTGCCGCTGCTGCTGCGCATCACGCGCGAAGTCCCGCGCGCGGCTGCGATCAAGGAAGAAGCGACGCCCACGCCGCCGAAGATCCGGGCACTGCTGCAAGGGATGGCAGAGCGCAGGATCCCGATCCTGACCGGGCTCGGCGCGCTGTACGCTCAGTTCGACCTGGAAGCCGGCTCGAGTGGATTCAATACCGGCTTCGCATTTCCGGAGGTGCTTTTGGCCATGGTGAGAGCGGTGAAGGCCGCGGATACGGCGCGCGCGCAGACTCTGTACACGCGCTTCCTGCCGCTCATCGTGTTCGAACAGCAACCCGGTGTGGCAGTGCGGAAGGAGATCTTTCGCCTGCGCGGGCTGATCCGCGGCAGCCGGGCGCGCCATCCTGGTTCCAGGCTGCAGCCGGCAATCGCAGAGCAGCTGCAGGCGCTGATCGAGCG
>DATJZQ010000237.1:0-10114 GCA_035499005.1 Burkholderiales bacterium | reverse complement strand
GGCAGAAGCAGCGCAGCGCGCGGGCGTGAAGACTCAGGTTGGATTCAACTACCTGAAAAACCCGCTGCTCGCCCTGGCGCGCGATATCGTGGCGAGCGGCGAGTTGGGCGAGATCGTCTCTTTCCGCGGCATCCACGCCGAGGACTACATGGCGGACCCGGCCACGCCGTGGCACTTCAGAATGGATCCAGCCGGAGGCGGCGGCGTGGTCGCCGATCTCGGCAGCCACATCACGGCGATCGCCCGCTTCCTGCTCGGCCCGATCAGCGAGGTCTATGGACGCCTCGAGACGGTCATCAAGCAACGGCCCGAATCTGCGGGCAGCACGCGCATGCGAGCCGTGGAGTGCGATGACATCGCGCATGCACTGGTGCGCTTCGCGCGCGGGTGCGTCGGCACGCTCGAAGCGAGCTGGCTCTCGCGCGGTCGCAAGATGCAGATCGAGTTCGAGGTGGTCGGTTCCAAGGGCGCGCTCGCTTTCTCGCAAGAGCGGCTGAACGAGCTGCACCTGTACAAGGCCGAGGGCGCGGCGAGCCGCAACGGCTTCCGCACCATCGTCGCGGGCCCGGAGCATCCGCCGTACGGCGCGTTCTGTCCCGCCCCTGGACATCAGCTCGGATTCAACGACCTCAAGACCATCGAGATGCGCGACTTCCTCTTCGCTATCGCCGGCTAGCCTGCCGCCGGCCCGGATTTCCGCGAGGGATGTGAGGTGCAGAAGGTGATCGACGCCGTCATTCAATCCTCGCGCGAGCGTGAGTGGGTGCATCTGGCATAAGGCGCGCGCCGTGCAAGACCTCTCGACCCGACGGCACAGGGTGAAGCGCCAAGGGTAAGAAGCAGCACCAGGACGCAGCGACTTCAAGTGGTCGGCGGGGCTCCGCTGGCGGTGTGACGGGCGCCCTGGCTATACTGGGCAAGAAGAAGCGGTGTCCCGGGTCCAATGCATGCAGCCCGAGCACCCCAAAAGCCGCATCAAGAAAGAAGTCATCTGAGGAGGGGGACTATGAATCGGCTAACGACCGTCCTGCTGGCCGCCTGCTGCGCGGCCTCCACTTTGCTCGTCGTCGCCTGCGGCGAGCGCAGCGCTCCGAAGCAGGCCCAGCCTGGACAGACCGCGGCACAACCGGGCCAGGTCGTGCAGATCAACATGGCCAGCATGTTCCCGACCAGCCTCACGCTGATCGGCGAAGCGGCACCGAAGCTGGTCGAGAAGATCAAGCGCGCCTCGGGTGGCACGCTCGTGCTCAAGGTTTACGAACCAGGCGCTCTGGTGCCCGGATTGCAGACCATTCCGGCGGTTTCCAAGGGATCAGTGGATTCCGCCTGGTCCAGCCCTGGCTTCTTTTCGGGCACCGACTCGGCCTTCAACTTCTTCACCACGGTCCCATTCGGGCCTGAGGCGCCCGAGTTCATGGGCTGGATGTACTACGGCGGCGGGATGGAATTACAGAACGAGATGTTCGGCAAGCACGACATTCACGCCATCCCCTGCGGCATCACCCCGCCCGAGGCCTCTGGCTGGTTCCGCAAGGAGATCAAGAGCGTGGACGACCTGAAGGGCCTCAAGATGCGCTTCTTCGGCCTCGGCGCGAAAGTGATGGATAAGCTCGGTGTGTCCACCCAACTGCTCGCACCAGGTGACATCTTCCAGGCGCTGCAGCTGGGGACCATCGACGCGACCGAGTTCGCTAACCCGTCTCTCGACGAGAAGCTCGGGTTCTACCAGGTGGCTAAGTACTACTATTTCCCCGGCTGGCATCAACCGGCATCCTTCCTCGATTTCTTCATCAACAAGAAAAAGTGGGATACGCTCTCCGACCAACACAAAGCCATCATCGAGCAGGCCTGCGGCGACATGCTCCGTCAGATCCTGGCTGAAGGCGAGGCAACGCAATGGGCCGCGATGATGCGGATGCGCGACCAGCACGGCGTGATCATCAAACGCTGGCCGCCGGAGATCCTCAAGGCCTACGAGAAGGCCTGGAAGGAGGTGGTCACCGAGGAGTCGGCCGCCAATCCCAACTTCAAGAAAGTCTACGACTCGTATGCCGCTTACCGCGCCAACTACGCGCTCTGGCACGACTACGGTTTCTTCAAGTAGTCGAGCCCGCGCTGCGGCCGGGAAAACAATCTAAGTAGCGAAGACAGCGCCAATCCAGGCGTTGCGGCGCTGGCAGCTGCATATAGGGGGGAGACGATGGACAGGCTGTTGCTCATCAGTGACGCCATCAACGCGGTCCTCGAACGCATCGCGACGGCGGTCGGTTGGCTGTTTCTCGTGTTGACGGCCGTCATCGTCTTCGACGTGCTGTCGCGCAAGTTCGGGTTTCAGCTTCCCGAAATGGGCTCCACCCGATTGCAGGAGATCGAGTGGCAGCTGCACACCGCGATCTTCTGCTTCTGGCTCGCCGTCGGTTACATCAAGAACTCTCACGTGCGCATCGACATCGCGCTCACCAAGGCGCAGCCGCGCACACGCGCCTTGATCGAGCTCGCTGGATGCCTCGGCTTCGCTATCCCGTATTGCCTGATCGCCATCTATTTCAGTCTGGATTTCACCTGGACTGCCTTGGTCGATAACGAGTCGTCCGCGTCGGCGAACGGGCTGCCGTGGTTCTGGATTCCCAAGGGCTTCATCTCGCTCGGCCTGATCCTGCTGCTCATCGCCGTCGCCTCGGTGCTGATGCGCTTGATCGTCTATCTGTTCGGGCCGCAGCGCTTGCGCGCCGCAAGCACCACAGCCGCAATTCAGGGCAGCTGAGGAGCGAGCGATGGACTGGATTCAGCATCACCTCGCACTGATCATGTTTTTCGTGCTGGCGCTCGCCCTGTTCTGCGGCTACCCGGTCGCGTTCGTGCTGGGCGGGATCGCCATTCTGTTCGGCGTCATCGGAACGCTGTTCGATGTGTTCGAGCCGATCCAGTTCTTCAACCTGCTGCCGCGGGTCTGGGGCACCGCCGCCTCCAACCCGATCCTGGTCGCGGTGCCGATGTTCATCTTCATGGGGACCATGCTCGAGCGCTCCGGCGTGGCCAACGATCTGCTGCACTGCCTGCAGGTGTTGACGCGGAGGATCCCGGGCGGACTCGCCATGTCGGTGACGCTGATGGGCACCATCATGGCGGCGACGACGGGCATCGTGGGCGCCTCGGTAGTCATGCTGACGATGATCGCGCTGCCTTCCATGATGCAGAGGGGCTATCAGAAGGAGCTCGCGGTAGGCACGATCGCGTCGGCCGGCACGCTCGGCATCCTCATTCCTCCTTCGATCATGCTGGTGATCATGGGAGATCTGCTCTCGGTATCGGTCGGATCGCTTTTTGCGGCGGCCGTGCTCCCCGGCCTGATCCTGTCGCTGCTGTATCTGATCTACATCGGGATCCTGAGCTTTCTCAAACCGGCTCTGGCGCCCGCGTTGCCCGCAGATGTGGGCCCCAAGAGCCACGCCGAGTTCTGGCGCATGATCGCCAAGAGCTTCTTCCCGCCGGTGTTTCTGATCACGCTGGTCCTGGGGTCGATCTTTGGCGGCTGGGCAACGCCCACAGAAGCCGCAGGCGTGGGCAGCCTCGGCGCCATCCTGCTTGCTTGGTACAACGGGCGCCTCAACATGAAAACGATGCGGGATGTGATCGAGCGCGCCGGACTCACCAACGCCATGGTGTTCTTCATCGTCTTCGGCGCGACGCTGTTCTCTTTCGTGTTCCGCGCGCTGGGCGGCGATCATCTGGTGGTCGAGCTGCTAGGTCAGATGGGCATCGACACCGGCTGGGAGATTTTGATTTTCATGCAGGTGCTCACCTTTGCCCTGGGATTTTTCTTCGACTGGATCGAGATCTGCCTGATCGTGCTGCCGGTCTTCGCACCGGTCCTGCAGGGCGTGGATTTCGGCTCGCACCTTGGACCGGGCGGCCCGATTCTGTTTCTCACCTGGTTCATCATCCTGATGTCGGTGAACCTGCAGACATCGTTCTTGACGCCGCCATTCGGGTTCACGCTGTTCTACATGAAGGGAACGGTGCCGCCCGGAGTCACAATGGCGCACATCTACCGCGGCATCGTCCCGTTCGTGCTGTTGCAGCTCGCAGGGCTGGCGCTGGTGCTGATCTTCCCTTGGCTCGCTCTGTGGCTGCCGCGCGCAGCGGGTTTCCTGTCCTGACCCGCGAGTGCGGAGGGAAGAAGCGTGTGTCGCCCCGCAAGCGGCGTGGTACGCTGATGCATAAGCGGCACCCCGTCTTCTTTGCCGATACGGCACAGCCGAGCGATGAGCACTGCTGAACCCCGCCGATTTCTTCTCGCCATCGATGGCTCGTCCCATGCCGATCGCGCCGCGCAATATCTCGCCTGCAATGGCGCCGCGCTGGCCGTAGGCGAGGTCCTCGTGCTGAACGTGCAGCCGCTGGGACATGAAAGCTACGCGTCGCCGGACGACAAGCTGGTGCGCACCGTCGCCGAGCTGAGCGCAGACGCCACCGCCAGCGCGCGTCGCCTTCTGGGTGAAGCCAACCTTCCATATAAGCCCGTGACTGAAGTCGGCGACGCAGCCGAGGCGATCGTGCATGCCGCACAGGAAGCCCGAGCGGATGAGATCGTGCTCGGCCGGCACGGATCGAGTCAGCTGGAAAGACTGATCCTCGGTTCTGTCGCGTACAAAGTCATCCATCGCGCGGCGGTCCCGGTGACTGTCGTCGAGCCTCCGGCGGCAGGCGCTGGCGCGCTCCAGAGTACGGCTGTCCGCAAGCATCGCGTGCTGCTACCGTTCGATGGCTCCGAGCAGGCGAAGAGGGCCGTCGACTACGTGGCCGGCCTTTGCCGCGGGTCAGTCCCGTTCGAGGTCGAGCTGTTCCACGCGCCGATGCCAATTCCGGCGACGATGCTGCCGATCGACAAGCTGGTGGACGCGCACTACGAGGAGCAAGGCAAGACCGTGCTTCGCGACGCCGAGGATGCGCTGCGCACGGCCGGGATTCCATACACTGCCCGCGTCGTGCCGGGCAATCCGGCCGAGAAAATCGTCGAAGCGGCCGAAGAGGGACATTGCACCCGGATCGTGATGGGCACGCGCGGCCCAGGCGCGCTGGCGAGCGTGTTTCTCGGCTCGGTCGCCTACCGGGTGGTTCAGCTCTCGCCGATTCCGGTCACGCTGGTCAAGTAACCGGTCCAGCCGGAGCTCGGTCTAGAGAACGGCTTCGGCCACCACCCGCAGCGCGTCGATGCTCGCGTTGCCCAGCAGGATCGAGCCGATGCTGCCGTCGCGCGCGCCTTCCTTCCACGCCTGCAGCCGGTCCTTGATCCGCTCGGGCGGGCCGATCAGTGCAGTTTCGTCGATGAGGCTGTCGGGGACCGCGGCAATCGCCTCGTCGCGGCGCCCAGCGAGGTATGCGTCCTGGATCTTCGCGGCAGCCGCCTCGTAGCCCAGCCGCCTGCAGTAATCGTTGTAGAAATTCTTGCCGCGCGCGCCCATGCCGCCGATGTAGAGCGCCAGGTGCGGTTTCATCGAATCGCGGCAGGCCTGCACGTCTTGGCCCATCGCGATACCCACGTACGGGGCGATGTCGAAGTCGTCCAGCGTCTTGCCCTTTCCTGCCGCGAGCCGGCCTTCGAGCACCGGCTCCGTGATCAGGCCGGTGCGCTCGGGGCTCATCAGAAAGGGCAGCACGCCGTCCGCGACCTCGCCGGCAGTGCGCAAACCGGGGGGCGAGATCGCCGCGGTGTAGATCTTGAGATTGGGATTCAGGTGCACGATGCTCTTCAGCGGTTTTCCGAGGCCGGTCGCACCGGGGCCCGCGTAGGGAATCTGGTAGTGCTCGCCCTGGTGCTGCAGGGGGGCCTCGCGCGCGAACACCTTGCGCACGATCTCGATGTATTCCCTGGTGCGCGTGAGCGGCTTGCCGTAGGGCACGCCGTGCCAGCCCTCGACCACCTGTGGCCCGGACGGGCCTATGCCCAGCAGGAAACGGTCGTTCGACATGGCCTGTAGCGACGCCGCCGTCATGGCGGCGCAAGCCGGCGTACGGGCCGGGATCTGCATGATGCCGGTACCGACCTTGATCCGGGTGGTGCGGGCCAGCACCCACGCCGCCGGCGAGACGGCATCGGTGCCGTACGCTTCGCTGGTCCATACCGACGTGTAGCCAAGCCGCTCGGCCTCGAGCACCACCTCCATGCGCGGGCCGCCGGCCTCTCCCGCGTAGCGCAGCAACAGTCCCAGCTTCATGCGCCCTCCTCGATCAACGCGCCCGATGCCAAAGCCAGGGAGCGCGACGCACCAGGATGTCTATCAGGAACAGCAGCAACGCCACCGCGACGAAGTAGCGCCACAGCGGCGCGCTGGTCACGCCGCCATCCCCGAGCGGCTTGAAGATCTGCTCGGCGGCGGGGGTGAACACGCCGCCGGTCTGCTCGCTCAGCGCGCGCAGCAGCGGCAGATTGGCGGGCAACAGGCGATATTCGTCCGAATAGGCGTAGAACAGGTTGCGCGCGCCGGCGCGCGCCACCTCGGCCGCGCTGATTCCGCGGCTCGCCAGCAGCTCGAAGTGCCACGGTGCGCTCACAGACGCCGTGAGCGGAACCTGCGCAGCGTATCGCCCCGGCGCGACCTGGCGCAGCGCAACCACCGAGCTGCTGCCGCTCGGCGCAGTGACGCGTGCCTGCGGCCACAGGCCGTTGCGGAAACTGCCGCCGGCGCCGAGCGCGGTGAGCTGAACGAGCGCGTTGCTGCCGTCGCGCACGACTCTCCAGCTCAAACCGTCTCCAGCGTCGCGCCGTGCGCTGTCGCGCACGACCTGCGCCCACAGCGTGGAATAGCCCGGCCAGCGCAGCCAGTCGGCGGCCCAGCGGTCCTTCGCGTCGGAGGCGAACAGCACGGTCTTGCCCAGCCCATAGTGCGTTTCCGCCAGCAGCGGCAAATCCTTCTTCGCCTCTAGCAGCACGTCGGAGAAGCGCTTCGGCTTACTCTCGACGTAACCCTTGAGCGCTGGCGCGGCCGCGAAGTCCACGCCCGCGATGGTCGGGCTCCACGCCTTGACATGCGGGCGGAACGGCTCTTCGACGACGGAGTCGCCGCGCAGCCTGCGGATCTCGCCCACGAACAGTCCCGGCGTATCCTCGTCGGTCTTGGCGAGATAGCACCTGCCGTGGCCCCACTTGGCGATGGTGCACATGAACTCGAGATCGTAGCCCTCGCCGAGAATCACGGTCGACAGCGTAATGTTCGCGGCGGCGAGCTCGGAGACGATCGATCTGAATCCGTTTGCCAGCGGTTCTTCGTCCTTCGGCCAGGGATCGCTGCCGTTCACGAATCGCGTCCGCCCGCGGGATCCGCGGCCGCTCTGCGAGGGATTGTCCGGAGCGCGTGCCGTGTACCCGTCGGACAGCAGAATGATGTGCTTGACTTCCGCCTTCGACTGCATGAGCAGGCGCTGCGCTTCGAGCAGCGCGGTGTAGATGTTGGTCTGACCGCTCGAGGTCATGCGCGAAATCAGCTCTTGAGCCTTGCGCTTGTCGCCCACCGGTGCGAGCGGCACCACGCTCTGTGGCATGGAATCAAACGCAACGACTGCGAGACCCTGCTCCGGATCGAGCAGATCCACCGTGGCCATGGCGGCGGACTTCGCCGCCTCGATCTTGCCTCGCCGCATGCTGGACGAGCGGTCGAGCAGCAAAACCAGGTCGATGTCCTGACGCTTGCGCTTAGCCTCGAACTTTACCGGCAGCAGCTTCTCGACCTCGCTCTTGGCGAAGCCCTCCTGGCCGTAGGTATTCTCGCCCGCGACGAAGATCAGCCCGCCGCCCTGATCGCGCACGAATGCCTGCAGGCGCTGCGATGCGTCGCGGCTCAGGCTGTCGGCGCGGACATCGCTCAGAATGACCACGTCTTTGTCCGCGAGCAGGCGCGCATCGTCCGACAGATTCTGCGGAGACGCGGAAGACACGCGCATCCCCTGCTCCGTGAGCGCGTCTGCGAGATAGCGCGCGCCGCTCTTCCCGCCTTCGACGAAGAGCACGCGCAGCCGCGGCCGCACCAGCACCTCGTCCGTGAGCGCGTCATTGCCGGGAAACTGGTCGCCCTTGGCGCGGACGCGAGCCGTGACACGCTGCAGGCCCGCGCGAAGGAAATGCACGTTGAACGCGACACGGTTGTCTCCGGGAGCGAGCACAACGGCACGCGAAGCGGCAACACGGTCGCCGATCAGCAGATCGACCTGCGCGGCGGCGCGCTGCTGAGAGAACAGCCGGGCCTCGACATCGACCGCAGTCCGTTCGTGCACGCCCTCCGGCACGACGATCGCCGCGACCCACGCGTCGTTCTCGGCCGTCGTCTCCGCCGGGATGGTGAACACGCGCACGCCCTCGGCGCGCAAGCGCGCCAGCGCACGCCACACGTCGCCCTCGGTCTCGTTGCCGTCGCTCAGCAGCACGATGCGCTTGATGGAGCCGGCCTCGAAGCCGGGCACCGCCGCCAGCAGCCCAGTCTCCAGGTTGGTGGCGCTCTGATGGATCAGGTCCTGCCGCGAGCGGGGACCGTCGCCGGTCGCAACGGTGAGCGAGCGCGCCTCGTCGACCGAGTCGAGCAGCTTGGCGCGATCGGCGAACACCACCAGGCGTGACTGGGCGGGCTTGTGCTTGGCGTTGACCTGCCCGATCCACTTAAGCGCCTGATCCAGGAAATGCGGTGACACACTGGCCGAGATGTCCACGACGTAGGCCACCGACAGGTCGGCGCTCTTGATCTGCAGCGTGGGCCGCATGAGCGCGAAGACGATGGCGACCAAGGCTAGGGAGCGCAGGACGGTCGCGCTGGTCATGCGCAGGCGGCCGGCGCCGACGCGATTGCGCCAGGCGAGGAACCATACGACCGGCAGCACCACCAGCAGCGCTAGCGGCCAATACGAACCCACGGTCATGCCTGACATGGGCCGCTCCTATCCGGCGAGCCGCTTGGTGTACACGGTCCACTCCACCAGCAGGAACGCGACGGCGATCAGCAGCAGCAACATCCACAGCTCCCCGTTCCACAGGCGCGCTGCACGGGTCGTGGGTGCGCCGTCGGCGGTGAGATGCGTGTTGTTGATCAGCGCGTAGCTCGGGTCGGGCAGATTGGCGACGACCAGCGCCTGGCCGCTGGCGCTGCTCACCGTGTAGACGTCGGCCTGCTGCGCGTCGAAGACGACGCCCTGCGCGGTTGGCGACGCCGCCACGGGATTGCCGCTGCCATCGCGCACCTTGCCTTGCCGCAGCGGCACTTCGATGCTGCCGAGCGGACGCGCGAGCACGGGCATCGGCTCGGTGACCCACGTCAGCGCATTCCCCAAGAAGACTGGGAAGTCCGCCTGCAGCGCGAAGTTCGAGTCTTCCAGCGCGAAGCCGACCTTGACCCAGCGCACGCGCGATTCGCGGGCGGCCACCAGCGTCCCTGACGACGACCCCATGGCCGATACGAGCGGTTGAGCTGCCGCTCCTTCGGTCCGGTCGACCGCGGCGCGGGTGAGCCGGACGTTGCGCCAGGCGATTCCACCCGTCACTGCGTGGCCGTCATTCCAGTCGGTGACGCGCGCGTCCGTGAGCTCGACGCCGGAGGCGCCTCCCAGCCACTTGCGCGCGGGCGGCGCCAGGAGCAGCGCACCCGTCGACGGCGCCTCGGCCGGAGCGAAACGATCGAATATCAGGGCATCGCGCCCCCCGGCGTGAGTATAAGCATCGGGACGAACGACTGTGACGTGCACGCCGGGCAGATTGCGCAGCGCGTCCTCGAGCGGCGGATTGCCGGGTGTCACGAGGAGCACGCGCTTCGGCCGATGCGGCGGGACTACCGCATAAGCGACATCGTCGAACGGAAACGCGTCCGACTGAGACACGGCGGCCGCGCCCAGCACTCCGCCCTCGAAATTGGAGATATCGAAGATGGCATTGGCGGTCTCGCCCGCATGCAGCACCTCGAAATCCCGCGACATCGAGTAGCCATCGCCGCCTTTGATCAGCAGGCGGACGCGCTGATCGCCGGGCGACGCGTTCACCACTTGCACGAAGGCTTCGTAACGGGTGGGATCTTGCGTTTGTGCGCGCACCTCGAAGGCGGTCACGGCCACGTTGTCCGCGGGCTCGAACACGCGG
>DATJZQ010000236.1:0-41350 GCA_035499005.1 Burkholderiales bacterium | reverse complement strand
ATGATAGCTGTCTGGAGCGAATTTTCACGGCCATAGGTGACCGCGCTGAGTGCGCTAGCACATTGCCGGGCCGGCCCTGCATGGCCGCCACGTAGCGAAGCGAATACCAACTCGTCGGGCACTCGAAACAAACCGACATCGACGCACAAAACTGGGGCTTTGGGCGCCAGCAAGCGATATGCCAAAGAACATTACAAAAAAACTGTTAACAGTTGACTAGTCAAGATTTTTATCACTATAGTGTGCCGATGGAAGCGGAGCTCGATTCCCTCGACGACAAGATCAACCAGCTCGTACAGCTATGCCACCGTCTTCGCAAAGACAATCACGAGTTACGCCAGCAGCTGGCCGCGGCAACCAACGAAAGCAAGCAGCTGACCGAGAAGATCGAGAACGCCCGGGCACGCCTGGAGAATCTCCTGACCCGGCTGCCAGAGGACGGAGGGTGAAGCCCGACGGGGCCGGCATCGAAATCAGCATCCTCGACCGGAAACTGCGCGTCGCCTGCGCCGAGGACGAGCAGCAGGAGCTCCTGAGGGCCGTGCGCTACGTCGACGCGAAAATGCGCGAGATCCGCGACCGCGGCAAAGTCATCGGCGGCGAACGCATCGCCATCCTCGCCGCGTTGAACATCGCGCATGAACTGCTCACCACGCCGCTCGCGAGCGGGTTTGACACTGGGGAGCTGAAGCGTAGAATGCAAAATATGGCGGCAGTAATCGACGAGGCCATGTCCGCTCAAGAGGACCTGTTCTAGGTTCCGTGCAACGCGCGGCCTTGCGTTGCGTGGCCGCCCAAGAGTCACCCCCTGCGGTGCTCGCCCAGGCTGTCAATTCTGTGAACCAATGTGGTAAACCAGGTTGCGGCCCAATGTAGCGCTGTTGTGCGCGTCCGACTCGGAAGCGCCTGATGTGCTCGGAAAGCGACCGCCTTGAACCTCCGGTTCAAGAATCCGGCCTGACGACATTTGCGGGGGGCCCTTTTCGCAAATCGCGGCCCGATGGCCGCGACCATCTTCCGGCTGCGTGCGTACCCGGGCGCGGCATTCTGTAGCACGGTGATTCGCCCCCATGCGCTATTGGCTGATGAAGTCCGAGCCGGACGTGTTCAGCATCGACGACCTGGGCCGCGCCCGCGGGGCAACGACAGCCTGGTGGGGCGTGCGCAACTATCAGGCGCGCAACTTCATGCGCGACCAGATGCAGCTTGGCGATCAGGCCTTCTTCTACCACTCGAGCTGTCCGCAGCCCGGTGTAATCGGAATTGTCGAGGTTTGTACGCTCGCCTACCCCGACGCCACGCAGTTTGACCCGGCCAGCGAGTACTACGACCCCGCCGCTACGCCGCGGAAGCCGCGCTGGTTCAACGTCGATGTCAAGCTGGTGCGCAAAACGCGGCTGCTCGAAATCCAGGAGATGCGCGAGCATGCCGCGCTCGCTGACATGCGCGTGCTGCAGAAGGGCAACCGTCTGTCCATCACACCGGTCGAGGCGCGGCACTGGAAACTCATCCTGAGACTGCTCGACAAACCGGCGTGCCGTTAATCCACGCTCACGAACCTTGCGGGTGAGCCGGCGCGGCGGATCGCTTGTGCCGGACCCATCCCACGGCGACGAGAGCAGCCCCCGCAAGGATCCCGGCCACACTGAACGGCACGACGTAGCGGACCCACTGGCTGTAGCGCGAAGCGGTGTCCTCGAACGCTACCACGCGCTGAGAGCCACGAAGCAGCTGCCATAGCGTTCCGCGCTGTTTGGTCCCAAAGTCCGGTGCGTACCAGGCGATGACGCGATCTCCGGCCCGAACCGATTCCAGCGGCCAGTCGCGCGTTGGCAACTGGTCGGCTCTCACCAGGGTCAACTCATACTCGCCAGTACCCCGCTCGACGACCAGCCGCAGACTGCGTCCTGACGTTCCACCCTCGCTCAAGGTGGCGCTCTTGACTTGACCGCTCACGTGCTCGAGACGATCGAGCGCAGGCGCCTCGCCGAAGAACAGCGCCCACGCCAAGGTGCCAGCGGCGCCGAGCAACACCACCAGGCCAGTCACGCCGACAAGGGCTGCGAAGCGGGAGGTCGACGCCGACGCACTCACCATGCGGGAGTCAGGACGCTCGCCGATTCCGGGATTGCGCGGCCTGCTCGGCGAGCTTCTGCCGCAGCACATTCTTCTGCACCTTGCCCATCGCGTTGCGCGGGAGATCGGCAACGAAATACACGCGCTTCGGCACCTTGTAATTGGCCAGCTGAGTCTTCAGGTGCGCGATAATCGCCGCCTCCGTGCTGCTTTGACGGCCCGAAGCCAGGACGACGGCAGCGGTGACCGCCTCGCCGAAGTCAGAGTGCGGCAGACCGACCACCGCGCTCTCCGCTACGCCGGGTATCGCGTCGAGTATCGCTTCGACCTCCTTCGGATAGACGTTGTACCCGCCGGTGATGATCAGGTCTTTGGCACGTCCAACGATCGAGAGATAGCCGTCGCCGTCGAACACGCCCACGTCGCCGGTCCGGAACCAGCCGTCGCCGGTGAACTCTTCCCGCGTCTTCACCGGGTCGCGCCAATAGCCGGCGAACACGTTGTCGCCGCGGACTTGGATTCCGCCTGTCTCACCGATGGGCAAGCTGTAATCCTGGGCATCGGTCACGCGCACCGACACATCCGACAGAGGTCGGCCAACGGTGCCGGCCCGCCGCTCACCGTCGAGAGGGTTGGACGTAATCATGCCCGTTTCGGACATGCCGTAGCGTTCGAGAATGGCATGACCGGTACGCTGCTGAAAAGCCCGAAACGTATCGGGAAGCAGCGGCGCCGATCCCGAAACGAACAAGCGCAGGCCGGCGCAGGCGGACGGCGTCAGCCCCGCTTCCGCCAGCAGCCGCGTGTAGTGCGTGGGCACGCCCATCATCACCGTCGCACGCGCCAGGTCAGCCAACGTCGCCCTCGCATCGAACTTCGCCCGCCACAGCAGCGTCGCGCCGGACAGCAACGCGCAGTGGGTGGCCACGAACAGACCGTGGACGTGAAAAATGGGCAGCGCGTGCAGCAGTACATCGCGGCTGCTGAAGCCCCAGGTCTTGATCAGGACCATGGCATTCGACAAGAGGTTGCGATGGGTCAGCATCGCGCCTTTGGAGCGGCCGGTCGTGCCGGAGGTATAGATGATCGCAGCGAGCTGGTCCGGTTCAGCCGGTCGGGTCACGAACTGGCCTGAAGACTGCCGGACCGCCTCCGCCAGCGAACCCCCGCCGCTGGCATCGAGCGTCGCGAGGCGCGCGCTCGACCGCAAAGCCCGCAGCAATCCCCCGATCTCGCCTTCGGCCGAAGGGCTGCAAATCAGCAGCGACGGCTCGGCGTCGGACACGAAATGGCTCAACTCGTTCTGGCGATAGGCGGTGTTCAGCGGGACATACACGCAGCCCGAGCGCAGGCAGGCAAGGTACAGAACCAGCGCCTGCGGCGATTTTTCAACCTGAGATACCACCCGGTCGCCGCGCCGCAATCCGAAGTCGCGCAGGGCATTCGCGCAGCGGGCGACCTCCGCATCGAGCTCCCGGTAGGTAGCGCGTTGACGCGATTCAATCTCGAGTACAGGTTGCTCGGCATGTCTCCCGAAGCAGTCCTCGAGCGCTCCGTACAGCCCGCTCGCCGCCATGATCAGCCCGCGCGGGCCGCGGCATAGTGGTCCGGCCGCGGATCGAGGAACGCGTCGATGACGCCGGTGCGGACCAGCGCTTCGGGATCACTGGCTGGCGGCTCTTGTGCACGCAGAATCTGGCGTACCGCAGCCTCGGGCAGAATGCGGATGCGTGCGGTGGGTAGCGCGGAAACGCGCTCGACAGGTGCGGCAAAGGCCACGTATACCGCGCCGGCAGCGGAGCCGGGAATGCAGAGTGACAGGGAATGCCCATGCTGACCGAGCGATGCCGCAACAAGGCTCAGGTGCACTAGATAGGCGGACAGCATCAAGGTCTCGTCGCGTCGCGTTGCCGCGTGCCCGACCGCGTCGAGCAGGAGCACGATCCGCTTGCCCAGCGCCGAGCGGTGCAACTCCAACAACACGTCGCTCAGCTGCCAGCAGGCGCCCGCGCCCACAGCGCTCCCCCCCAGCAGCCCGACGAACGCCGGGCCGTCAGCGCCAGGCGGCGGTGTTGCGACATAGACACCCGAGCGCAGGGCGGGCACGTATCCCGCAGGCAGCAATCCATCGAGACGAATCGAGAAATCGCCGTCAGCCAGTGGTTGACCGGCGCTAGCGTCGCTCTGCGACAGTCGCGCGCCCAGCACGGCATGCTGCGCGCCCCAATCAGCGGAAGCGGCCCAACGTCCGCGATCGCGCAGCAGTTGTAACGCACAATCGCGAAAGGCGCTGATACCATCCGCCGCGAGCGCTTCCTCTTTGCCCAGTCGCGTTCGCGTTGCGCCGCCCATCAGCGCGCGCACCTGCTCGCCGTCCGCAACGTCCAACTCGTCCTTGCCGCCCAGCGCCTGGATGACGCCCGGTCCGGACACCGCCAGCAAAGTCTCGGCGGAGTACACACGCGCCGTGCACACACACGCGAGCATGCTGGCCCCGCCAAAACAGGAGCGGCCGAGCAGCGCCAGCATCGGGACACCGGCAAGACGCGTCAGCAAAGCCTGCCGGAACAGCCGACGGAAAGCACCGAGAGCGGCCAAGCCTTCGCCCACTTTCGCCCCCGCCGAATCAATCAAGAGCAGCAGCGGGCGCATCTCGCGGCGCGCGATCTCGAACAGCGCGCACAGCAACTCGGCCTCGCGTACGCCGAGCGCACCACGTGCGCTGCGCGGATCCGTGGCCACCACCCATACGGGCTCGCCGCCGAGTCGACCCTCTCCCGCGAGCAGCGCCGCGGCACCAGCGTCCCGCACCAGCGGCTGGAAGCTCGCGGCGTCGAGAACTCCGTCTACACGCGCTACTGCGCTTGCGGTGCTGAAGCGCTCCATTCAGGGCCGGCACCAGTGCAGCATGATCTGCTCGTAGCACGCAACCGACTGTTCGACGCGCTCGATGACGCAGTATTCGTCGGTCTGGTGGGCCATCTGCAACTCCCCAGGCCCGAGGATCACCGTAGGCGGATTGCGATAAGCGCGGCTCAGCGGCGCCGCATCGGTGAAGTAGGCCGCGGCGCGCGGATGCGGTTTTTCTCCGGCCATCGGGGTGGCCAGCTCAAAGACGCTCTGCATCCAGGGATCGTCGGGTTTCGTGTACACCGCATCCAGATCCATCAACGTCTCGAGCTCGACTTCGGCACCCAGCTGCTGCGCGAGCAGACGAGCCAGCGATGCATGGTCCACGTTGGGGTGGGTGCGGATGTCTATGCCGATCTCGGCCGCGTCCGGAACCGAATTGATGTTGAGGCCGCCGCGAATCGTGCCGACGTTGAGTGTGGCCTGCCCCATGAGCTCATGCGCCGGGTCGGGGAAACGGAATTGTTCCAGCTTCACCACGGCCCGCGCGGCCTGATAGACAGCGTTCAAACCTCGCTCGGGCATCGAACCATGCGCCGTCACGCCACGCGTTTTGGCCCTCAACCACAGAACGCCCTTGTGTCCGACCAGCGGATAGTTAGACGTGGGCTCCGCGACCACCACTGCACCCGCTTGACCCAGCATACCTGCGCGATACAGGTGGAAGGCACCCTCGCAGCCGGTCTCCTCGCCGGCGGTGATCACCAGGCTGACCCCGCAGGTGCCGCCAAGATGCTGCGCCAGGTTAACCGCCGCCACGGTGAAAGCAGCTACACCGCTCTTCATGTCGCTGCTGCCGCGACCGTACAGCTTGCCGGCATCGCTGTCGGCGGCGAACGGATCCATGCGCCAAGGCGCCATGCCGAGCGGCACCGTGTCGATATGCCCGGTGAAGCAAATCGGCGGCTTACCCGCGCTACCGCCCAGGGAAGCGATCAGGTTGGCGCGGCCTTCCCCGAAGCTGTGATACCGGGTCTGGAAGCCCGCGTCTTCCAGCAGCGCACCCAGATAACGCGCGCACGCCTCCTCGCTTCCCGGCGGGTTGACTGTGTTCATGCGCACCAGCTGGCGGGTCAACTCCACCGCATCCCGTGCTGCCTTCACACTGTCTCCTTTCTCCGCCCTAAACCTGCGCTGCGCTATCCCGAGGCTATGGGCTTGCGCGGTCCTTGTCAACGCGGGCGGTCCGCGACCGGATCTGCGCTAGCAGAGCGCCGCGCTGCTGTGAGAGTAGTCTGGAATCGACCGGCATAGTGAACGGGAGCCGGCCACAAGGCGGGTTGCCGTTACTTCTTGCGCAACCGCCGAATCGCTGCGAGTTGAGCGGCCAGAGTGGCAAGCTCACCCTCGACCGTTGCGATCTCCTGCTTGCCGGTGGCGTTGCGCCGCGCCTGCTCGGCTCGCTGCAGCGCCTCGAGCGCTTTGGCCTCGTCGAGATCGCGTCCTCGGATCGCGGTGTCGGCGAGCACCGTGATCATGTGCGGCTGGACCTCGAGAATTCCCCCAGCCACGAAAATCAGCTGCTCCTCGGGCTCGCCCGCCACCTTGATGCGCACCGAGCCCGGCCGGATGCGGGTGATCAGCGGCGTGTGTCGAGGATAGATACCCAGCTCGCCCGCTTCGCCGGGCAGAACGACGAACTCTGCCTCGCCGGAGAAGATCGATTCCTCGGCGCTGACGACGTCTACGTGGATGGTCGGGGCTGCCATCGCGGCGGATCCTCGCCTACTTCAGCGTCTTCGCTTTTTCGACCGCTTCTTCGATCTCGCCGACCATGTAGAACGCCTGCTCGGGAAGGGCATCGCACTCGCCGTTCACGATCATCTTGAAGCCCTTGATCGTGTCTTTCAATGCGACGTACTTGCCAGGCGTGCCGGTAAAGTTTTGCGCCACCGTGAACGGCTGCGACAGGAAGCGCTGGATCTTGCGTGCGCGCGCCACCGCCAGCTTGTCCTCCGGTGACAGCTCGTCCATGCCGAGGATCGCGATGATGTCCCGCAGCTCCTTGTAGCGCTGCAGCGTCGCCTGTACGGCGCGCGTCGTCGTGTAGTGCTCCTCACCGATGGTGTTCGGATCGACCTGGCGCGAAGTGGAATCGAGCGGATCGACTGCCGGATAGATACCCAGCGCGGCGATGTCGCGCGACAGCACCACGGTGGCGTCGAGGTGGCCGAAAGTCGTGGCGGGGCTCGGGTCGGTCAGGTCGTCCGCCGGGACGTACACGGCCTGGATCGACGTGATCGAGCCCGTCTTGGTGGAAGTGATGCGCTCCTGCAGCTTGCCCATTTCCTCGGCCAGCGTCGGCTGATAGCCGACCGCCGAAGGCATGCGGCCCAGGAGGGCAGACACCTCGGTGCCGGCCAGCGTGAACCGGTAGATGTTGTCGATGAAGAGCAGGATATCGCGCCCCTCGTCGCGGAACGCTTCGGCCATGGTGAGGCCGCTGAGGCCCACGCGCAGGCGGTTGCCAGGCGGCTCGTTCATCTGGCCGAACACCATCGACACCTTCGACTCGGTGAGATTGTCCTTCTTGATGACGTCCGCCTCGATCATCTCGTGATAGAAGTCGTTGCCTTCGCGCGTGCGCTCGCCCACGCCGGCGAACACCGACTGGCCGCCGTGCTTGGTGGCAATGTTGTTGATCAGCTCCAGCATCGTCACCGTCTTGCCGACACCCGCGCCGCCGAACAGGCCGATCTTGCCGCCTTTGGCGAACGGACAGATCAGGTCGATCACCTTGATGCCAGTCTCGAGCAGCTCGACCGACGGCGAGAGCTCGTCGAACTTCGGCGCGAGCTGGTGGATCGAACGGCGGTCCTCGGTCTTGATCGGGCCGCCCTCGTCGATCGGCCGCCCAAGGACGTCCATGATGCGGCCGAGCGTGCCCTTTCCCACCGGTACTGAGATCGGCGCGCCCGTGTTCTTGACTTTCATGCCGCGGCGCAGGCCGTCGGAAGAGCCGAGGGCGATGCAGCGCACCACACCGTCGCCCAGCTGCTGCTCGACCTCGAACGTAAGACCCTTTTCGACCAGCGTGTTATCGCTCGTGTCTTCGAGGAGCAGCGCGTCGTAGACCTTCGGCATGTGCTCACGCGGGAACTCGATATCGATGACCGCGCCGATGGACTGAACGATCGTGCCTTGTGTCTGTGCCATGTCTGTTCCCGTTTCTCTAGACAGCGGCCGCGCCGCCGACGATTTCCGAAAGCTCTTTGGTGATGGCGGCCTGACGGTTCTTGTTGTAGATCAGGGTCAGCTCGTCGATGAGGGTGCCGGCGTTGTCCGAGGCGGCCTTCATAGCGACCATCCGCGCGGATTGCTCCGAAGCCATATTCTCCGCGACCGCCTGGTAGATCAAAGTTTCGACGTAGCGCATCAGCACGTGATCCAGCACCCCCTTGGCCTCGGGCTCATAGATGTAGTCCCAGCTGCCCTCGGGCGCTCCCAGGCGTTCGCCCGTGAGCGGCAGAAGCTGCTCCATCACGGGTTCCTGCCGCATGGTGTTGATAAAGCGCGTATAGAACAACATCAAGCGGTCGAACCGGTCGGAGGCATAGCCGTCGAGCATCACCTTGACCGCACCGATCAGGCGCTCGAGATGCGGCCTGTCGCCCATGTTGGTCACTTGCGCGAGGATGTCGGCGCCGAGTCGCTGCATGAACGAGAAGGCCTTGTTGCCGATGCAGCAGACGTCGATCTCCTCGCCTTCGGCGCGCCATTCCTTGTATTGGTTCAGCACCATTCGCAGCACGTTGGTGTTCAGCGCCCCGCACAGCCCTTTGTCGGTGCTGATGACGATAATGCCGATGCGCTTGACCGTGTCGCGCTCGACGAGGTACGGATGCCGGTACTCGGGATTGGCATGACTGATGTGGGCCGCGACGTTGCGGATCTTTTCCGAATAGGGCCGGGCCGCGCGCATGCGTTCCTGCGCCCTGCGCATCTTTGAGGCGGCCACCATTTCCATTGCCTTGGTGATCTTGCGCGTGTTCTGCACGCTGCGGATCTTCATCCGGATTTCTTTGGTGCCTGGCATAACAATCCCGTCGTCCGCCTACCTTCGCACTAATAACTGCCGTTTTTCTTCCAGTCCTTGATGGCGTCGTTGAGCTTCGCCTCATCCTCTTTGGAAAGATCCTTCGTCTGTTCCATGCGCCCCACCAGCTCGCCGTATTTGCCCTTGATGTAATCGCGCATGGAGCGCTCGGCGGCCAAAGCTTTCTTGAGGTCGACGTCGTCAAAATAGCCATTGTTGACCGCAAACAGGGTGAGCGCCATCTCCCACACCTGCAGCGGCGCGTACTGGGGTTGCTTCATGAGCTCGGTCACCATGCGGCCGCGCTCGAGTTGTTTACGGGTAGCCTCGTCGAGATCGGACGCAAACTGCGCGAACGCGGCCAGCTCGCGGTACTGGGCGAGCGCAAGGCGCACGCCGCCGCCGGTATCGCGCCGCTTCATGATCTTCGTCTGCGCCGCGCCGCCGACGCGCGACACCGAAATGCCGGCGTTGATGGCGGGACGGATGCCGGCGTTGAACAGGTCAGTTTCGAGAAAGATTTGGCCGTCGGTGATCGAGATCACGTTGGTCGGCACGAAAGCGGTGACGTCGCCCGCCTGCGTCTCGATGATCGGCAGCGCGGTGAGCGAGCCCGTCTTGCCTTTGACCTCCCCCTTGGTGAAGCGCTCGACCCACTGTTCGTTGACGCGCGCGCCGCGCTCGAGCAGGCGCGAATGCAGGTAGAACACATCACCAGGATACGCCTCCCGGCCGGGCGGCCGACGCAGCAGCAGCGAGATCTGACGATAAGCCCACGCCTGCTTGGTGAGGTCGTCGTAGATGATCAGCGCATCCTGCCCGCGGTCGCGGAAATACTCGCCCATGGTGCAGCCAGAATACGGCGCGATGTACTGCAACGCCGCCGACTCGGAAGCGGATGCCGCCACAATCACTGTGTACTCCATCGCCCCGAACTCTTCCAGCTTGCGCACGACGTTGGCGATGGTCGACGCCTTCTGCCCTATCGCTACGTAGACACAGAACAGGTCCTTGCCTTTCTGGTTGATGATGGTGTCGACCGCGACCGCAGTCTTGCCGGTCTGGCGATCGCCGATGATCAACTCGCGCTGGCCGCGCCCGATCGGCACCATCGAGTCGATGGCCTTGAGCCCGGTCTGCACCGGTTGCGATACCGATTTGCGCCAGATCACGCCGGGTGCGACCTTTTCGATCACGTCCGTGAGCTTGCCGTTGATCGGCCCCTTGCCATCGATCGGCTGGCCCAATGCGTTGACCACGCGTCCAAGCAGCTCCGGCCCGACCGGGACTGCGAGAATGCGGCCAGTGGTCTTGACCGTGTCGCCCTCGGTGACGTGCTCGTAGTTGCCCAGAATCACCGCGCCCACCGAGTCGCGCTCCAGGTTGAGAGCGAGCCCGAACGTGTTCTCCGGAAATTCCAGCATCTCGCCCTGCATGACGTCGGCGAGGCCGTGGATGCGGACGATGCCGTCGGTCACCGACACCACCGTCCCCTGCGTGCGCATCTCGGCGCCAACCGCGAGATTCTCGATCTTGCTCTTGATCAGCTCGCTGATCTCGGAAGCGTTCAGCTGCATGCTCGGCTCCTAATCCCTGATCCTTGCAACTTAGTTGGTGAGCGCGGCGGCCATGCTGTGCAGCTGTCCGCGCACCGATCCGTCCCAGACATCATCCCCGACTCTCAAGGCGACTCCGCCGATCAGCTCCGGCACCACGCGTACGGTTGCCTGCACCCTGCGTCCGGTGCGCCGCTCGAGACCAGCAACGATGGCGGCCAGCTGCTGCTCGGAAAGCGGAAAGGCCGAGTCGACGGTTGCCTCGACGATGTTCTCGTGTTCCTCGCGCAGGTGTTCGTACAGCTCTGCGATCTGCGGGAGAGCCGCCAGGCGGTCATTGCGCACGAGAAGCATGAGCAGGTTGCGGGCGCCGCCATCCACACGCTCGCCGCATATCCCCAGCAGAAAGCGCTCGACGTCGTCCTTGGTGAATTTCGGGTTGGCCAACGCCAGTTGCACCCGCGCGTCGCTCCAGATTTCGACCATGAAACGCAGCATGTCGGACCATTGCGCCAGGCGCCCCTTGTCCTTGGCGGCGCCAAACACGGCCTGGGCATAGGGGCGCGCGATCGTGGCGAGCTCGGCCATAGTCGGGCCCGAATCAGAGCTCAGCCGCGACTGCGTTCAACAGCTCGGCGTGCGCTTTGGCGTCGACTTCGCGCCGGAGAATCTTCTCCGCACCTTGCACCGCCAGCGCGGCGACCTGCGCGCGCAGCGCCTCCTTCGCGCGAAAAACCTCTCTGTCGATCTCGGCCTTCGCACCCGCGATGATGCGATCGCCCTCGACTTTGGCCTGCGCCTTCGCTTCCTCCACCAGTTGCGAAGCACGCCGGTCTGCCTGAGCCAGGACCTCTTGAGCCTGGCCGCGCGCTTCGCGTAAGACATCGGCGGCACGTTTGCTCGCCTGCTCGAGATCCTGGCGCCCGCGCTCGGCCGCGGCCAGCCCGTCGGCGATTTGCTTTTGCCGCGTTTCGATCGCGCGCAGCAGCGGCGGCCAGATGAATTTGGCAGTGAACCAGATGAAGATCGCGAAGGCGGCCGCCTGAGACAGCAGCGTCAGATTGATGTTCATAGCACTAGCCTAACCGCCGTGTCCCTGACTATTGCGGGATCACCGCGAGCAGCGGGTTACCGAACGCGAACAGCATGGCCAGCCCAACGCCGATGATGAACGAGGCGTCGATCAGGCCGAGCAGAAGGAATACCTTTCCCTGCAGCTGCGGGATGAGCTCGGGCTGGCGCGCCGCCCCCTCGAGAAACCGGCTGCACATGATGCCCACGCCGATGCAAGCGCCGGCTGCGCCGAGGCCGATGATGAGGCCGATGCCAATCCCGGTGTATGCCTGGATCATCGCCAGGAATTGCAGTTTGTCCACGTTTGGTCCCTTTACTAGATCGTGCGGTTTTAGAGTCGAGCGAAACAAAGTCAGTGGGTTTCGTACGCCATAGAGACGTAGACGACACTCAGCATCATGAAGATATAGGCCTGCAGTACGACGATCAAAATGTGGAAAATCGCCCAGCCGACACCGAGCAGCGAACCGAAGAAGGTGCCGGCGATCCCGGTCGCCGCCCACAGGCCGAGCAGCAGGAAGATGATCTCGCCCGCATACATGTTGCCGTACAAGCGCAACGACAGCGAGAGCGGCTTCGACAGGTATTCCACCAGGTTGAACAGCAGGTTCGCCGGCCACAGCAGCGGATTCGAGCCGAACGGTGCGCAGAACAGCTCGTGGACCCAGCCGCCGAGGCCCTTGACCTTGATGCTGAAGAAGATCATCAGCGAGAGCACCGACAGCGACAGGCCGAAGGTAGTGTTGACGTCGGCGGTGGCGACCTGGCGCCAGTAATGCTGGCGCAGCACGTGTTCGTAGAACAACCCTGTCACGTCGATTGGCAGGAAGTCCATCGCGTTCATCAGCAACACCCACACGAACACGGTGAGGGCGAGCGGGCCGAGGAAGACATTGCGGTCGCCGTGAAACAGACCCTTCACCTGGTCGTCGACGAAGGTGAAAGCGAGCTCGACGAACGCTTGCCGCTTGTTGGGTACGCCTGACGTGGCGCCTCGCACGACCCACCAGAAGAAGCCAAAGCCGACGATGCCCAACACGACCGACACCACCACGGTGTCCACGTTCAGGGTCCAAAAGCTGCCCTGGCCAACCGAGTGAGTCAAGTTGGTCAAGTGGTGCTGGATGTAGCCTGTTGCTGTGAGCTGTTCTTCGGCCGCCATGCTCAACGACGCTGCGTCGACTGCAATCTATCGAACCTGCGTTGCACCTGAGTGTTCGCGTACAAAAAAAGCCATTCCGAAGATCAGGATCGAAACGGCAAACGATCCGACGAAGGCGAGCGCGACGATGTGCTTGTACACCGCGAACACGAGCCACAGCAGGACCACGGCGACGCCGATCTTGGCCGCCTCGGCGCGGAACGCTGCGACCAGGGTTCCTCCCAGCGAGTCCGGCTTGCTCAGTGAAACGACCACCGAGAACGCCAGCCCGGCGCATACACCGACCGACCCGCCCAGGAAAACCGAGACTGCGCCGTGAAGACCCGTAAGCAGGCCCAAGGCCACGGTCATCGTGGCGGTCGCGAGAACCTGCCAGCGCAGGACGGTCCGGATCGCCTTGCTCTGCACCAGAATCATCCCCCGATCCCGCCCCCGGCTCGCGCAAAGTTTGCGATTCTAATCAGCTTGCTCCACGGGCGTCAACGCAAATGCGCGACGCAGCAAACTCGCCTCGACGGCCCGGTTCATCGGCGCAGGCGGCCCAGAACGACGTCGAGCTGGTCCAGATTGCCGTAGTCGATCGTGAGCCGGCCCGCGCCCTTCTTGCGCGGAACGATCGA
The DNA here is from genome assembly GCA_035499005.1 of Burkholderiales bacterium. GTDB lineage: Bacteria > Pseudomonadota > Gammaproteobacteria > Burkholderiales > SHXO01 > SHXO01. The sequence continues at coordinate 27,916 of DATJZQ010000236.1, read as the reverse complement.
GACTCGCATCCCGAGGTGGTCCGCGAGCTCCTCCTCGAGCGCGACCAAGTCCCGGTCGCGACCGCGCGCCTTGCGCGACCGCGGCGCCGACAACGCGCGCGCGACCAGATGCTCCGCTTGACGCACGGACAGATTTTTTGCTGCGATCCGGTGCGCGAGCTCGATCTGTTTGGCGCCGGACAACGCGAGCAGCGCCCGTCCATGCCCCATGTCTAGCTTGCCGTGCAAAATCAACTCCTGCACGGGCTTCACCAAAGACAACAAGCGCAAGAGGTTGCTCACTCCGCTGCGAGAGCGCCCGACCGCTTCGGCCGCCGCCTCGTGCGTCATGCCGAATTCGTCGACGAGGCGTTGAATCCCCGCAGCTTCCTCCATCGGATTCAGATCTTCGCGCTGTATGTTTTCGATCAACGCCATGGCCAGCGCCAAGTCGTCGCGCACTTCGCGCACGAGCACCGGCACGGAATCGAGGCCTGCCAGGCGGGCGGCCCGCCAGCGCCGCTCCCCGGCGATGATCTCGAAGTGCCCGTCGTCCAGGGGACGTGCGAGGATCGGCTGAATCACGCCCTGCGCCTTGATGGACTCGGCCAGCTCCGCGATGGCACCGGGATCCATCTGGGTCCGCGGCTGATATTTACCCGGCCGCAGCTGCGTCAGCGCAACATTCATCAGGTGCTCGGGCGAACGCGGCTCGTCTCCACCGAGCAGCGCGTCGAGACCGCGCCCCAGACCCTTCACCTTAGCCATGGACGGTCTGCGCAGGCTTCGACAACATCTCGCCGGCGAGCGCGAGGTAGGCGAGCGCTCCCTTCGACTGGCGGTCCAGGTTGATCACCGGAACGCCGTGACTGGGCGCTTCCGCAAGGCGCACGTTGCGCGGAATCACAGTGCGGTACACCTTGTCCCCGAAGTGCTGCTGCAGCTGGTCGGACACCTGTTGCGACAACGTATTGCGCGGGTCATACATGGTGCGCAGCAAGCCCTCGATCTCCAGGCGCGGATTCAAGTTGACGCGAACTTTCTTGATGGTCTGCACCAGATCGGAGAGACCCTCGAGCGCGAAATATTCGCACTGCATCGGGATCATCACCGCCTGCGCCGCGCACAAGCCATTGACCGTCAGCAGGTTGAGCGCTGGCGGGCAGTCGATGAGAACGAAATCATAGCCGTCCTCGACCTCTTTGATCGCTTCCCGCAGCCGCGTCTCCCGCTCTGGCAAGTCGACCAGCTCGACTTCCGCGCCTGCGAGTTCCCGGTTCGCCGGCACCAGGTCATAGTTCGCGCTTGCCTTGACCTTGGTCCCGGACAGGGGCTGCGCGCCGAGCAATACGTCGTACACCGTGGCCTTGACCGTGCGCTTGTCGATGCCACTGCCCATCGTCGCGTTGCCCTGTGGATCGAGGTCGATCAGCAACACGCGCCGCCCGGCCAGGGTCAGGCTCGCGGCAAGGTTGATGCTGGTGGTCGTTTTGCCGACGCCGCCCTTCTGGTTCGCAACCGCGAGAATGCGCGTCATCGCTCGCCACCAGGCCGCAACAATGCGAGATGCCGGGCCGCCTGCACGCCAGGAACCCGCAGCGCTACAACCCGGACGATGGCCGCGCTCGAGCCGAGCTGCGCCAGCTCTTCGTCCGGATAGATTCCCTTCATCGCGGCCAAGACACCCTCGGGCGCACACAGATGCGCCGCAGCCTCGATGAAACCGGGCAGGTCCGAGAATGCGCGCGAGATGACGACATCGAACAGGCGTGCCGGCTTCCATTGCTCGGCGCGCGCAGTCACCACCTCTACGTTGTCCAGCTTGAGCTCGAGCACGGCCTGCCGTAAGAACGCACTTTTCTTGTGATTGCTGTCGAGAAGCGCGACGCGCCATTGCCGCTGAACGATGGCGAGCGGGATGCCGGGAAGCCCTGCGCCGCTTCCCACGTCCACCACCGACGTACCCTGAAGATGAGGCAGCACGGCAACGCTGTCGAGCAGATGGTGACTCACCAGTCGCGACGGCTCGCGGATGGCGGTCAGGTTATAGGTCCGGTTCCATTTGGTCAGCAGGGCGACATACTGCAGAAGCCGTCCCTGCGTTTGCCCGGGCAGCTTGAGACCGAGCTCGGCCAGACCCTCGCCGAGCTGGTCTTCGGGTTTCATCGGCGCGCGGCACTCTCTTTCCGCCGCGCTCGGCCCGATTCGATGACTTCGGAGGCGGTTGCGCTAACAGGCGGTTTGGAGCTGCGTTTCAAGTGGACGAGCAACAGAGAAACGGCAGCTGGTGTGATCGAAGGAATGCGTGCGGCCTGTCCCAGCGTCTCGGGGCGATGCCGGTTGAGTTTCTCCTGCACCTCGATCGACAGTCCACGCACCGTTCGATAATCGAGATCCGCCGGCAGCACAGTCGCGTCACTGGCTTCATTGCGAGCCACTTCCGCCTGCTGTCTCTCGATGTAACCCTGATACTTGGTTTGGATCTCGACCTGCTCCGCAGCCTGGGCATCGATGAGGCCGGCGCCTGCCCCAGGGAGCTGCATCAGACCGGCGTAGTCAACCTCAGGTCGCCGCAGCAGCTCTTGCAGCGTGCATTGTTTCTCCCTCTCCTGCTCGCTCCCGCTTCGCAGCCGAGCGAGCAGCTTCGAATCAACCCAGGTCGAGCGCAGCCGCTGCAGCTCCTGCTCGATCGCTTCGCGCTTGCGCAGCAGCGCGGACCAGCGCGCCTGTTCCACCAATCCCAGCTCGTGACCCGTTTCCGTCAGACGCAGATCAGCGTTGTCCTCGCGCAGACTGAGGCGGTACTCCGCCCGGCTGGTGAACATCCGGTACGGTTCCGTGACGCCACGTGTGACCAGGTCGTCTACGAGCACTCCGATATACGCCTGGTCCCGGCGCGGGCACCAGCTCTCGCGCTCCGCTACCTGCAACGCTGCGTTCACGCCTGCCAGCAGTCCCTGCGCCGCCGCTTCCTCGTAGCCCGTGGTCCCGTTGATCTGACCGGCGAAGAACAGGCCCTGGATGGTCTTGGTTTCGAGCGACGCCTTCAGCGCGCGCGGATCGAAATAGTCGTACTCGATCGCATATCCAGGCCGCGTCGCGTGTGCTGACTCCAAGCCTTTGATTGAATGTATGAATTCAAGCTGCACGTCGAACGGCAGGCTGGTCGAAATGCCGTTTGGATAGATTTCGTGGGTATGCCAGCCTTCCGGCTCGAGAAATATCTGATGACTGGTCTTGTCGGCGAAGCGCACCACCTTGTCCTCGATCGACGGGCAGTAACGCGGCCCAGCTCCTTCGATGACACCGGTGTACATAGGAGAGCGATCCAAGGCGCCGCGGATGATCTCGTGTGTACCCGCGTTTGTATGCGTTATCCAGCAAGACAGTTGAGGCGGGTGCTGCTCACGCGTGCCCAGGAAGGAAAAAACCGGCGTCGGGGAGTCGCCCGGCTGTTCGACCATCCTCGAATAATCGATCGTGCGCCCGTCCAGGCGCGGCGGCGTCCCCGTCTTGAGCCGTCCGGCCGGCAGCTTGAGCTCGCGCAGCCTGCGCGCCAGGCTGATCGACGGAGGCTCCCCCGCCCGTCCACCTTGATGGCTTTTCAAGCCGACGTGGATGACGCCAGAGAGAAACGTCCCGGTGGTCAGTACGACAGCACGTGCGTGGAACCGAACCCCTCCCTGCGTCACGACCCCTGCGACCCGGTCGGCTTCCAGCAGCAGATCGTCTGCTGCCCCCTGAAACAGCCACAGGTTCTGCTGTGACTCGAGTCGGCTACGGATCGCGCGCTTATACAAGGCACGGTCTGCCTGTGCCCGTGTCGCCCGGACTGCAGGCCCCTTGCTCGCATTCAAGATCCGGAATTGGATCCCGGCCTCATCGGCGGCCCACGCCATGGCTCCGGCCAGCGCATCGATCTCCTTGACTAAATGCCCTTTTCCGATGCCGCCGATGGACGGATTACACGACATCTGCCCCAGGGTTTCCAGACTGTGGGTCAGTAGGATTGTGCGCCGGCCCATGCGCGCCGAAGCCAGTGCGGCTTCGGTGCCCGCGTGGCCACCGCCGACGACAATCACGTCAAACTGCTGCGAAGAAGACATGTGAAAGGGCGCAAAGGGGCCAAATCATACCGCAGGCATTTGCCCGTTGCCGAACAGGACATCAGGCCGATGTTCCACGTGGAACAATTCCTCAGCCTGAAAGAGATCACTTGCCGATGCAGAAACGCGAAAAGATCTCTCCCAGTAGATCATCGGCAGACACCTCGCCCGTAATCTCGCTGAGGTCGCGTTGCGCCAGCCGAAGGTCTTCCGCAAAGACCTCCAGCCGAGCCAAGTGCTCGCTGCCCCGCTCCAGATGCCCAGCCGCACGCGAAAGGGCGTCGATGTGACGTTCGCGAGCCAGGAACACGCCTTCCAGGTCCAAGCCCTCGGGCGCCACCTCGTCGAAGATAGCTCGGCGAAGCAAGTCGATTCCAGCCCCCGTGAGCGCTGACACTTGCACCTCGAGACCGCCTTCGCCACGCCGCCGACCCGGCGCCACACCCGACAGGTCGATCTTGTTGAATACCGAGATACGTTTGGCGCCAGGCGAGAGCTCCCTCCCAATCATTTCATCCTCGGCGGTGCGGCCAGTTGTGGCATCTATGACCAGCAGCGCCACGTCCGAGGCGCGGGCTGCCCGCCACGTCCGCTCAATCCCAATTCTTTCGACTGCATCGCGCGCGTCTCGCAAGCCTGCCGTGTCGGTGAGACGGATGGTTACGCCTTGGAACAGGAATTCGCCCTTGACGGTGTCGCGGGTGGTTCCCGGAATGGGCGTGACAATCGCCAGTTCCTCTCCAGCCAACCGATTGAGAAGACTGGATTTACCCACGTTGGGTCGACCAACGAGCGCCACTTCGATCCCATCTCTCAGCAGATTCCCCGACGCAGCAGTGCGTTTGATCCGCTCGATGTCCTGGCGCAGGGTTTCCAGGCTCTCCCGCCATTTCTCCTGGTCGCCCGGATCGACGTCCTCGTCTGGGAAATCAATGGATGCCTCTACCCACGTGCGCAGCGTCACGAGCTCGGACGTAAGCGCTCTCACCTCGCTGGACAACTCTCCCTTCAGTGAGCGCACAGCCGCACGTGCAGCCGCCTCTGACCCCGCCTCGATCAGATCCGCGACGCTCTCGGCCTGCGCCAGGTCCATCTTGTCGTTGAGAAAGGCCCGCCGCGTGAACTCGCCCGGCTGAGCCAAGCGCGCCCCGAGGTTCACACATCGGCGCAGCAGAAGTTGCAGCACTGCCGGACCGCCATGCGCCTGCAGCTCGAGAACGTCCTCCCCGGTATACGAGTGGGGCCTGGGGAAAAACAGCGCGAGCCCGCTGTCGACAGCCTCCCGCCCAGCGTCGAGGAAGTCGGTCAGCACCGCGTGGCGAGGTGGGATCTGGCGTCCTAGCAATCCAATCATGAACGGGATCAGGTCGGGACCCGACAACCGGATGATGCCGACTGCTGAACGGCCGCTCGCCGTGGCGAGCGCGGCGATAACGTCAGCTTCCGCCATGAGCGGTCTTCGCCCGCTCTAGCACATGCGTGATCCGCCACTGCTGGGCAATGGACAGGATGTTGTTGACCAGCCAGTACAGGACCAGCCCCGAAGGAAAGAAGAAGAAGAACACGCTGAAGGCGATCGGCATGATCTTCATGAGCTTGGCTTGCATCGGGTCGGGCGGTGTTGGATTGAGCCAAGTCTGGATGAACATGGTTGCGCCCATCAGGATCGGCAGGATGAAGAACGGGTCCGGGCGCGACAAATCCTGAATCCACAGTATGAACGGGGCCTGCCGCAGCTCGACGCTGAGCAGCAGCACCCAGTACAGCGCGATGAAGACGGGGATCTGCACCACGATCGGCAAACACCCGCCCAACGGGTTGATCTTCTCGGTCTTGTACAACTCCATCATCGCCTGGTGCATGCGCTGGCGATCGTCGCCGAAGCGCTCCTTGAGCCTCTGCAGCTTAGGCGCAAGCACCTTCATCTTGGCCATCGATTTATAGCTTGCCGCCGACAAGGGATAGAAGATGAGCTTGATGATGACGGTCAGCAGAATGATGGCCACGCCCCAGTTATTGACCACGGAGTGGATTTCGTTCAGCACCCAGAACAAAGGCACCGCCAACGGGCGCAGCCAACCATAGTCGACGGTGAGCTCGAGCCCCGGTGCCAGGGTCTTGAGCAGTCCTTGCTCCTGCGGGCCGACGTACAGGCGCGACGAAACCTCGTTGCTCTTGCCTGGTTCGATGCGTCCCGCCCCCAGGATCACCCCGGCCGCGAACATGCCATTGTCAAGGTTACGGACGAAGTATTCGCGCAGTTCCCCAGGCTTTGGCAGCCACGAAGCGAGAAAGTAATGCTGGACGACGGCGATCCATCCATCCGGCGCCGATTTGGGGTAGGTCAGCTTGTTCTTCAGGATGTCGTCGAAGGACGCTTTGCTCAGCTTGTCTTTCTCGGTATATATCTCTATTCCATTGAATACCGGCACCATTTTGGAATCGCCCGGCGGGGGCTTGGTGTCACGCACGAGCTGAAAGTAGGCGAATGGCGCGATGGCAGTCGTGCCGGTATTCGTGACCCGAAAGCTGACGTCCACCGCATAGCTGCCGCGATGAAAGACGTAGGTCTTCTCCAGTTGCGCGCCGCCTTCGGCCGCCGCAGTGAGGCGCACCGTAACGGCGTCTGCGCCCGGCGCCAACTCGTATGAGGCCTGAGCGCTCTTGAACTGTGACGTGTGATTGGGAAGCTTGTCGCCGATCAAACCGCTTTGCGCAACATAGACGTTCTGCTCGTTGTCCTGCAGCAGAACCAGACTCTGGTTGCGATCGAAAGTGTCGCGGAAGCGAACGAGCTCGACTCTCCGCAGGTCGCCGCCAACGGTATCGATCTCCGCCAGCATCACGTCGGTGGCGACGCGAATCCGCTCGCCTTTGGTGGGCTTTACGTCGGCAGGGCGAACGGCGGCAGGCGTCGCGCCCTGGCCCAGAGCTGTAGTCGGAATAGGCGGAGCCGTGTCACCTTGCTGCTGAGCGGCACGAGGAGGAGCTTGCGGCGGACCCTTTTGGTGGTCGCGAGTCCATGCCTCCACCAGGAAGAACACAGAGACCGCGAACACGACGCCGGCAAAGATCCGAAAACTGTCCATGGCGGTCAGCGCCCTTCAGGCTTTGCCGGTACGGGATCGTAACCGCCAGGATGCCAGCGGTGACAGCGGGCGAGGCGCCGCAGCGTCAGCCAGCCACCCTTCGTCAATCCGTAGAAGAGGATTGATTCAATTGCATATTCCGAGCAAGTTGGGTGAAAGCGGCAGCAGGGACCCAGCAGCGGACTTACGCCAGCCTGGTACGCGCGAATCAGGCCTGCAGTCACGCGCCTCATCTGACGACAGCAACCAGCAGCGCATGCAGATCCTCGCGCGCCTCACGAAGCTCACGCGAAGACAAGCCGCGCCGGGGCCGCACCAGTAAGTCGAATCCCGCAACTTCGTGTCGATGGCGCCTGAACGTCTCGCGCACCAAGCGTTTCAGGAAACTGCGATCGACAGCGAGCGCCGCCACGCGTTTTCCGACCACCACGCCAAGGCGGGCAAAACATCGACCGTTAGGCCTCGCCTGCACTAGGAAGCGCTCACTTCTTGAGCTCCGTCGAGAGGCCAGGAGCTGCCGGAACGCCTCTCCGCTGGGCAAGCGAGCACGACGGGGGAATGCCTCAGACCGCAAGCCGCTTGCGGCCCTTGGCCCGGCGCCGGTTCAGCACCGTACGCCCGCCCAGTGTTTTCATGCGGGCACGGAAGCCGTGCGTGCGCGCCCGGCGAATCTTCGACGGCTGGTAGGTGCGCTTCATATTGTTTCCCCGATGACACTAAAAAGCCGGCTATTACACGGTGCAGGGGGCACTATTGTCAATTGGTGAATCGCCCCTGTGGATAACTTTGCGGCCGGCCAGTACAATAGCGTTTCACCTTTGTCCGACAATCAACCCAGCCTGGATGCTGCGCTCGAGCCGCAATGGACGGCCTCTGGAATCATTGCCTCAAGCACTTTGAGAAGGAATTGCCGCCACAGCAATTCCGCACGTGGATCCAGCCCCTTCAAGCGGCGTCCCAAGGGCGTTTGCTCACGATCACGGCGCCAAATCGTTTCGTCTTGCAGTGGGTCAAGGACCGGTTCCTGCCGGTGATTGAGCAGCTCGCGCGCGAAGCCGCCACCGATCGTGTCGAGGTCGTGCTGCAGCTGGCGAGTCATTCTCATGCGACCCACATCACGCCGGCGGCACCGCCGCCCGCCCCAAGTGCAGCCGACACCAGCAAGGCTCGCATACGCGAGCACAGCCGCCTCAATCCATCCTTCACCTTCGACTCGTTCGTAACTGGCAAGGCGAATCAGCTGGCGCGAGCCGCCGCGCTACAAGTAGCAGAGCATCCGGGCACCGCCTACAACCCGCTGTTCATCTATGGCGGGGTTGGACTGGGTAAGACACATCTCATTCAGGCCATCGGTAACCTGGCGCACGAGCAAAGTCCACACGCCAAGCTTCGCTACGTCCACGCCGAGCAGTACGTGTCGGACGTGGTGCGAGCGTATCAGCACAAGGCGTTCGACGGATTCAAGAAGTACTACCATTCCCTCGACCTGCTGCTGATCGATGACATCCAGTTCTTCAGCGGGAAAAATCGCACCCAGGAGGAGTTCTTCTACGCGTTCAACGCCCTCATCGATGCGCACAAGCAGGTGATCATCACCTGCGACAGCTACCCGAAGGAAATCACCGGCATGGAGGATCGCCTGATTTCTCGCTTCGGGTGGGGGCTAACGGTGGCTATCGAGCCGCCAGAGCTCGAGATGCGGGTTGCGATCCTGATCAAGAAAGCGGAAGTCGAGGACGCCCGCCTGCCGGAAGACGTAGCGTTCTTCATCGCCAAGCACATTCAATCCAATGTGCGTGAGCTCGAGGGCGCGCTGAAGCGCGTCCTCGCCTACTCCAATTTCGCCGGCCAGCCGGTCTCGCTCGACCTCGCCCGCGAAGCGCTCAAGGATGTGCTCGCCATCCAGTTTCGCCAGGTCTCGATCGACAACATTCAGCGGACCGTCGCCGACTACTACAAGATCAAGGTATCGGAGATGTACTCCAAGAAACGCTCCCGCAACGTGGCGCGGCCGCGGCAGATTGCGATGGCGCTGGCCAAAGAGCTCACGCAATTGAGCCTGCCCGACATCGGGGACGCATTTGGCGGCCGAGACCACACGACTGTTCTGCACGCTTGCCGGAAGGTGGCCGAGCTCAAATCCGACAGTCCCGAGATCAACCGGGACTTCGAAGCGCTGCTTCAGGTTCTGCGCAGCTGATGTCAGTACCTCTATCGCACATTGTGGATAACCTCGACGACTGCTCGGTGCGCCGGAACTGCCCACAATTTCTCCACAGGCGCTACCCTGTTTATCCTCCGGTCCCGAGGACCGGCTTGCGTTGTCCACCGGGCCAAAGGGAGATTTCCACCGCATTGGGGCCCTTCATTATTAGTCGTTATCAGGAACAATAAACAATGAACCTGCTCCAGGTAGACCGAAATCTCCTGCTCATGCCGCTACAGGCGGTTGGGGGTGTCGTGGAACGACGCCACACCCTGCCGATCCTGTCCAATGTTCTGCTCGAGGTTGGCGCAGGCAAAGTGTCGCTCACGGCCACGGACCTGGAGATTCAAGTGGCCGCGGAAGCTGATGCTTCAGAGACCGCCGACGTGCAGGCGACTACCGTATCGGCGCGCAAGCTGCAGGACATTCTGCGCTCGTTGCCCGATGCGACGACTGTATCTCTCGAGCTGCAGGACAAACGCCTCCAGCTTCGCGCGGGGAGAAGCAAATTCAGCCTGCAGACGCTGCCCGCTCAGGATTTCCCCAAGATCGCCGCCGGCAGCGAGCCGGCAGCACAGGCGCAGCTCCCGCAGAAGGACCTCAAACGCCTCCTCGCACTGGTGCAGTACGCCATGGCTCAGCAGGACATCCGCTACTATCTGAATGGTCTGCTACTGTCGCTGCGTGAAGATGCTTTGGTGGTGGTTGCGACCGATGGGCACCGCTTGGCGTTGGCTACGCACACCACGCCCCTCGGCGCTGTGAAGACCGACGTCATTCTGCCGCGTAAGGCAATCCTTGAGCTGACCAAGCTGCTCGCGGATACCGACGACCCCGTCACGTTGCGTGTGTCGGACAATCAGGCGAGCTTTGCGTTTGGACGCGTCAGCTTTGTCACCAAGCTGGTGGATGGCAAGTTCCCCGATTATCAGAAAGTCATTCCGACAGGGTACAAGAAGGGCTTCGTTTGTGATCGCGCCACGCTCCAGCAAGCCCTGCAACGGGCTGCGATACTCTCCAACGAGAAGTTTCGCGGCGTGCGCTGGGTATTGACCGCTGACAGCCTGCGCATCGTCTGCAGCAACAGTGAACACGAGGAGGCGGAAGAGGAGCTGGCCATCAGCTATGGCGGCGAGGCCTTGGACGTCGGTTTCAACGTGACCTATCTGCTCGACGTGCTCGGCAACGTGCAGGCCACCCAGCTCGAGTGTGCGCTGGGTGACTCCAACAGCAGCATGTTGATGACCATCCCGGGCAACCCCGATTTCAAGTACGTCGTCATGCCCATGCGTATCTAGTCCAGCACAGATGACCGATCCAACTGCGAACGGCAGCAGCTCCGATTACACCGCGGGCAGCATCAAAGTCTTGAAGGGCTTGGAGGCTGTGCGCAAGCGCCCGGGCATGTACATCGGCGACACCAGCGATGGCACCGGCCTGCATCATATGGTGTTCGAGGTTGTGGACAACGCCATCGACGAAGCGCTGGCCGGCTACTGCGACGACATCAAGATCACAGTCCACTCCGACAACTCCGTCACGGTCGTCGACAATGGCCGCGGCATTCCCACTGAGGTGCACCCCGACGACGAGTCCGGGCGTTCTACCGCCGAGATCGTCATGACGGTGCTGCATGCAGGAGGTAAGTTCGACAGCAACTCCTACAAGATCTCGGGTGGCCTGCACGGTGTCGGCGTGTCGGTGGTCAACGCGTTGTCGGAGTGGCTGCGCCTGACCATTCGGCGCGAGGGGCACGTGTACCAGATGGAATTCCGGAACGGAGAACCGGTCGGCGCGCTGAAGGAAGTCGGGAGCACGGAGCGGCGTGGCACAGAGGTTCACTTCAAGCCGAGCGCCGAAGTGTTCAGCAACATCGAGTTCCACTACGACATCCTGGCCAAGCGCTTGCGCGAGCTTTCCTTCCTGAACAACGGCGTGCGCATCGAGCTCGTCGACCAGCGCAACGACAAGGAGGAAGTGTTTCAGTTCGTGGGCGGCATTCGCGCCTTCGTCGAGTTCATCAATCGGACCAAGAACGTCCTGCACCCGCATATCTTCCATGCGCTGCGCCAGCGCGACGGAATCAGCGTGGAAGTGGCCATGCAGTGGAACGACTCATACCAAGAGGCGGTCCTGTGCTTTACCAACAACATTCCGCAGCGCGACGGAGGCACGCACCTCACCGCGCTGCGTGGCGCGATGACCCGCACGCTCAATCAGTACATCGAGCAGAACAAGTACGCGGAGCGCGCGAAGATCGAGACCACCGGCGACGACATGCGCGAGGGGCTGGCCTGTATTCTTTCCATCAAGCTGCCCGACCCGAAGTTTTCCTCGCAGACGAAGGACAAGCTGGTTTCTTCCGAAGTGCGCCCGGTGGTCGAGGAGTTCGTGTCCGAAGCGCTGATGGCCTTCCTGCTGGAGAACCCGGCGGACGCCAGGACCATCGTGGGCAAGATCATCGAGGCGGCGCGCGCGCGCGAGGCGGCGCGCAAGGCGCGGGACATGACCCGGCGGAAAGGTGTTCTGGACGGATTCGGGCTGCCCGGGAAGCTGGCGGATTGCCAGGAGAAAGATCCGGCGCTCTCGGAGCTGTATCTGGTGGAGGGAGATTCGGCTGGAGGGTCGGCCAAGCAAGGACGCGATCGCAAGTTCCAGGCGATTCTTCCGCTCAAAGGCAAGATCCTCAACGTCGAGAGGGCGCGCTTCGACAAACTGCTCTCGTCGCAGGAAATCGCGACGTTGATCGTCGCGCTCGGCACCGGCATCGGCAAGGAGGAGTACCGCCCGGAGAAGTTGCGCTACCACCGCATCATCATCATGACCGATGCCGATGTCGATGGGTCGCACATCCGGACCCTTCTGCTCACTTTCTTCTATCGCCAGATGCCGGAGCTGGTGGAACGGGGTCACATCTACATTGCGCAGCCGCCGCTCTACAAGGTCAAGCACGGCCGCGACGAGCGCTACCTCAAGGACGATCACGAGCTGAAGGATCACCTGCTGCGGGCAGCCTTGAACGACGCAGAGCTGCATCGTGGAGAGGGAATGCCGCCGCTCACCAAAGACGCCCTGGCCGAGCTCGCGCGCGAGTACATTCTGGCTGAGGCGGTGATCGAGCGGCTATCCAGGCGGATCGACGTGGACGTGCTGTATGCGCTGCTGCGCGGACCCGAGCTCAACTTGTCCAGCGCTGAGGCAGCGGCGGCGAGCGCTGCTGCTCTGGTTGGCAACCTGCCCAGCGAAGGCGTGACTGTGTCGCCGCGCTTCGACGAGAAAGCCGAAGCTCACCTGCTGATGGTGAGAAAGATGCAGCACGGCAACCTGCGCTTGAGCCACCTTGACCGCGATTTCGTCGACAGCGGCGATTACGCGCAGATCCGCAAAACTGCCAAAATGCTGGAGGGCCTGCTCGGACCGGGGGCGCTCGTGCAGCGGGGCGACAACAAGCAACCGGTGAGCGACTTCCGCCAGGCGGTGGAGTGGTTGCTGGAGCAAGCCAGAAGCGGTCTCACAATCCAGCGCTACAAAGGCCTGGGCGAGATGAACCCCACGCAGCTGTGGGAGACCACCATGGATCCGCAGTCCCGCCGGCTGCTGCGCGCCCAGATCGAGGATGCGATCGCGGCCGACGAGATTTTCACCACCCTGATGGGAGACGTGGTCGAACCGCGTCGCGCCTTCATCGAAGCCAACGCCCTCGGGGTTCGCAACCTCGACGTGTAGAAGCCGCCGCGGTTTACCCGCCGCGCCGTCGCTTCGCTGGTCTTGCCGTCGTGCGCGCTGCCGCCCCGTGCTGTGGTGGCGCAGACCTCGCACGCCCCGTTTGCGCCCGGCCCGGCGTTCCTTTTGTCGTCTTAGCTGAGGTGCTCGTCCGCGCCTCTGTCGCCTCCGCCTGTTTAGCGGTGCGCGGTTTGCCTCTGCCCGGCGTACGCTTGGCCTGCTTGGCTGCGAGGATCGTGAGCGCCTGCTCCAACGAGAGACTGGCAGGGTCGTAGTCGCTGGGCACTGTGGCGTTGACACGCCCATGCTTCACGTAAGGACCGTAGCGACCGCTCAACAACACGACCGGCTGCTGGTCTTGCGGATGCGGGCCCAGGCGCTTGCCGGGTGCACCGCGCTCAGCCTTCGGCATCGCGAGCAGCTCGAGAGCGCGCGGTAACGCGATGTCATACACGCTGTCGCTTTTGGGTATCGACTTATAGGCGCCATCGTGCTTGATGTACGGCCCGAACGGTCCGACGTTCGCTTCGACCATCTTTCCGGTTTCGGGATGAGGGCCGAGCTGACGCGGCAGGGCGAGTAACTTGAGCGCGGTCACCAGATCTGCAGCAACGACGGGCGTGTTTTTCGGCCACGCGGCCCGTTTCGGCTTGGACTCGGCCTTGGGGTCCGTCGGCCCGAGCTGGACGTAGTAGCCGTAGGGCCCCCGCATCAGCAGGACGTCTAACCCGCTGTCCGGGTCCTTGCCGAGATTCATAGGGCCATCGGCCAACGGACCCCACGGGCGCGTGTAGTCGCACGCTGGATAGCGGCTGCAGCCGACGAACAAGCCGCGGCGGCTGTTCTGCAGATACAGCTCTCCCTTCTTGCACTTGGGGCATTTCTCGCCCAGCGGGCTGCCGCGCGCGACCTCCTGCTTTTCCTCCAGCGTCGTGGAAAAAGCGTCCCAGAACTCCTTCAGCACCGGAACCCACTCGCGCTTGCCGTTGGAGATGAAGTCGAGCTGATCCTCCATGCGGGCGGTGAAGGCGTAGTCGACGTACGGCTCGAAGTGAGCGCTCAAGAAGCCGCTGACGAGCCGGCCCAGGTCAGTCGGCACGAACCGCTTCTTGTCCAGAAGCGCGTAGCCACGATCCTGCAAGGTGGAGATGATGCTGGCGTAGGTGGACGGTCGCCCGATCCCGTACTCCTCCAGCGTCTTGACCAGGCTCGCTTCGGTGTAGCGCGGTGGCGGCTGCGTGAAGTGCTGTGCCCCGAACAGTCGATCGACCGGAACGCGCTCGCCCGCCTCCAGCGGCGGCAGCTTCTCCTCGCCGTCATCGGGCGAGTCGTCCACATCCTCTTTGTAGACCGCGATGAAGCCCGGGAACACCAGGGTCTGGCCAGTGGCGCGAAACAGCGTATCCGCGCGGCCCGCGCGCAGGTCGACGCTCGCCGTGTCGAAGCGCGCTGGTGTCATCTGGCACGCCAGCGTGCGCTTCCAGATCATCTCGTACAGCCGCGCCTGATCCGGCGTCAGGTGTGCGCGCACCTGATCCGGCGTGCGCGCGATGGAGGTCGGGCGGATGGCCTCGTGCGCCTCCTGCGCGTTCTTCGACTTGCTGCGGTAGTGGACCGCGTTCTTGGGCAGATAGTCCGCCTTGAAGTGCTCTGCGATGTAGCTCCGGATCTCGTGCACCGCCTCGTTCGCGAGGTTGGTCGAGTCCGTGCGCATGTACGTGATCAGGCCGACGTCCCCGCCACCGATATCGACGCCCTCGTATAGCTGCTGCGCCGTGCGCATGGCACGCTCGGCGGTCATCCCAAGCTTGCGTATGGCTTCCTGCTGCAGTGTCGAAGTGATGAAGGGCGGAGACGGATAGCGCAGCTTCGGCTTGCGCTCGACCTTGACGATGGTCGCACTGCCCTTGGCGCTTCCCAGGATGTCGGTGACGATCGCCTGCTGCTCGGCGTCGGTGGTGATGCTGAACTGCTCGAGCTTGTTCCCCTTGTATTCGGTGAGCCGCGCGCTGAACTTGTCCTGGCCTTTGTGGCTTTCGAGGTGGACAGTCCAGTACTCCCGCTGCTTGAAGCTCTCGATCTCCTTCTCGCGTTCGACGATCAGGCGCAATGCGGGACTCTGCACCCGCCCGGCGGACAAGCTCGGTCCGATCTTCTTCCACAGCAGAGGGGAGAGATTGAAACCGACCAGGTGGTCGAGGGCGCGCCGCGCCTGCTGGGCGTTGACGAGCGGCATCGAGATCCCGCGCGGGTGCGCGACCCCGTCCTTGACAGCCGCCTCGGTGATCTCGTAGAACACGACCCGCTTGATCGGCCGCGCCTTGAGCGATTTGCGCGCCTTAAGCAGCTCGGTCAGATGCCAGGCGATGGCCTCGCCCTCGCGGTCCGGGTCGGTGGCCAGCAGGACCTGGTCCGCTCCGCCGGCGGCCTTGGCTATCGCGTCTACATGCTTGGCGTTTTTCTCCACCAACGCATAACGCATACGGAAGTCGTGCGCCGGGTCGACCGCACCCTCCTTGGCTTCGAGGTCGCGAACGTGGCCGTAGGAGGCCAGCACCTCAAAGTTACGTCCGAGGTACTTCTTTAGCGTTCTCGCCTTCGACGGCGATTCGACGATGAGCAGGCTGCGGCCCATGCTGCGGATGCACAAACGAAAAGGAGCGGCAGATGATAGGGACTCAAACCCGGCAGTGCAAGCGAGGAAATGGGTGGCCGCGCGGGTGGGCCGCCGCCCGGAGTCCGGGTCTAGCGCATGCGCTGAAGCAGTCCGCCGGGCAGCCGGGCGACGTAGCCGTCGAGTTCCAGCTGCAGCAGGATGGGCCCTGCGATGTCAGGGCTTACTCCGGCTCTATCGTATATGGTGTCGGGGTCTATGGGTTCAAAGCCCATGGCGCCGAGAAGCGCGGATGCGCTCGCCGTCAGCGGGGGAGCGTCCTGCTGGATTGCGCCAGGCCCCGCCGGGGCAATGCCCAATTCCTCGAGGACATCCTGTGCGCTTTCCACCAGCTTGGCCCCCTGCTTGAGCAGCCAGTGGCAGCCCTTGGACAGCGGTGAGTGGATCGAACCGGGCACCGCGAAGACTTCGCGTCCTTGGTCTGCGGCCTGGCGTGCCGTGATCAGAGAACCGCTGTGAAGCGCTGCCTCGATCACCAGGCAGCCGCGCGCCAGCCCGCTGATGATGCGGTTACGTCGCGGGAAATTCGACGCGAGCGGAGGCGTGCCCAGCGGAAACTCCGAGACCAGCGCCCCTTCCGCCGCAAGCCGATGGGCGAGTTCCCGGTTGCGCGCGGGATAGACCTTGTCCAGGCCGGTGCCCACCACTGCGATGCTGGAAGCCGGTCCCAGCAGCCCGCCACGGTGCGCCGCACTGTCTATGCCGATGGCAAGCCCGCTGATGATGGTGAGCCCGGCCTCGCTCAAGGCCTGCGCGAACGCTTCCGCGTCCCGGATTCCGCGCGCCGTGCCGCTGCGGCTGCCCACGACGGCGAGTGACGGCCGCCCGAGCAGCTCGACGCGGCCCTTCACGAACAACAGGAGGGGTGGGTCGGCGGTCTCCAGCAGGGTCTGCGGGAAGCGCTCGTCCGCGAGGGTCAGGACATGATTTCCCTCCTCCTCCAGCCACTCGAGACTGCGGCGAACGAGGGCAGGATCGGGCCCCGAGCGCAAAGCCGCTGCGGCAGCTTCGCCGGCAGCGCGAGCTATTTCGCTGGTGCTGGCCTGCAGGGCTTCGCGGGGAGCGCCGAACGCGCGCAGCAGTTTCCGCTGCGCAGCGGGGCCAAGCTTCGGGGTCAGTGCCAGCTCGAGCCAGGCTTGGATCTCATCGCCTGACATCGCCGCTGGCGGGCCGCGTCGGTCAGGGATTTGCGACGATGTCTCTTACGTTTACCGGCTCGGTGGCGTTCATGACAAGCGCAAACGAGACTTTATTGAAAACGCGGTAAACCATCACTATCCCGTACTCCTGCAGCGGCATCGGTAGAGACTCACCACCAACGAGACCGGGCGCGACCTTGCCGAGGTTGCGGAACACCCCGAGCACCTGCCCGGTTTCGAGCCCGTCGCGGGCCCCTCGATTCAGGATGACCATCGCTAGCGGCCCGAATTCGGACAGCGCGTCGCTTGCTCCCGCGATGACCTTGCCCCGGATCTTCTTGCTCGGGGCACGGGGCACGTACGGCAGGGTCGGTAGCGCAGTCGCTACCGTCAGGCGGTCGCCGTTGGTGACTTCCTGGCTGGCGTGGACGATGCGCAACGCCGAGACCTGGCCGAAAGACTCGACCTCGACGTCCCCCACGAAGACCGCTTCACGCCCCAGCATCTCGTTCGTGTCCGGATCCTGGAGCAACCGGCCCGGGCGGTACACGTTCCAGTGGTTGCCTTTGCCCTGCTGGATGCCGACGGCGTACGCAGTATCGTTGGCACTCAGAACGACACGGTTCTTCAGGCCGGAGACGATCTTTGGGGCAAGTGCCATCGCGTCGGGCTCGACCACCAGCGAGCGGCTCAGAAATGCATCGATGTCCCTGGCAGGTATGGTCGGGATCGCACCGGCGAGCGCGCTCGTACGCATGCGCGGCTCGAGCTTGCTGACCTGCAGCTCGTAGCCGTACCAGCGCGAGAGCCCGCCGTCGGGCACGCCCTCGAGGCGCAGCCGCGGGGTAGCCCCGGACAAGTCGAGGATGATGACGTCGCCTGGATAGATCAGGTGCGGATTCTTGATCTCATCCTTGTTCATGCCCCAGACCTCGGGCCATTTCCAGGGGTTCTTGAGGTATCGGCTCGAGATCCCCCACAGCGTGTCGCCGCGTTTGACGGTGTAGCGGGCCGGCGGGTTGTCCTGCAGTTTGACGTCGGCCGCGGAGGGTGCTTCGGCGGCGGGCATCACGTCCGCCGCGGCAGCTGGCGCTGTTTCCGGGGCAGCAAGCGGCGCAGCCGGTGGGGCCGGTTGGTCCTCGGCGAAGGCCAGGCCGGCACCGAGCGTACAGGCGAGCAGCACAGGGATAACCGATATAATTCGCGTCATTTGCGCCCCCGGTCTGTTCGGGACTTCCTCGGGCTGCACACGCTTCGCAGTGCTCTTGAAAGTCCGTCCGATAGTAACAATCTTGTTTAAAGTCTGCACGTAGTCCCCTCAATTTGCAACTAAATTATGGCTCTGCTCCCGATACTGCGCTATCCGGACGAACGGTTGCACACTGTGGCCGAGCCGGTGAAGTCGGTTAACGGCGAGATCCGCCAGCTAATTGAGGACATGGCCCAGACCATGTATGCCGCGCCGGGGGTTGGGCTGGCAGCCACGCAGGTGGATGTGCACAAGCAGGTCATCGTGATCGACGTGTCGGAGACCCGCGACCAGCTTCTGGTTCTGATCAACCCGGTCATCGTCGAGAGCCGCGGGGTTTCTGACTTCGAGGAAGGCTGCCTGTCCGTGCCAGGCATCTTCGAGAAGATCGAGCGGGCGGAATGGATCAAGCTGCGCGCGCTGGACCGGAACGGCCAGTCGTTCGAGCTCGAAACGAACGGTCTGCTATCGGTGTGCATCCAGCACGAGATGGACCATCTGCGCGGCAAGGTGTTCGTCGAGTATCTCTCCAGCCTCAAACAGGGTCGGATCCTGGCCAAGCTCAGGAAACAGGAAAGGCAGCAGCGGCGGGCGCTTTGATGCGCCTCGTCTTTGCCGGCACACCCGCTTTTGCTGCTGCGGCGCTGCACGCGCTGTTGGACGGCGGGCACGACGTCGCGCTCGTGCTGACGCAGCCGGATCGCCCGGCGGGCCGTGGCTTGCGGCCGCTCGCGAGCCCTGTGAAAGCCGTCGCCGTGGAGCGCGGACTGCGACTTGCGCAGCCCTCTACTCTGCGCTCAGTCGACGCGTTGGAGGAGCTGTCCGCTGCGCGCGCGCAGGTCATGGTTGTGGCTGCCTACGGTCTGCTGTTGCCCGTGCCGGTGCTGGAATTGTTCGCACTGGGCTGTATCAACATCCACGCGTCCGTCCTGCCGCGCTGGCGCGGCGCGGCCCCCATTCAGCGCGCGCTCCTTGCGGGCGATCGCGAAACGGGCATCAGCATCATGCGGATGGAGGCAGGCCTCGACACCGGTCCTGTGTACCTCATGCGTACCATCCAGATCGGGCCCGAGGACACCGCGGGCAGCCTGCACGACAAGCTCGCAGCGCTCGGTGCACAGTGCATCGTGCAGGCCTTGCCTGCGCTCGAGGCAGGCGACCTGCGAGCTCTCCCGCAGCCCGCCGAAGGCGTGACCTACGCGCACAAGATCCAGAAGCAGGAAGCCGTGATCGACTGGTCCCAAGCGGCGTCGCAGATCGAACGCCAGGTGCGCGCCTTCAATCCGCAGCCCGGCGCCCACACGACCCTGCGTGGCCAGCTGCTGCGCGTCTGGCGCGCCCGTGCGCTCGAGCGCCCCGCCGCGGCGGCCGGTCGCGTCGTCGAGACCACCGGTAGTGGCATCCTGGTCGCGTGTGGCAGTGGCGTCCTGGCGATCGAGGAGTTGCAGCGCGCGGGTGCGAAGCGCTTGTCGGCCGCCGAGTTCGTGCGCGGGGTTTCCCTCTCGCCCGGCGAGCCTCTCGGAGTGTGATTCAGCTCCAGCTCCAGGCGCTGCGCGTGGTGCTGCAGGTGGAGGCAGGTGCGAGCCTCACGGTTGCGCTCGGCCGTGTCAAGGCGCGCGTACCCGATGCAGCCTGGGGCGGTGTCCAAGACGTTTGCTTCGGCGTGTTCCGTCACCTCGGGCTACTGCGCGCCCTGCTCGACGCGCTGGCTCACAAGCCGTTGGCCGACCGCGATGTGGAAGCGTTGCTGCTGGTCGCTCTTTATCAGCTGGAATTCACGCGTGCGGCACCGCATGCGGTGGTAGACCACGCCGTGCGCGTGTGCGCGCCTCTGCGCAAGACGTCGGCGCGAGGTCTGGTCAACGCGCTGCTACGCAACTTCCTGCGCCGGCGGGAAGCGCTCTTGCAGCTCGCACGCCGGACGGACGAGGGGCGCTGGTCGCACCCGCAGTGGTGGATCGACGAGCTCAGACGCACGTATCCGCACCAGTACGTTTCCATCCTTACCGCCGGGAATCAGCCGCCGCCCATGACGTTGCGCGTCAACCAGCGTCGCGTCTCCACCGACGATTACCTTGGCCTGCTGCGCGGTGCGGCGATGGAGGCCGTGCGCGTGGGATCCGTTGCGGTTCACCTCGCGCAACCGGTGCGCGTGGAGGAGCTGCCGGGCTTCGCGGGCGGACTGGCGTCGGTGCAGGACCTCGCCGCGCAATATGCCGCCGGACTGCTGGATCTCGCTCCGGGGCAGCGTGTGCTGGACGCCTGCGCAGCGCCGGGCGGGAAGACGGCGCATATCCTGGAGCGTGCCGACGTGGAGCTCCTTGCGCTCGACCGGGACAATGGGCGCCTGGCGCTGGTGCGCGAGACGCTGGAGCGGCTCGGCCTGCGGGCCCAGCTCAAATGCGCGGATGCTGCGGACTTGCCGCAGTGGTGGGACGGCGTTCCGTTCCAGCGCATCCTGCTCGACGCACCGTGTACAGCCTCGGGCATCGTTCGGCGCCACCCCGACATCAAGTGGTTGCGCCGCCCCGACGATATCGTGAACCTCGGCGCGCAACAGCAGCGGCTGTTGGAGGCGTTATGGCATACCCTTGCCGCAGGTGGTAAATTGCTGTACGCGACTTGCTCGGTCTTCGCGGCCGAGAATCAACTGCAGGTATCCACGTTCCTGCGATCTCACCCGGAGGCGAAGCTGCTGCCGCTCCTCGACATCCCGGAAGGTCCAGAGATCGGGAACGTCAAAGGTCAGATTCTTCCTGACGCGCGGCACGATGGTTTCTTCTACGCTCTGCTGCAAAAGACGTGACGGGCACGCGGCGCGCCTGCTGTTGAGCGCTGCGCTGGCCGTCGCGCTCATCCTGCAGCTCGCTGTGGCGCGCGCGCAGGGCATGCACATCAAGTCGGCGGAGCTGATTGCCTCCGACGCCGGGTTTTCGCTCGAAGCGAACTACGAGATCACCCTGCCGCACACCCTCGAAGAGGCGCTGGTGCGCGGGCTGGTGCTGCCGTTCGCGCTCGACTTCGAGCTGATCTATCCGCGCTGGTGGACGCTCAACCTGTGGAACCACACAGTGGCGGAGTTCCGCCAGCGCCACCGCTTGTCGTACAACGCGCTCACCCTTCAATACCGCTTGTCCTTCGGCAACCTGCATCAGAACTTCGATACGCTGGAGGAAGCGTTGGCGGTTCTGGGACGGGTGCGCCAGCGCATGGTGTTCACGCGGGCGGATGTGGACTCCGACCGGGTGTACATCGCGGCGCTGCGCCTGCGGCTGGACACTTCGCAGCTGCCCAAGCCGTTGCAGATCAACGCGCTCGGCTCGCGCGACTGGAATCTGTCGTCCGACTGGTATCGCTGGACTTTCCAACCCTGATGGCATCCTCCCGCCCGCTGAGACCATCGATGCGCCGAGTGCGCAAGTCGCTCGCATCGCGCGGCATGCGGTACTTGATCGGATTTGCGCTGCTGCTCGGCGCGATCATGCTCTACCTGCTGTCGAGCGCCAGCTCGAACACGCCGATGTTCGCGCGCGATCTGCCCCTGCTGCTGTTGTTCGGCGTGGGGCTGGTAGTGTGTCTGAGTGTGCTGGTGGGATATCAGCTGCTTGTGCTGCGCCGGCGGCTGGTGGCAGGATTATTCGGCTCCAAGCTCACCCTGCGCCTGGTGCTGTTGTTCTCACTGGTGGCGGTGTTGCCCGGCGCGCTGGTGTACGCCGTGTCGGTCCAGTTTCTCAACAAAAGCATCGAGTCGTGGTTCGACGTGCGTGTGGACAAGGCGCTGGAGGGCGGCTTGAGCGTTGCGCGCACCACCATGGACAGCATGCTGAGGGATCTGACGCTGAAGGCCGGCAGCATGGGCCAGGCGCTGGCCGACGCTTCCGCCTCGCAGCAGATCGCCGTGCTCAACAACATGCGCGAGCAGATGAGCGTGGACGAGGCCGCGCTGTTTCACCCGGACGGCAGGATCATCGCCTTCTCGGTGAGCGAGGGATCGGGGCTCGTGCCGCAGCTCATCCCCCGCACGGTTGCGCGCAACGTGCTCATGCAGCAACCCTACCGCGCGGTCGAATCCGTCCCCGACAAGGGCCTGCGCCTGCGTGTGGTGGTGCCGGTCAACAAGCTGTCGGGCGAGACCGGATTGCTGCAGCTGGTGCAAAGAGTGCCGGCCAAGCTGGCGCACGACGCCGAAACCGTCCACAACATGTACCAGGACTACCAGGAGCTGTCCTTATCGCGCTCCGGGCTCAAGCGCCTGTATGGGCTGTCGCTCACCCTGGCACTGCTGCTCGCGTTGTTTTCCGCGTTGCTGCTGGCCATCGTGTTCAGCGAGCGCCTATCGGCGCCGCTCTCGGTACTGGCGGCCGGCACGCGCGCGGTGGCACAGGGCGATTTCAGTCAGCGCCACCCGGTGCGCAGTCACGATGAGCTCGGCATTCTCACCGAATCGTTCAACACCATGACGACGCAGCTCGCGGAGGCGCGCGAAGAGCTGCTGCGCAACCAGGGTCAGCTGGAGGCGGCCAAGGCCTACCTCGAGAGCATTCTGGCCCAGCTCTCTGCCGGCGTGCTGTCCTTCGACGACGCGCGCCGCCTGCGCTCGGCCAACCCCAGCGCGGAGCATATTCTCGGCGTGGAGCTAGCGCCGCTGATCGGCGTGCGCCTCGCAGACTGGGGAGCGTGCGATCCGCGGCTGGCAGAGATCAGCGGTTCCATCCTGCGGGCCATCGACGAGGGTGGCAGCGAAGCCTGGGAGGCGCAGATCGGCTTCGGCAGCCAGTCCGGCCACAAGGTGCTCCTGCTGCGCGGGTCCGCCCTGCAAGTGGCCCCGGAAAGCGGCCTGGTGCTCGTGTTCGACGACATCACGCGCTTGCTGCAAGCGCAGCGCTACGCCGCCTGGGGTGAGGTGGCGCGCCGGCTTGCGCACGAGATCAAGAACCCGCTCACGCCGATCCAGCTCTCCGCCGAGCGCGTAACACATCGGCTGGCCAACAAGCTGTCGACCGAAGACGCGGACATGCTCACGCGCGCGACTCAAACCATCGTGGCGCAGGTAGCGCAGCTCAAAGGCATGGTAGACGCGTTCAGCCAGTACGCCCGCGTCCCGGAGATCCGCTTCGAGGGGCTCGACCTCAATCGGCTTGTGCGCGAGGTGCTGGTGCTGTATGAATCGCATGGGCGCGGCATCGCGTTGGAGCTGGACGACTCGCTGCCGCAGATCGATGGCGATCAGGCGCGTTTGCGTCAGGTGATTCACAACCTGTTGCAGAACGCCGAACAGGCGGTGGCGGACGTGAAGCGCCCGCGCATCGTGGTCCGCACGCGGCGCGAAGCGGCCGGCGCCCGGTTGACCGTGAGCGACAACGGCAGCGGCTTTCCGGCGGACATCCTGGTGCGGGCCTTCGAGCCGTATGTCACGACCAAGGTCAAAGGAACGGGGTTGGGGCTCGCGATCGTGAAGAAGATTGTCGAGGAGCACAGCGGCAGCATCGAGATCCGCAATCTGCAGCCGACCGGTGCGGAAGTCGCCATCCTGTTGCCGGTGGCGCGCGAACGGCTGGCGGTGCAGCCGGCGGCGGTGAAAGTGAAGGCAGGGTGAAAGCATGAGTCAGATACTGGTCGTCGACGACGAGGTCGGCATCCGTGAGCTGTTGTCCGAGATCCTGCGCGACGAGGGCCATCAGGTGCGGCTCGCCGAGAACGCCGGAGAAGCGCGCCAGATCCGCAACCGCGCGCGTCCCGACCTCGTGCTGCTCGATATCTGGATGCCGGACACCGACGGCATCTCGCTGCTCAAGGAGTGGGCGACCGGCGGCCAGCTGACCATGCCAGTGGTGATGATGTCCGGGCACGGCACCATCGACACCGCCGTCGAGGCCACGCGCATCGGCGCCTACGGTTTCCTGGAGAAGCCCATCGCGCTGCAAAAGCTGCTCTCGACGGTAGGGCAGGCGCTGCAGGCGCCGACGCCGGCGTCGAAATCGGCCCTCGACATGGCTTTCCTGGGCAAGGCGCCGGTCATCGCTGAGCTGCGCCAGCGCTTGGAGATGATTCGAAACCTCAAGACGCCGGTGCTTCTCACCGGGGAGCCGGGCTGCGGCAAGACGCTGTGCGCCCGGTTTCTGCACGTAGCGAATACGCCGTGGGTCGAGCCGGAAAGCTTTGCGGTGCTCGAGGACCCGGCCAACAACCTCGTCGGTCAGGCTGCCGAGGGCAGCCTGTTTTTGCATGCCGTCAGCGAGCTCACAGCCGAACAGCAGCGCAGTCTGCTCGGCCAGACCGCCAAGCTCGAGCGCTACCACACGCGCCTCATCTGCTCGACGTCCAAGCCCCTGGCGCGCATGGTGGCCGAGAGCAGTTTCGACCCGCGTCTGTTTGCTGCGATTGCGCCGATCCAGATCAGAGTGCCAAGCCTGCGCGAGCACCCGGAAGACATTCCGGAGCTGGCGAAACTGATCATAGAGCGCTGCGTGGAGAACAAGGAGTTGCCGCCGCGGCAGTTCACCACCGGCGCCTTGAACGCCCTGCGCGTGTACGACTGGCCTGGCAATCTGGCCGAGCTGGAGAACGTGGTGAAGTCAACGGCGCTGCTCGCCTTGACCAGCGAGATCGGTGCGGCCGAAGTGAACAACGCCGTGTCGCGCCAGGACGCACCGCTCGGGCGCGCGCTCGGTACCCTGCCGCTCGACTTGGCGCTGCGGCAGGCGCGCGATGCATTCGAGCGCGTGTATTTCGACTACCACATCAGCCGCGAATCGGGAAACATGAGCCGGGTCGCCGAGCGCGTCGGCCTGGAGCGCACGCACCTGTACCGCAAGTTGAAGCAGCTCGGCATCAAGCTCCCACGGCGGGACTGATGGCACCAACCATTATGAGATAGGGTCTATCGATACATGGCAACCCGACAAGAGCTGGCCAACGCGCTGCGGGCGCTGGCCATGGACGCTGTGCAGAAGGCGAATTCGGGCCACCCCGGGATGCCGATGGGGATGGCCGACATCGCCGAAGTGGTGTGGAATCATCACCTGCGCTTCAACCCGCAGAATCCGTCGTGGGCCAACCGCGATCGCTTCGTGCTGTCGAACGGCCACGGCTCGATGCTGCAATACGCGCTGCTGCATCTGACTGGATTCGACCTGCCGATGCAGGAGATCGAGCGCTTCCGCCAGCTGCACTCCAAGACGCCCGGTCACCCGGAGCGCGGGCTGACGCCGGGCATTGAAACCACCACGGGTCCGCTCGGGCAGGGTTTCGCGAACGCGGTGGGCATGGCCATCGCCGAGCGCGTGCTGGCCGCCGACTTCAATCGGCCGGGTTTCGACATCGTCGACCACCGCACCTACGTCTTCATGGGTGACGGCTGCATGATGGAGGGGATTTCCCACGAAGCGGCGAGTCTCGCCGGCACGCTCGGCCTGGGCAAGCTCCTCGCGATCTACGACGACAATCACATCTCGATCGACTCCGAGAAGTCGACCATGGAGCACTGGTTCACCGACGACACCCCGAAGCGTTTCGAGGCCTACGGCTGGCACGTGGTGCGCGCGGTCGACGGTCACGATTTCGAGGCAGTCGAACGCGCGCTGCGCGCGGCGCAGGCGGTGACCGACCGGCCGTCGCTGGTCTGCTGCAAGACCATCATCGGCAAGGGCGCGCCGAACAAGGAAAACACAGGCGCCGCGCACGGCGCTGCGCTGGGCGAGAAAGAAGTGGCGGCGGCACGCGAGTGCCTCGGCTGGAAGTATCCGCCGTTCGTGATTCCCGCGGACATCTACGCCGCGTGGGATGCGCGGGCGCGCGGCCGGGAGCTGGAAGCAACCTGGCAGGCCAAGTTCGCGAGCTATGCCGCGCAGCATCCGCAAGCTGCCGCGGAGTTTCAGCGGCGCATGGCCGGCGAGCTGCCGAACGGATGGCGGGCGCAGCGCGAGGCGATGCTGGCTGCGGTCAATCAAAAAGGCGAGAGCATCGCTACGCGCAAGGCCTCGCAGAACGCCATCGAGGGGCTGGCGCCGAATCTTCCCGAGTTGATCGGAGGCTCGGCCGATCTGGCACCTTCCAATCTGACGCTATGGTCCGGCGCCAGGCCGCTGACGCGCGGGGGCGGCGGCGGAAACTACCTGTTCTACGGCGTGCGCGAGTTCGGCATGTCAGCCATTCTGAATGGGCTCGCGGCGCACGGCGGGCTGATCCCGTTCGGCGGGACGTTCCTGACTTTCTCCGACTATGCGCGCAACGCACTGCGCATTGCAGCGCTCATGCGGGCCGGCAGCATCTTCGTCTACACCCACGACTCCATCGGCCTGGGCGAGGACGGTCCGACGCATCAGCCCATCGAGCAGCCGGCCACCCTGCGCTACATTCCGAACATGGAAGTCTGGCGCCCGTGCGACACGTGCGAGACCATGGTCGCCTGGCTCGCGGCGGTCGAGCATCGCGATGGTCCAACATCGCTGCTGCTGTCGCGCCAGAACCTGCCGTTTCAGGCGCGCAGCGCGGCGCAGATTGCGCTCATCGAGCGCGGCGGCTACGTGCTGTCCGAAGCCACGGGCAGCGCGCCTCGAGTGATCCTGATCGCGACCGGCTCGGAAGTGGGGCTGGCGATGCAGGCCCAGAAACGCCTGCAGGAAGAGAGTATCGGCACTCGGGTCGTGTCGATGCCGTCCACGACGCGCTTCGACCGGCAGGAACAGAGCTACCGTGATTCGGTGCTCACGCCCGGCGTCAAACGCGTCGCCGTCGAGGCGGGTGTCAGCGACTTCTGGCGCAAGTACGTTGGGCTCGAAGGTGCTGTGGTCGGCATCGACCGCTTTGGCGAGTCGGCGCCGGGCGCGGACGTGTTCAACTATTTCGGCTTCACGCCGGAACACGTGGTAGCGGCGGCCAAGCGGGTACTCGGCGCGTAGGACGTGGCCGCCAGTCCGCAATCCAGCGGCGTGCGACTGGTCGCCGATATCGGCGGGACCAACGTCCGTTTCGCGTTGTTGCCGGCAAGCTCCAACCGGCCGCAGCAGGAAGAAAGCCTGCTGTGCGCGGACTTCCCCGGGCTCGAACAGGCTGCGCGCCACTATCTATCCCGGGTTGGGGTAAGCGCGGTGAGCGAAGCGGCGGTTGACGTCGCTACTGCGGTCACAGGCGATGTCGTCAAGCTCACCAACAGCCCGTGGGTCTTCTCGATCGAGCAGACGCGCCGCGCGCTCGAGTTGAAGCGGCTGCTGGTGATCAATGATTTCACCGCTCTGGCGTTGTCGCTGCCGCTGTTGCGGCCCGACGAGCTGCGCAGCGTCGGTGGCGGCAGCAGTGTGGAAGGTGCGCCGCTCGCCTTGATCGGCGCAGGAACCGGCCTGGGTGTCTCGGGCCTGATCCCCTGCCAGGGAAACTGGGTACCGATCCGGGGCGAGGGCGGCCACACCGCGTTCAGCCCCATGGATGAGCGCGAGGACGGCGTCCTGCATGTGTTGCGCGGCCGCTTGGGACACGTGTCCACCGAGCGGCTGGCGAGCGGTCCCGGGCTGGTAGCGACTTACGAAGCGCTGTGTGCCCTGGATGGAGTTGCGGCGAAGCCCTTCAAGCCCGAGCAGGTGACTGAGGCGGGATTGAGCGCGGCCGATCCCCACTGCGCCGAGGCGCTGCGGATGTTTTGCGGCGTGCTCGGAACCGCTGCGGGCAACCTGGTGGTGACGCTGGGCGCGCGCGGCGGCGTGTACATCGGCGGCGGTATCGTGCCGCGTCTGGGAGACTATTTTCTGAATTCGCC
>DATJZQ010000235.1:0-38161 GCA_035499005.1 Burkholderiales bacterium | reverse complement strand
GGCAGCCGTGACTCGCGGATAAGCAGCCTTCACAGCGCCCAGATCGAGCAGCCGCGAAAGCGCGGCGAAGTGGGGTACTGCGGCGAGGCGATCTCCATCAGTCCGAAGGTCTGGGGTGTGGAAGCCCAATCGCCTGACTCGCCTGCACCAGAAGTCGGAATGAAAAGTAGTCGATGCCTTCTGCGGCCTTCCCGACCGCTCTGTTCTTGGTGAGATCGATCTCATTCAACGCTCCTTGCACTGCCTGAACAACTCTTGCGCGAGCATCGTCCGGATGGCCGTCGGGATCGTATTGGTTTACTCGAAGTATTGGTAACGTCAAACAGTAGGTCGTCGCGATCCGAGCGAAACAGAAGCACCTCCTCGGGCAGGCGACACGCGTGCGCAATTCCAACCTCGTGCATCACATTCCCGTTTCGGAACGGGTTACCCGCGACCTTCGCGACCGAGGAGATGTCGCAGAGAATTAGTCGCGCGTCGGTCACGCCGTTGAGTACCTTAGTCAGGGGGGTGGCACTGGTCGTCGTTATGGATTTCGCGTTGGTGTCGTCCTCGTCGTCTTCATCATCTTGTCGTCGTCCAGTTGACGCACCTGTCTGGCCTCATCGATGTATTGCTTCAATTGCGTGGTACACCATATGCTATGCTTTTTCGTAGACAACTCTTATAAGATATTGTTACCAAAGGCATTGGTGAGATAAGACCGAATCTTTGTGCAGTTACACCAAAGTCCTATAGATCATGAAGTTAAGCGATGAGCAGCTGAGGGCTTTAGGAAACGCAGCCCAGTTTTATGCCGATTGGCGGGTGGCTCTTTCCGAGATTCCAGCGCACTCATTGTATTGGAACCCCGCTGGCGGGCACGAATACCTCGCGTCAACTAGCTCCGCGCAACGTTCACTCGGTCGGCGCTCACCCGAGACCGAGCAAATGTACGAGACGCACACGGCGGCAAAGCAAGCGGCCGAGCAACGACTCTCCGCGATAGAAGCCCGGATAAACGAGTCTGCCCCGCTATGGCGTGCCCTACGTCTTCCATCTGTTGACCCGCTAACCGGCCGGATTCTGCGCGAACTCGACAAGGGAGAACTTCTAGGCTCCAAGATTCTGATCATCGGAACCTACGCACTGAAGGCTTACGAAGTCGAAGCTGCCGACACGTTTGCCACCGGAATGGACGCAACAGACGACCTCGACCTTACCCTATTGCTTGGCGATTCGAGTGTGCCACGCGCAGTCCTTCGCGCGCTGAAACGCGTAGATACAAATTTCATCGTCAATCCAAACGCACCGACCCGAGCGGTGAACGGAAGCGGCTATCGTGTTGATCTGCTCACGACCCTCGCGGGAGAAAAGAGCATTGATCCCGCGTTCGGATGGCGCCCCGCTCCTCTCGAGGGTCAGGATTGGTTACTACTCGGCAAGCCCGTAACCACAGTCGTTGTCGATGCGCGCGGTTGGCCCGTGCCAATGATCGTTCCTGACCCGCGCTACTTTGCGCTACACAAGCTTTGGCTTAGCAAGCGCCGGCCAGGTCCAAAGCGCGCAAAAGACGAGCGTCAGGGGGAAGCACTGCTCGAGGCTGTTCGCAGGGACATGCCCCACTACTCGATGGACGACACCTTCCTCTCGTCACTTCCTCCATCCTTGCGCGAACAGTGGCCCACGTAGCCAGACGTCGCCCGGGCGCCGCACTCGCGTGCCGCGTCACGAACTGGACACAGTTTGCACTGGCAGCGGCTGTCGTGTCAGCATATCTATGCTATGCGGCTCGAGGGGAAAATCGCGGTCATCGTCGGTGCCGGTCAGGGTCCGGGCGAGGGCATGGGCAACGGGCGCGCGACCTCTTTGCGTTTCGCCCAGGAAGGCGCCGCAGTGCTGGCGGTCGACCGAGACTTCACTTCGGCGCAGCAGACCGCAGACATGGTGCGCGCAGAAGGCGGTCAGTGCATCGCGTTCGAGGCCGATGTCACCCGGGAGAGCACACTCGCCGCAGCCGTCCGTGATGCCCGCGGGCGCTGGGGCCGCGTCGATATCCTGCACAACAACGTGGGGATCAGCATCGCAGGCGGCGATGCGTCGCCGCTCGAGATCACCGAAGCGGTGTTCGATCATATGAGCGCCGTCAACCTGCGCGGCACGATCATGGCGTGCAAACACGTGCTGCCGATCATGCGCGAGCAGCGCTCCGGGGCGATCATCAATATCTCGTCGGTCGCTGCCTGGGTAGACTATCCGCTGGTCGCCTACAAAGCCACGAAGGCCGCGATGATTGCATACACCCAGCAGCTCGCGATCCAGAATGCGGCCTTCGGCATCCGCGCGAACGTGATTCTACCGGGGTTGATGGACACGCCGATGGCGGTCGATACGCGAGCGCGAGCGAGCGGCCGAAGCCGTGCGGAAGTGGCGGCCGAACGCGACGCCAAGGTACCGCTGCGCAGGCGGATGGGGACAGCCTGGGACGTGGCCAACGCGGCGCTGTTCCTCGCCTCGGATGAGGCGAATTTCATCACCGGTGTCGCGCTGCCGGTAGATGGCGGGGCGATGGTGCGCATCGGCTGAGGCCAGCAAACCACACCTCGTTTACCACGAAGGACGCGAAGAGCCACGAACGAAGGCGCAATAACAGAGAGACGGGAGGGGAGATGTTCAAGGCAAGCCTGCGGCTGTTTGCGTTTTTTCTCCTGATCGGTGCCGTTGGGGCTGTTCTCGCTCAAAAGAAATACGACCCGGGAGTCACCGACACCGAGATCAAGATCGGTCAGACGATGCCCTACAGCGGTCCGGTGTCGGCGTTCGGAACGATAGGCAGGACTCAGGCCGCGTATTTCAGGAAGATCAATGATGAAGGCGGCGTCAACGGCCGCAAGATCGCTCTGATTTCTCTGGACGATAGCTACGCCCCGCCGAAGACGATCGAGCAGGTGCGCAGACTCGTGGAAGAAGATCAGGTTTTTGCGCTGTTCCAAACGCTCGGCACCGCACCGAACGCTGCCATCCAGAAGTACACCAACGCGAAGAAGGTGCCTAACCTGTTCGTCGGATCGGTGTCGGAAAAGATCGCGGATCCCAAGAGCTATCCCTGGACCATGCCGTGGAATCCTCCCGCATCGCTGGACGGCAGCGTGTATGGGAAGTGGCTGCTCAAGGAAAGGCCGAACGCCAGGACGGCCATCCTGTATCAGAACGACGATCTCGGCAAAGACTACACGCGGGGCCTCAAGACGGCGCTGGGTCCAAACGCGGCCTCGATGGTGATTGCCGAAGCGAGCTACGAGACCACCGATGCGACGATCGACTCACAGATCATCAGCCTGAAAGCATCTGGGGCGGACACGCTGTTCGTCGCGGCCACGCCTAAATTCGCCGCTCAGGCGATCCGCAAAGTCTACGACCTGGGCTGGCGCCCGACTTTCCTGCTCTCCTATACGGGCGCCAGCGTCGAGACCGTGCTCAAGCCTGCGGGCCTGGAAAAGTCAGTCGGTTTGATCTCGGCCTACTACGGAAAATCCGACTCGGCGACCTGGAAGGGCGACGCCGGATTCGAGGATTACCTTGCGTTCATGAAGAAGTATTACCCCGAAGGCAACCCCGAAGACGGCGCCAATTCGTACGGCTATGCGGTCGCGCTGACATTCGTCGAAGTGCTTCGACGCTGCGGCGACAACCTCACGCGAGACAACCTGATGCGCCAGGCGACCGGCCTCAAGGATTTCGTGAATCCGATGCTGTATCCGGGGATCAAGCTCAACACCAGCGCCACCGACTATCACCCGATCAAGCAGATGCAGATGGCCCGCTTCGACGGCACGCGGTGGATCGTGTTCGGGGACGTGATCGACGCGAAGTAAGGCGTAAACCGCACCTCATTCACCACGAAGGACACGAGGGTACACGAGGGAAAAACCGCACGCGCGGCAAAGTTGGAACGTGTAGTCGTGGATACGGACGGCTTTTACTTCGTGCTCCTGCGTGTCCTTCGTGGTAGATGCATTTTGTCTTTACGCCTTTCGGTGTCGAATCAAGCGTTGAACTTCTTCCCCTCGCGCGCTAGCCGCTCGAGGAGCGGCGCGGGCGTCCAGTACTCTCCGTGCGTTTCGTGGAACCGCTTCACGGAGGCGAAGACCTTGTCCAGTCCCACCGTGTCGGCGTACAACATCGGTCCGCCGCGGTAGCGCGGGAAACCGTAGCCGTAGATGTAGACGACGTCCATATCGCTCGCCCGCAGCGCGATGCCTTCCTCGAGAATGTTGGCTCCGGTGTTGATCAACGCGTACATGCATCGCTCGAGGATTTCCTGATCGCTGATCGCGCGCCGCTGGATTCCGGCTTCCCTTGCGGCCTTTACGATCAGCGCCTCGATCTGCGGATCAGGAATGGGCGTGCGGTTGCCGGCCTCGTAGCGGTACCATCCGGCGCCGGTTTTTTGTCCATAGCGGCCCATCTCGCAGATCTGGTCGGCGACCTTGGAGTAGCGCAGGTGCGCTGGCCGTGTCGCGGCCTGGCGCTTGCGGATGTACCAGCCCACATCGAGGCCGGCGAGATCGCTGACGCGGAACGGGCCCATGGCGAAGCCGAAGTCCTCGATCACCTTGTCCACCTGCTGCGGCAGCGCGCCTTCCTCGAGTAGGAAGCCCGCTTCGCGGAAGTAACTGTGCAGCATGCGGTTGCCGATGAAGCCGTCGCACACACCGGCCACCACCCCGACCTTCCTGATGGTCTTGGCGAGCTTCATGGCCGAGGCGAGCGTCTCTTTCGACGTCTTGCTCGCACGCACCACTTCCAGCAGCTTCATCACGTTGGCCGGGCTGAAGAAATGCAGACCCAGAACGCTCTCAGGGCGCGAAGTGACCGCCGCGATCTCGTTTACGTCGAGCGTCGAGGTGTTGGTCGCCATGATGGCGCCGGGCTTGCACACCTTGTCCAGCTTTTCGAACACCTGCTTCTTCACCGCCATGTCCTCGAACACCGCCTCGATCACGATGTCCACGTCCTTCAGCGCGTCGTAGCTCGTGACCCCCTGAAACAGCGCCATGCGCTTGTCCATGTCCTGCTGCGAGAGCCGGCCCTTCGATACCGTCGCGGCGTAGTTCTTGCGCACGATGCCAAGGCCTTTGTCGAGCACTTCCTGGTTCACTTCCAGCACTTTGACTGGAATGCCGACGTTGGCGAAGTTCATCGCGATGCCGCCGCCCATGGTGCCGGCGCCGACGAGCGCGGCCGACTTGATCTCGCGCGTGGGCGTCTCCTCGGGCACATCGGGGATCTTGCTCACCTGCCGCTCGGCAAAAAACAGATGGCGCAGCGCCTTCGATTCATTGCTGCCCCGCAGCTTCTCGAACAGCTCCCGCTCCCGCTGCACGCCTTTTGAGAAAGGCAGCGTCGCCGCCGCTTCGACGCAATCGACGATGACGAGCGGCGCGGGATAGCCGCGGTACTCCTTCGCGATGCGCGCACGTGCGGCGGCGAAGAACTCGGCGGCGGGCTGCTCGAGCTTCACCGTCATCGCGCTCGTCTTGCGCGGTTCACGCCCTTCCCGCACCACGCGGTTCGCGAAAGTGGCACCGGCCGCCGCGATCTCGCCCTTGACGATCTCGTCGATCAAGCCCAGCTCGAGTGCCTTCTCCGCGCTGATGGGATCGCCGCTCGTGATCATGTCCAGCGCGCGCTCGGCTCCGAGCACGCGCGGCAGGCGCTGCGTGCCATGCGCGCCGGGCAGAATGCCGAGCTTCACTTCCGGAAGCCCGAGCTGGGTACCGGTGACGGCGCAGCGGAAATGACACGCCAGCGCCAGCTCGAGACCGCCGCCCAGCGCGAAACCGTGGATCGCCGCCACGATCGGTTTGGTCACCGTATCCATGTAGGAGGCAAGCGCGGGTAAGGTAGCCATGCCCACCGGGTACGGCCTCCCGAACTCGGAGATGTCGGCGCCGCCGGAAAACGCGCGGCCGCTCCCGCAGACCAGAAACGCGCGTACGCTCGGGTCGTGCTCACCGTCCTTGATCGCCTCGAGGATCTTCTGCAGCACGCCCTTGCTCACGGACAGCGCGTTGACCGGCGGATTGTTGAGAGTGATGACGCCCAGGTGCCCCTGGATAGCGTAGCTGATGACATCGGTCATGATGAAACCGTCTCCGTGTTCATGGATTTTGGCCGGATTCTAGCCCAGCCCGCGTCCGCCCACAGAACCACCGGGAGCGCATTTCGTTGCTGCTAGAATGACCCGACGCTGACGTCGTCCCGGAGGAAACCCATGCACGGCCTCATGATGAGCACGCCGCTTCTGATCTCGTCTCTGATCCGGCATGCGGACCGCTATCACGGCGAAACCGAGATCGTCTCGCGCCTGGTCGAAGGCGGCATCCACCGGTACAACTATGCGCAGGCGCACCGGCGCGCGCGGCAGCTCGCCAATGCGCTCGGATCGCTCGGTGTGCGCGGCCCCGATCGTGTCGGCACGTTGGCGTGGAACGGATTCCGGCACTTCGAGACCTACTACGCGGTCTCCGGCATGGGCGCGGTGTGCCACACCATCAACCCGCGGCTGTTTCCCGAGCAGATCGCTTACATCATCAACCATGCCGACGATCAGTACGTCTTCACCGACCTCACGTTCGTGCCTCTGGTCGAGAAGCTGGCCGAGCACTGCCGGCAGGTGAAGGGCTGGGTCATCCTGACCGACAAGACCCGCATGCCGCGGACCAAGCTCGCCAGCGTCCTGTGCTACGAAGATCTCATCAACAGCCACTCGGACCGCTACGAGTGGCCCAGCTTCGACGAAAACACCGCATCGTCGCTGTGCTACACGTCGGGCACGACAGGCAACCCGAAGGGCGTGCTGTATTCGCACCGTTCGACGCTGCTGCACGCGTACGCGGCCTGCCTCCCCGATGCGCTGAACCTCTCCGCTCGCGACGTCGTCATGCCCGTGGTGCCGATGTTCCACGTCAACGCTTGGGGATTGCCCTACTCCTGCGCGCTGGCCGGTGCCAAGCTCGTATTTCCCGGCGCAGGCATGGACGGCGCCAGCCTGTACGAGTTGTTCGAGAACGAGCGCGTCACGGTGTCGGCGGGCGTGCCCACCATCTGGCTGGGGCTGCTCAACCATGTCAGGCAGAACAAGCTCAAGTTCACAACGTTCAGCCGCACCGTGATAGGCGGCTCGGCCTGCCCCCCCGCCATGATCCGCGCCTTCCAGGAAGAATTCGGTGTGCACGTGCTGCACGCGTGGGGCATGACCGAGATGAGCCCGCTCGGCACGGTGTGCACCCTCAAGGGGAAGCAACTCGACCTCCCAGCCCAGGAGCGTTACGCCGTCCAGAACAAGCAGGGCCGGCCGATCTTCGGCGTGGAGATGAAGATTGTCGACGACGGTGGCGAGGAGCTGCCGCGCGATGGCAAGGCGTTCGGCGACCTGCTGGTGCGTGGCCCGTGGATCTGCTCCCAGTACTTCAGGGGCGAGGGCGGCGATCCGCTGCGCGACGGCTGGTTCCCGACCGGTGACGTGGCCACCCTGGACGCGGACGGCTTCATGCAGATCACCGACCGCTCCAAGGATGTGATCAAGTCGGGCGGCGAGTGGATCAGTTCCATCGATCTGGAAAACGCCGCCATGGCGCACCCGGCGGTGGCGGAGGCAGCGGTGGTGGGTGTGCGTCACCCCAAGTGGGACGAGCGGCCGCTGCTGGTGGTGGTGCGCAAGCCTGGCGCGCAGCTGACACGCGACGAGATGCTGGCTTTCTTCGAAGGGCGGGTGGCGAAGTGGTGGCTGCCGGACGATGTCGTGTTCGTCGACACCCTGCCTCACACCGCGACAGGCAAGCTGCTCAAGACCAAGCTTCGCGAAGACTTCAAGAACCACAAGTTGCCGACGGCGTAAGGCGGCGGCAGCACGCGACGGCCTATCGCGGCGCCTGGCATTCCAGGTTGTCGATCAGGCGCGTCTCCCCCAGCTTGGCGGCACCGAGCACGACCAGCTCGTCATCTGCGAGCCCGGGCGCCGTCAGCGTGGCGCGCCGCCGTACCACCACGTAGTCGACGTGCCAGCCGTGCCGCGCGAGCTCGGCATCTGCCGCGAACTCCATGGCCTCGAAGTTGCGATCGCCGCTTTCCACCGCGGACTTGACCTGACTCAGAACGCGATTGAGGCGCGGCGCCTCGTTTCGCTGAGCGGGCGACAGGAAGCGGTTGCGGGACGAGAGCGCGAGCCCGTCCTCGGCGCGCCGGGTCTCGGCGGCCACGATCTCGATCGGCAGCGCGAGCTGCTGCACCATGTGAGTGACGATGTGCAGCTGCTGGTAGTCCTTCTTACCGAATACCGCGAACTGCGGCTGGATCATGTTGAACAGCTTGAGCACCACGGTGGCCACGCCGCGGAAGTGCCCCGGCCGGAAGCGCCCTTCCAGCTTGTTCGCGATGGCGGGCGGATCGACCCTGAACAGCTGGGGCTCCGGATACATCTGCGCTTCGTCCGGGTGAAACACGACGTGGACGCCGTCAGCCGCCAGCTTCGCGCAATCCTCCTCGAAGGTGCGCGGGTACTTGTCGAAGTCCTCGCCTTGAGCGAACTGGAGCCGGTTGACGAACACCGTGGTCACCACGCACGGCGCGTGCTCATGCGCAAGCCGCACCAGGCGCAAGTGCCCGTCGTGGATGTTGCCCATGGTGGGGACGCACGCCACCTTCGCCTCTTTCTGAAGGCGCTGGCGCAATTCCGCGACCGTGGTCACCACATCCATGAGAACACCCTTTAACCGCAGAGGCGCGGAGGACGCGGAGAAAAGTCTCTCTCACAAGATTTTTCCTCTGCGCTCTCTGCGGCTCCGCGGTTAAGTCCTAACTGCCGAGGCTGAAGAACTCCCGCGCTCCGCGCATGTTGCTGATGCGCTGCAACAATAAATCAAAATCCCCAGGCCGATCAACAAAATTCAAATTCCGGCTGTTCACGATCAGCAGCGGCGCCGCGTCGTATTCGTGGAAAAAGCGCCCGTACGCCTGCGTCAGCCGCGCCAGGTAGTCCTCGCTGATGCCGCGTTCATAGCTGGCGGCGCGGCGGCGCACGCGCGCCATCAGCGTGTCGACCGGCGCCTGCAGGTAGATCACGAGATCCGGGACCGCGGCCTGGGGCGCCAGGTGCGAGTAGATGCGCTGGTAAAGGGCAAACTCGTCGTCGCTCAGATTGATGCGCGCGAACAGCGGATCCTTTTCCAGCAGGAAATCCGCGACCGTGCGGCGCTCGAACAGGTCGAGCTGGCTCAGGCCAGACAGCTGATTGGCGCGCTGAAACAGGAAGAACAGCTGCGTGGCCAGCGCCCAGCGCCGCGGGTCCTGATAGAAGCCGGCGAGGAACGGATTGTTCTGCGGCTCCTCGAGCAGGAGCTCGGCGCCCCCGCGCTCGGCGAGCAGGCGCGCGAGGCTGGTCTTGCCGGCACCGATAGGGCCTTCGACGACGATGTAGCGATGTCTATTCATGGATTCGGGTTACGGGCTGATCCGCGACGAGTTGCGCCACCAGGTCCGCGGCGCTTCCGTGGCCAGGAATGAGCGCGTCCGGCGTAACCTCCACCAGCGGAACCAGTACGAAAGCGCGTTGATGCATGCGGGGATGCGGCACTTCCAGCCCAGGCTCGCTGATCACCTGGCCGCCGAACA
Organism: Burkholderiales bacterium; assembly: GCA_035499005.1. Lineage (GTDB taxonomy): Bacteria > Pseudomonadota > Gammaproteobacteria > Burkholderiales > SHXO01 > SHXO01. Next base: position 28,507 of record DATJZQ010000235.1, on the reverse strand, counting down.
GGAGCAAGTCGAGATCCAGCGTGCGCGGCGCGTTGGGCTTGCTCCGAACGCGGCCGTGACGCGCTTCCAGCGCCAACAGCTCCCGCAGCAACTCGCCGGCTGAGAGCGCGGTATCGACCACCGCTACGGCATTGACGAAATCCGGCTGATCTGGCTCCCCCACTGGCGCTGTGCAATACAGCGCAGAATGCCGGATCAAACGCGAGCGTGGCAGCGCGCCAAGCTCACGAATGCCCTGGCGCACCTGGCGCACCGGATCCGCGAGATTGGCGCCCAGCCCGATGTGCGCAAGCTCAGAACCCTGGGCCACCGCCTTTCACGAGACCGGATCGGCCGCTACCGTCTCTTTGCCAGCTTTGCCGCGCGGCCGGCGCCGGCGTCTGCGCTTGCCGCCCGCCTGGTCGGGCAGGAGCAGGCTGGCGCGTGCCTCGGGACTCGCGTCTTTGAACCGATCCCACCAGGTCCCCAAGTCCGCGTCCACCTCGCCGCTGTCTGCCCTCAGCAGCAGGAAATCCAACCCAGCCTTGAAGCGCGGATGCTCGAGCAGCCGGTAGGGGCGGTTGCCGGAACGGTGCGCGAAGCGCGGCTGCAGCGCCCAGATCTCCTTCATGTCCGCGGTGAAGCGCCGCGGGATCGCGAGGTTCTCCACCTGCGCGGCAATGACCTGGTCCATCGCATGGTGCAGAGCGGGAATGGGCTTCATGCCGTCGGCCTCGGCCGCCCGCCAGGCGGCGAGCACTTCGTGCCACAGCAGCGCCGCAAAGAGGAAACCGGGCGACACCGGCTTGTCTGCCCGGACGCGCTCGTCGGTCTTGGCCAAGGCGAGCATGACGAAGCGCTCGCCGAGCGGCTGCTCCAGGATGACGTCGAGCATCGGCAGCAGGCCATGGTGCAGCCCCTCCGAGCGCAGGCGCAGGACGCACTCGCGCGCATGGCCGGACAGCAGCAGCTTGAGCATCTCCTCGAACACGCGCGCCGCGGGCACATTTTCGATCAGCGGCGCGAGGCGCTTGATCGGCGCGCGCGTCTTCGGCTCGATCTCCCCGTTCAACTTCGCGGCCAGCCGCGCCGCGCGCAGCATCCGCACCGGGTCCTCGCGGTAGCGTTGCTCCGGGTCGCCGATCATGCGGATCACGCGCCTTCTGATGTCGGCGACGCCCTTGGTATAGTCCAGGATCTGCTGGGTGGCTGGATCGTAGAACAGCGCGTTGATGGTGAAGTCGCGCCGCAACGCATCCTCCCACTGCGTGCCGAATACGTTGTCGCGCAGGATGCGTCCGTGCTCATCGCGCTGGTGCTCGTCTGCGTTGGCCGGTTGTCCGCCGCGGAACGTGGACACCTCCACCGTTTCCGCCCCGCACATGACGTGCACCAGGCGAAAACGCCGGCCGATGATGCGGGAGCGGCGGAAGATGGCGCGCACCTGCTCGGGCGTCGCATCGGTCGCCACGTCGAAATCCTTGGGCTCGACATCGAGTAGAAGGTCACGCACGGCGCCGCCCACCACGAACGCTTTGTACCCTGCCTGCTGCAGGCCGGCGGTGACGCGCCGCGCGCATGCGCTGATCCGCTCGCGGGAGATACCGTGCCGCTCGACCGGAATCGTCAGCGGCTCGCGTGGTTTGCCTGGGCGACCGGCGAGCACGCGCTGGATCAGCCGCTTGATCATTCAGTCCCGTTTGGCCGGAGGTCCGCCATCCAGCCCCGCTTGCAGCCCCCGGCCAGGGCTCGGCTCCCGTTCACAGATGATTGATCTCCCAAGGCTTTTCGGATGGTGTGTGACCCGGCACGCGCGGGCCCCGGGTGCTGCGCCGGGAGGCGGGCCGGATGCCCCATTATAGGGGAAGCGGCACCCCGTACAGGCGTTGCAGGTTTTCCGAGGTGAGGACCCGCTCCGCGGGCCCGGCCAGCGGGCTCTCGGCGTCGTATAGCAATACGGCGTGGTCGCAGCGGCGGCGAGCGATGCTGGGGTCGTGCAGCACCATGACCACCGCGCGCCCTGCAGTCTGCGCGAGCGCCGTGAAGCAGTCCAGCGCTTGCAACTGGTGCCGAAGGTCGAGGTGCTGAAGCGGCTCGTCCAGCAGGTACACAACCGGGTCCTGTGTCAGGACCAGCGCCAGGCGCGCTCGCTGGCGCTCACCTCCCGAGAGCGTGGCGAGCGACCGCCCGGCGAGCGCACCGAGATCCACGCGCTCGAGATGACCGCGAGCGAGGCGTTCCGCCTCGGGTTCACGCCCAAGCATCGAGCGCCGATGCGGATAGCGTCCGAGCACGACGTAGTCGAGAACGCTGCCCCAGAACTCAGTCGGCTCTTCCTGCAGCAGCAGGCCGATGCGCTGCGCGCGCGCGGCCGCACCCAATCGCGCGAGCGGCGCGTCGTCCGCGTGTACGGTTCCCGCCAACGGTTTGCGAATGCCGGCCAGCGCGTGCATCAGCGTGGTCTTGCCGCTGCCGTTGTTTCCGAGCACAGCCCAGCACTGCCCGGGCGCGATCGCAAACGAGAGGCCGCGGCATAGCGTGCGGCCCGGGAATCCGAGCGTCAGCGCATCGGCGCTCAACCTCACCGGCGCCCCGCCAACAGGAGCAGCAACACCGGAACTCCGAGCAGCGCCGTCAGCGCGCCGACGGGAATCTGCAATGGAGCCCACACGCTGCGCGCCGCGGTGTCGGCCAGCGAGAGGAGCGCTCCGCCCGCCAGCATTGCGCTCGGGATCAGCCAGCGGTAGTCGGTCACACCGAGCAGACGCACGAGGTGAGGCACGATCAGTCCGACAAAACCGACCGGCCCGGCAAGCGTGACCGACCCGACGGTCGCCGCCGATGCGACAATGTAAATGGCGACTTCGGCGGCGCGTACCGGGACGCCCAGAGAGGCTGCCTTGCTGCGGCCGAGCCCCAGCACGTTGAGGGTGCTGGATCCGACCACGCTCAGCGTGCCGAGCACGATCAGCGCGAGCCATGCCCAGTGCGCAGACGTCGCGTCCGACAGATCCCCGAGCAGCCAGAACAACATGCCTTTCACCGCCGTCTCCGGCGCGAGCAGCAGGATCAGGCTGATCAGCGCTCCGCAGCCGGCGGAGAACACCACCCCGGTGAGCAGCAGGCGATAGAGATTCCAATCGGCGCCGCGGAAGCTCAGGCCGAAGACGATCAGCACCGCCGTCAACGCCCCCGCCAAGCCTGCAACCTGAGAGGCCGCGTATCCCAGCCCGAGGCTCGTCGCTGCCAGCAGCCCCAAGCCCGCGCCGCCCGAGATGCCGAGGACATAGGGGTCAGCCAGGGGATTGCGCAGGAGGACCTGCAACAGTGCCCCCGCCAGAGCGAGCAGGCCGCCGCAGGCAAAGCCCGCCAGCACGCGCGGCAGGCGGACTCTCAAGACGATGTCGCCGACCGCTCCGGGCGCATGACCCATCAGCGCAGCCGCGATATCCGAAGCTGGCAATCGCACGCTGCCTGTCGCGAGCCCCAGCGCCAAACTGACCGCCCCCAGCGCAGCGAACCCAGCGAGGATGACGACCGGGCGCGACACCTCCAAGCGTCCGTCAGCGCAGGCTGATGATCATCCAGCCCTCCTCGATCGCGGCACGCTTCAGCGTCTCATCCGGATCGACGGCGATCGGGTGGGTCACCTTGGACAGCAGCGGCAGATCGTTGAGCGAGTCGGAGTAAAACCAGGTCTCCGTGAAGGAATCCCAGTTGAGCCCGTGATCGGCGAGCCAGGATTCGACCCGCGTCACCTTACCCTCGCGGAACGAGGGCACGCCCGACACCTGGCCGGTGAACTCGCCATTGATCTCCTCGGGTTCGGTGGCGATCAGGTGCTCGATGCCGAATTCGCGCGCAATCGGCCGCGTGACGAAGCTGTTGGTCGCGGTGACGATCGCCCGCGCGTCCTCGCGGTGGCTGTCCACCAGATCGCGCGATTTGCGGGTGATGATGCGCATGATGCGGTCGCGCATGAACTCGCGGTGCCACTCCTCGAGCAGCTTGCGCGGATGACGCGACAGCGGCTTCAGCTGAAAGTCGAGGAACTCGTGAATATCGAGCGTGCCGGCCTTGTAGTGCTCGTAGAAATACTTGTTCTCGGCTTCGTGCACTTCGCCGTCGAGCACTCCCTTCCCGATCAGGAACTGTGCCCACTCGAAATCGCTGTCACCGGCCAGCAGCGTGTTATCCAGATCGAACAATGCAAGGCGCATGAGTGCGGAGTCCGGGGACGCGACGGACGGGTCTAGACGCGCACGACGATAGTGAAGCGGGTGATCACAGGCGGCGGAAGACGGAATGGAGCTGGCAGTATAGCCGAAAGCACCGCCAGGTGATTCAACGTAGTTGCAGCACTTCGCGCAGCAGCGGAAGCGTCACCGGGCGCTTGGTCTCCAGCGAATATTGATCGAGCGCGTCGAGCACCGCCATCAGCGCGGGCAGATCGCGCCGGCCGTGCTGCAGCAGGTAGTCGGTGACCTCGGGCGGGAGCGCGAAGCCGCGGCCGCTCGCGTAAGCGTGCAGCGCCTCGGCCTTCTCCTCGTCGCTCAGCAGCCGCAGCTTGAACACGAGCCCGGCTCCCAGCCGTGTCGCGACGTCGCTGCGCAGGTCGAGCGCCGCCGGCGCCGCATCGCCGGCAACCAGCAGCCGCATGTCATCCTCGTGCAGCCGCTGAAACAAGCGAAACAGCCCTGCTTGCGCGCCGGACGAGAGGCGCTGCACATCGTCCACCGCGACCAGTCCCGGCGGCGCAGCACGGCGTTCCAGCTCGTCGAGCTCGGCCGAGACGCTGCACATGACGGCGCCACGTGAGAGCGTCGGCGCGCGCAGCGCCGCGCGCAGCAGATGGCTCTTGCCGCTGGCGGGCGGACCCCACAGGTACACGCAGCGCTCCTTGAGCGCGCCCGAGAGCCAGGCGTGCAGGACGGCGAGCACTTCCCTGTTATCGCCCGGCGCGAAGTTCTCCAGCGTCGGCGCGGGAGCCTCGGACAAGCGCAAGACCAGCTGTCGCATGCCGTGAGCGTCAGTCACTGCGATGGATCCGGGGAGCCTGTGGCGTGGCGAACGATGTGAAGTCAGCATCGAGCGAGCAGCGCTTTTACGGTAGAATTCGCGCGCCGTAGCCGATCGATGCCGCACCATCCCGCGCATCTTAACTCAGATCATCGCGCGAGCGCCGCCCAGTCGCCCGCATCAACTCATGGCCAAACCCCCGTCTCCGTCCGAAGCGCAGCCCGGAGTCGGCCTCACGTATCGTTCGGCGGGCGTGGACATCGATGCGGGAGACAGGCTGGTAGATGGCATCCGCCAGATCGCGAGCCGCACGTTGCGCGACGGTGTGCTGGCCGGCATCGGCGGCTTCGGCGCGCTGTTCGAGGTGCCAAAAAGATTCCGCAACCCGGTGCTGGTTTCCAGCACGGACGGCGTCGGCACAAAGCTGAAGCTCGCGTTCCGGCTGGGCCGGCACGATACGGTGGGCATCGATCTGGTTGCGATGAGCGTCAACGACATTCTCGTGCAGGGTGCCGAGCCGCTGTTCTTTCTCGATTACTTCGCCTGCGGACACCTGGATGTCGCCACCGCCACCGCGGTCATCGCCGGCATAGCTGCGGGTTGTGAGCAGGCCGGATGCGCGCTGGTCGGCGGCGAGACGGCGGAGATGCCCGGTATGTATCCCCCGGGCGAGTACGATCTCGCCGGGTTTGCCGTGGGTGTGGTCGAAAAAGACCGCATTATCGATGGCAGTCGTATCGCAGCGGGCGACGCTGTGCTCGGGCTGGCTTCGAGCGGTGCGCACTCCAACGGCTACTCGCTCATCCGGCGTATCCTCGAGCGGGAAGCGGTCGACCTCGGTTCGGATTTTCACGGCCGGCCGCTGGGTGATGTCTTGCTGGCGCCCACACGCATCTACGTCAAGCCGGTGCTCGCGCTGCTGCAGCAGGTCGAGGTGAAAGGACTGGCGCACATCACCGGGGGCGGCCTGCTGGAAAACCTTCCGCGCATCCTGTCCGGCGGCCTGACCGCCGAGCTCGAGAGCGACGCCTGGCCGCGCCCGCCGCTGTTTGCCTGGCTGCAGGGCACGGGCGGCGTGGCAGAGCAGGAGATGTTGCGCGTTTTCAACTGCGGCATCGGGATGGCGCTTGTGGTGAGCGAGGCGACGGTCGAGCGCGCGATGCAGCATCTGCACGCAGCGGGCGAGAACGTGTTCCGCATCGGCCGCATCCGCGCGCGCCGCCCGGGCGAGGCGCAGACGGTGATCGTCTGAACACAATGCAGCGCCTCGCCGTCCTGATCTCGGGCCGCGGCAGCAATCTGCAGGCGCTGCTCGCGGCGGGCTTGCAGGCCGAGATCGCCGCGGTGATCAGCAACGAGCCTCATGCCCGTGGACTGGAGATCGCGCGCCGCGCTGGCGCCCCGACCGAGATCGTGGAGCACCGGCAGTTTCGAGAGCGCGCCGCCTTCGATCTCGCGCTCGGCGACGTCATCGCACGCTACAACCCGGATCTGATCGTGCTGGCCGGTTTCCTGCGCGTGCTCACCCAGCCCTTCGTCGAGCGCTTCGCAGGCAAGCTCATCAACATTCACCCCTCGCTGCTGCCGGCGTTTCCCGGCCTGCACACGCATCGGCGCGCGCTCGAAGAAGGCGTGTGCATCCACGGCTGCACCGTGCACTTCGTTACGCCGAGGCTCGACGGCGGCCCGATCATCGTGCAGGCCGCGGTGCCGGTCCTGCCCGACGACAGCGAGGCGACGCTCGCGGCCCGCGTGCTGCAGCAGGAGCACGTGGTGCTGCCGCAGGCCGTACGCTGGTTTCTCGATGGCCGCCTGCAGGTGCACGGCAACCGCGTGCTGGTGAGCGGTGCGCGCACGTATCCCGACGCAATCGCATCGCCTGTGCCGACATGAGAAACACGATCTTGTGCTGCGCTCTGCTGCTGTGTCTCGGCGCTTCACTTGCCGCGCCGGACAAACCGTTCCCGTCGCGCGTCGAGGTCAAGTACCGCGTGAGCATCGCCGGCTTCCCGGTCGGCGAGGGAGTCGAGGTGTTCGAGCAGGACGGCAAGAGCTACTCGGTGGTGAGCGACACCAATACCGTCGGAGTAGCCGCGCTGTTCAAGCTCAACATCCGCCGCGAGGCCAAGGGCAGCATCACCGCACGCGGGCTACGCAGCGCGAGCTTCGTCGAGACGCGCAACGGCCAGTTCAAACGCGGCGCGAGCTTCGATTGGGCCGGCGGCCGCGCAGAGCTCGTCGACGGCGACAAAAGGCAGACCCTTCCGTTGCCGCCCGATACGTGGGACGCCGCGAGCTTTGCCTGGAACCTGGCTTTCTCGCGCGTGGACATGAAGGTACTGCAGGCGCACCTCACCGACGGGCGCCAGATCACGCTGTACAAGTACGCCGTGCTCGGCCGCGAGAAGCTCTCGACGCCGCTGGGAGAGCTGGACACGATGCATGTGAGGAAGGTGCTGGAGGAGGGCGACAAGCGCGAGTTCGACGTGTGGCTGGCGATCGAGCAGCACCTGCTGCCCGCCCGCGTGCGCCTGACCGAGAAGGACGGCACCGCGTTCGATTCGGTAGTTGAAAGCGTCAGCCTGACGCCGTGACGTGGGGAACAGTGAGATAGGTCTCACGCGCGGTCGTCTCGGAGCGGCGGTGTCCGCGCTGCAGGTGATACTGGGTCTGACTCGCCCGGCCGACGTCGCGCTGCGGATGTTCTTCCGCGACCATCCCGAGCTGGGGCAGCAGGACCGCGGGTTCGTGGCCGAGCTCACCTTCACCGTCCTGCGCCATCTGCGCCTGCTCGAGCGTCTGGCCGGCGAAGCTCAGCCTCGCCGGCTCGCTCTGACGGCGCTCCTGCAGATTGGCTACAGCGTGCGGGAACTCTCGCCGCTGCTGACGGGGGGAGATGAGGCCTGGCTGGTGCAGGCGCGCGCGGCCGACCTGGCGCAGCTGGAACCGGCGGTTCGCCTGAGCTTGCCGGACTGGCTCTACGATCGCTTGAGCGCGCTGCACAACGGCACCGAACTGCTGGCGCTCGCGCAAGCGCTGCTGCAGCCCGCCCCGCTCGATCTGCGCGTGAACACGGTGACGGCCAAGCGCGACGAAGTACTGGCGGCACTCGAGCGTGACGGCATCGGCGCCGCAGCCACGCGCTATTCGCCAGTGGGCGTGCGCCTGCAAGGCAAGCCCGCGCTGCAGCGGCATCCCCTGTTCCTCGAGGGCAAGGTCGAAGTCCAGGACGAAGCCAGCCAGCTGCTCGCCTACCTGGTTGCGCCGAAGCGGCGCGAGATGGTCGTGGACTTCTGCGCCGGCGCCGGGGGCAAGACCCTCGCGCTGGGCGCGCTGATGCACTCGGAGGGACGCCTGTATGCCTTCGACACCGCGGCCAGACGGCTCGCCAATCTGAAGCCGCGGCTCAGGCGCTCCGGCCTCTCGAACGTGCATCCGCAGGTGATCGCCAACGCGAGCGATGTGCGCGTCAAGCGGCTCACGTCCAAGATCGACCGCGTGCTGGTCGATGCGCCGTGCACGGGATTCGGGACCCTGCGCCGCAACCCCGATCTGAAATGGCGCCAGCGCGCCGAGAGCGTGACCGAGCTGACGGCCAAGCAGCGCGCGATTCTGGAGGGCGCGGCCGGTCTGATCAAGCCGGGGGGACGGCTGGTCTACGCCACGTGCAGCCTCCTGCGCGAGGAAAACGAAGCGATCGTCGAGGCGTTCCTGCGCAAGCGCCCGGACTACACCCGCCTGCACTGCGGCGAGATCCTGCTGCAGCAGGGCATCCGCCTCGATACCGGCGAATACTTTCAGGTCTATCCGCACGTCCACGCGATGGACGGCTTCTTCGCCGCCGTGTTGCAGCGTGCGAAATAGCTTAGGGAACTGGCTCTAAAATCCCGGCATGGATCCAACCGACAAAGCGGAAATCCATAACCTCGTGCTCGGCCTGCTCGCCGACCTGCACAACATCAACGTGCTGTGGCAGGCCGGCGTGCTGGCGGCGAGCCTCGGGCTCGCGTGGTGGATCGCGCGGCTCATACGCGGCCGCCTCGCCATGATTCCGCCGGCGGAACCCGGTGGGACCATGAAGATCAGCGTCGGCGGCCTCAACCGCGTCGTCTTTCCGCTGTGCGCCCTGCTGCTCGTGATCGTGGGCCGCTTTGTCCTGCACCGCTTCCATCAAGGGCTGCACCTGCTCGACATCGCGGTCCCACTCCTGTTCTCGCTGATGCTGGTGCGCGTGGCGGTCTATGTGCTGCGTCGCGCGTTCGGCGCCGGCAGCCCGCTGCGCAAATGGGAGCGCGCCATCGCCTGGACCATCTGGATCGGCGTAGCGCTGCACATCACCGGCTTGTTGCCCGACGTGGTGGACCTGCTCGACAGCTTTGGCTTCCACGTCGGCAAGCAGCGCATCTCGCTGCTGAACATCCTCCAGGCCCTGCTGTCGGTCGGCATCACCGTGGTGGTCGCGCTTTGGGCGGGACGGACCATCGAGGGGCGGCTCATGTCCGCCCCGGCCCTGGACCTGAATCTGCGAGTGGTCCTTTCAAAGCTGGCCAAGACGCTGCTGGTGATCGTGGCCGTACTGGTGGCGCTGCCCGCCGTCGGCATCGACGTCACCGTGCTGTCGGTGTTCGGCGGGGCGTTCGGTATTGGCATCGGGCTCGGCCTGCAGAAGATCGCCGCCAACTACATCTCCGGCTTTCTGATCCTGCTCGACCGCTCGATCAGTCCGGGCGCGCTGGTCACCATCGAGGGACGCTATGGGCAGATCACGAAGCTTGCCGGGCGCTACGTGGTGGTGAAGGGCATGGACGGCACGGAGTCGATCATCCCCAACGAAACCGTGATCACGTCGGTCGTCATCAACCATTCCTACTCGGACCGGCGCGTGCGCGTCGACGTGCCGATCCAGGTCAGTTACGAGAGCGACGTGGACCGTGCGCTGGAGCTGATGCTCGACGCCGCCCGCAGTCACTCGCGAGTTCTGGCCGACCCCGCGCCCGCCGCACAGCTCAAGGGCTTCGCGGACAGCGGCGTCAACCTCGAGCTGTACGTGTGGGTCCCTGACCCGGAAGCCGGAACCGGGAACCTGCGCTCGGATCTGATGCGTGCCCTGTGGGCGAGTTTCAAGGCCAACGACATCTCGATCCCCTACCCGCAGCGCGAGGTCCGCATTCTGGGGAACGCCGGGTCGTGAGATTTTTCGGCCCCCGGGCGGCATCCCTCTTGCATGTCGCGGGGACTTGAAAGGGGCCACTCCGGCGGCCATGTTGCATCTTCATCCCCGGCTGTCTCGTTGCTGTACAATGGCGGCCGCTGAAAACACCTAACTACCTATCAAATATGGATTTTATCTTGGGACTGCTGCAGGGACTGATCGATCTGCCCTGGTGGGGCTGCGCGCTCTTGGTGCTCGGCTTGACCCACATCACCATCGCCGCGGTCACGATCTTCCTGCACCGCTGCCAGGCCCACCGCGCGCTTGAGTTGCACCCCGCGGTCAGCCACTTCTTCCGCTTCTGGCTCTGGCTCACCACGGGCATGGTGACCAAGGAATGGGCCGCGGTACACCGCAAGCACCACGCCAGGTGCGAGACCGAGGAAGACCCTCACAGCCCGAAGGTGTACGGCCTGCGGAAAGTTCTGCTGCAGGGGACAGAGCTGTACCGGGTCGGCGCGGCAGATCCCGAGACGCTGGCCAAGTTCGGGCACGGCACGCCCGATGACTGGATCGAGCGCAACCTCTACTCGCGCCACCCCGTCCTGGGCGTAGCGATCATGCTGATGATCGATCTCGCCGTGTTCGGGGTCGTGGGCCTCGCCATGTGGGCGGTGCAGATGGCGTGGATTCCGTTTTTCGCCGCCGGCGTGATCAACGGCCTGGGGCACCACAGCGGGTACCGCAGCTTTCAGACCGAGGATGCGAGCACCAACATCGTCCCGTTCGGCATCCTGATCGGCGGCGAGGAGCTGCACAACAACCACCACGCCTACGCCTCCTCGGCGCGCCTGTCGAGCAAGTGGTACGAGATCGATATCGGCTGGCTCTACATCCGCAGCCTGGAGCTGCTCGGGCTGGCGCAGGTGAAGAAGCTCGCGCCCAAGATCCGCTTCGAGCTCGGCAAGGCGCGCTGCGACCTGCAGACGCTGCAGGCGGTCATTACGCACCGCTATGACGTTGTGCAGCGCTTCGCGCGCTCGCTCAAAGCCACACTCGCAAACGAGCTCGAGCGCGCAAAGACGCGCGGCCACGCAGACGACACGCACCTGCTGCGACGCTGGCTGCAGCGTGAAACGAAGGACCTGCTGGTGTCCGAACAGGCGCGCCTGCAGGAGGTGCTGAACAGCAGCAGGGTGCTCGCGACGGTCTATTCCATGCGCCAGGAGCTCTCCGCGCTGTGGGCGCGCTCCACCGCGTCGAAGGAGCAGCTGCTGCACCAGCTGGAGGACTGGTGCCGCCGGGCGGAGAGGAGCGGCATCGCCCCGCTGGAAGCCTTCTCGCGCACGCTGCGCGGCTACGCCTCCGCCTGACGCGAATTTCTTCCGGACAATAAAAAAGGCCTGCGGGAGCGCAGGCCTTTTTTTCGTTCGCGCGTAGCCGGGCCGACTACTTGAGCTTCGACTCCTTGTAAACGACGTGCTTGCGCGCAACCGGGTCGAATTTCTTCAACTCCATCTTGTCCGGCTTGGTCCGCCTGTTCTTGGTGGTGGTGTAGAAGTGACCGGTTCCCGCGCTCGACTCGAGCTTAATCTTTTCGCGCATTACGGCTCCTCGATGTCCTCAAACTAAACCTTCATGCCGCTCGCGCGCAGCTCGGCGAGCACGACGTCGATGCCCTTCTTGTCGATCAGCCGCAGGCCCGCCTGACTTACGCGCAGGCGTATCCAGCGGTTCTCGCCATCCACCCAGAAGCGCCGCGACTGCAGGTTGGGCAGAAAACGGCGGTGCGTCTTGTTGTTGGCGTGGGAAACGTGGTTCCCCTTCATCGGCTTCTTGCCGGTGACCTCACAGATACGAGCCATTCCGAAGCTCCGCGCGCCAGGAAATTAACGAAACAGCTCTTATACCACGCACCGTTACTACGCTCAAGACACCCGCCCGTCGCGCAGCCGTAAGCATTTCATACCGCGTCACGCCTTTTTCCTAAGTTCCCTCAGCGCTTTACAACAAGGCAGTGAATCTCCTATCCTATGGCGCGCGGCTGGACGTGCCCATCAGGACGACCCGCCGACGGGTGTTGTACTCGGCGGTTTAAAACCAACATCAGGGGAAGGAGATCGAAGCTATGAAGAAATCAGGCATCGCCGCGGCGTTGCTTGGCCTGCTTTGCCTCGTCGGCTCGTCTGGCGTGTTCGCACAGGTCAAGGGTATCTATTGGACCACGAGCGGGTTCTTCGGGCCGTTTCCCATCACCGGCCTGATCCCGACCGTTCCCAAGGAGAAGCAGCGCGACGTCACGATCCCGGTCAGCATGTGGATCATCGACCATCCGAAAGGCCTGGTCGTGTTCGACACCGGTAACAACCACGCTGTTTCGGACGGCAACTGCAAGTCGTACTGGGCCGCCGGCCTATGCGACTTCCTGAAGCCCAGCCAGAAGCGCTCGGACGTGATCGACGAGCAGCTCAAGAAGCAAGGGTTCTCGCCTGACAAGGTCAAGGTCGTCATCACTTCACACACGCATCTGGACCACGTTGGCAATATCGCACTGTTCCCGAACGCGCTGCACGTGATGCAGAAGAGAGAACTGTATCAGGGCTGGTGGCCGGAGAAGTTCCAGGGCCGTGCTACACCGGGCACGTTCGTGCTGGCCGACATCATGCCCGCCCGCGAGTTCAACTATCTCGAGCTCGAAGGGGATTACGACCTGTTCGGCGACGGCAGCGTCCAGATCCTCAGCACGCCGGGGCATACGCTGGGCCATCAATCCGTGAAGGTCAAGCTGGCGAGCGGCGGCACGATCGTCATTTCGCAGGACGCGATCTGGATGCAGGAAAATCTGGACGGTTATCCCGCCGGCCTGAATTTCAGCATCCAGGCGTACACGAACTCGGTGAACCGCCTGAAGTTCATCCGCGACCTGGAAGGCGCTCAGCTGTTCATGGCGCACGACCAGGACCAGTACGCCGCGAAGGGCGGCCGGTGGTATAAGTAAGCGAAGCGCGCTTAATCCTGCGCTGCGAGAGGCCCCCCCGTGCGGGGGGCTTCTTTTTTGCCTAATTTGAATCCATGTCCATCGTGAGCTCCGCCTCTCCGGCGATCGTGCTCGAATCGGTCTCGAAGCGCTACGGCTCGAAGACCATCATCCACGACCTGTCCTTCACCGTTGGGCAGGGCGAGATCGTCGGGTTTCTGGGTCCGAACGGCGCCGGAAAGACGACGACGATGCGGATGATCGCGGGCTACACGACGCCGACATCTGGACGCGTCACCGTGGCCGGTTTCGACATGGCCACGCAGAACGAGGCCGCAGCCGCGAAGATCGGTTATCTGCCCGAGCATCCGCCGCTGTACGACGTTCTAGACGTGTCCACGTTCCTGCGCTTCGTAGCGAAGATCAAAGGCGTTGCGGCGCGCGAGATTGCGTCCGAGCTGGAGCGCGTCATCGGAGCGTGCCGGCTGGAAGCGGTCACCCGCAGCGAGATCTTCAAGCTTTCCAAGGGATACCGGCAGCGACTGGGACTCGCCCAGGCGTTGCTGGGGAAGCCCCAGGTGCTGCTGCTGGACGAGCCTACCGCGGGCCTGGACCCGGGACAGATCCAGGAGACCCGGGAGGTCATCCGCGCGTTCGGCGAGACGCATGCCGTTCTGCTCTCCACGCACATCCTGCACGAGGTGACTCTGATCTGTCAGCGCGTGGCCATCATCAATCAAGGGCGGCTGCTGGCGATCGACTCGCCGGGCGGGCTGCAACGGGCATCCGAACAGACCAACAGCGTCGTTCTGGAGGCGACGGCACCCGCCGATCCGCTGCGCCAAGAACTGCTGTCGATCGCGGGTGTCAATGCGGTCAGGATCCAGCTGCTGCCAGGCCGCACTTCGACGCATTACGTCGAGTGCCAGGTCGAGGCGCGCGACGGCATCGAGTCGCACATCGCGCGCGCCGTTGCCAGCCGCTGGGAGCTGCACCGGCTGGAGCGTCAGCAGCCGACGCTCGAAAACGTTTTTCTGCGTTACGTGCGCGCAGGCGTTCGCGAGCGGGAAGCCGCGTGACCGGCTCCGCCCGTTTTGACGAGGCCCCCGCATGAGAGGTCTTCTCGCCATTTATCAGAAGGAGCTCGTGAGCTACTTCCGTTCGCCGATCCCTTACTTCGCGGTGTCGGTGTTTCTCGTGTTGACGGGGTTCTTCTTCCTGCGCAACGTGTTCGAGACTGGCATCGGCACGATGGACGAGACGCTGCAGAACATGGGCGTGCTGCTGCTCATCATCGTGCCGGTCCTCACGATGCGGTTGTTCTCCGGCGAATACACGGGACGAACGATGGAACTGCTCATGACGCTGCCGCTCAAACCGTGGCAGATCGTGCTGGGCAAGTACCTGGGGGCGACCACCATACTGCTGCTGATGACGCTCGCCACCTGCATCGACCTGATCCCGCTGTACCTGTACGGTAACCCGGAGACGAAGACGATCCTGTCGGGTTACCTGGGTTTCGTCCTGCTCGGCATGGCGGGGCTGGCGATCGGGCAGTTCTTTTCCGCGCTGACCCAGAACCAGATTGTCGCCGCGCTGGGCAGTGTGCTGGTGCTCCTGGCGTTCTGGTTCGTCGGCCATCTGCAGAGCTTCCAAAGCTCTTACGCGCTGCGCAGCCTGTTCGGCTACCTGTCCTTCTCCCAGCATTTCGCGGATTTCATCCGCGGCCTGGTGCGCTCCGAAGCCGTGATGTTCTATCTCATCGTGAGTGCCATCGCGCTGACCCTCAACACCAGCTATCTGCAGTGGCGCCGCTGACATGGACGGATCATTTCGTCACCTGCTGACGTTGCTTGCGGGCATTGCGCTGCTGGCGGCCGCAGCCGGCGCTCGCGCGGTGCTGGTAGAGGCTACGCTATGGACCAGCCTGCTCGGCGTCGCGGGACTCTTGTTGGCCGCGTGGGGGGCCTTTGCCCTGCGCGCAGAGATTGGCTCTTTGATACGCAAGCGCCGCGGTGAGATCGCGCTCTACACGCTTGGGGTAGTCGGCGTACTGCTTGCCATCGCCTACTTCTCGGTCCGCTTCCCGGTGCGCTTCGACATGACCACGGCGGGAATGTTCTCGCTTTCGCAGCAGACCAGGGACATGCTGCAGCGCCTCGAGAAGCCCGTGCACATCACCTTCTTCCACGATCCGATGATGCGCGAGACGGTCGAGCTCTACCAGCTGATGGCGTCGCAGACGGGCAAGATCACCACCGAGTTCTACGATCCGATGCTCAATCCCGCCCAGGCCCGAATGCGCGGCGTCGAATTTGCCGGCACCGCGATCCTGGAAAGCGAGGGACGGCGGCTGACCGTCAACAGCCCGACCGAGACAGACATCGCCAACGGGATTCTGCGCGTGTCGCAGGGCGTTCAGCAGGTCGTGTGCTTTCTGGATGGCCACGTAGAACCCGATCCGTTCAGCCTGGAGTCGCACGATCACCTCGAGGGCACTGCGGGGCACACGCACGGCTTGGGCGCCCGCTTCGACATCCACGAGCGGCACGGGATCGCCAAGGCGCGCCACGGCCTCGAAGCGATGAATTACGTGGTCGAGAAGGTGGCGCTGATGAAAGGCGACGCCGACCTCTCGCGCTGCTCCGTGCTGGTGGTGGCCGGTCCCAAGGTCCCCTTGCTTCCGGCCGAAGTCAAGGAGATCGACCGCTACCTGGCCGGCGGCGGCAACGCGCTGTTCATGCT
Organism: Burkholderiales bacterium; assembly: GCA_035499005.1. Lineage (GTDB taxonomy): Bacteria > Pseudomonadota > Gammaproteobacteria > Burkholderiales > SHXO01 > SHXO01. Next base: position 12,635 of record DATJZQ010000235.1, on the reverse strand, counting down.
CGATCCGTTCATCACGACCGGTCTGGAGCCCGTGATCCGGGAGTTCGGCGTCGTTCTCGACGACGATATCGTGATCGACGAGGCGAGCCACTTCTGGACCGACGTGTCCGCCCCCGCGGTCAGCGACTACAACCGCGACGAGATCACGCGGGACCTGCCGCTCACGTTCTTCCCGGGCGCCCGTTCATTGTCCCCGACGCCTCAGCGCGTCCCTGGGACGGCCGTTCGGCCGTTGATCAACTCGTCGAGAGACAGCTTCGGGCAAAGCAATCGCGATCGCGTCGACCTCAAACCCGGCAACGCCAAGCCGGGGCCCCTGACCATCATGGTGATCGTCAACCGGCGCCCCGAGTACGTCGCTTCGGCTGAGGCTGTACAGCGCGAGGCGAAAGGGAAACCGGCGCAACCAGCTGCGATGCCAAACGAGAAGCCGACAACGAGCAACCGGATCGCCGTGATCGGCGATTCGGACTTTGCCACCAACTCGTTCTATCACATCATGGGGAACGGCAAGCTGTTCCTCAACACGGTGAACTATCTCGCTTCGAAGGAGAACCTGATCGGCATCGCGCCGCGCACTTACGACGTGCCGCGCGTCAATCTCACCAATCGCCAGATCCATGGCACGGTATTCCTGACTATCGTCGTCATCCCGGCGTTGATGGCGCTCGTCGGCATCGCCGTGTGGTGGAGGCAGAGGTGAGCGGGAGCGAGACGAAGCGCGGCGGCGTGAGCGTCAGGCTGTCGGTCATATGGATCGTGCTGCTGGTGCTGGCAGGCGCAATCACCGCAATCGAGCTGACCGACCGCGCGCGCTCGCAGCGCGAGGAAAGCGCCCCGGCGCAACGCGACCCTCGCCTGCTGGTGCCCGTGCCGCTCGAACAGGTCGGCGCAATCGAAGTGGCGTACGCCGGCGCAGTGCATCGCTTCGAACGGGACGCAGCCGGCGCCTGGTTCTACCACGGCGTCCACGCCAAGACGGATGCGACACACGCACACCAGGCCGATCCGGCCATGGCTCAGCGCATCGAGACGGCGCTGCAGGGTTTCGGCCGCACGCGGATGGAGCGCACTCTCCCCGCCGCGGTCGAGCAGTACGGGCTAGCCAACCCGCAGATGGTGATCCTCGTGTACCGCCCTAACCAGTTGCAACCGCTCCTTCAAGTCGCAGTGGGCGACGTGGCGCCCGACAAGTTGAGCCGTTACGTCATGGCGGTCGGACGTCCCTCGGTCGTGACCATTGCGAACTACCAGATCGACAATCTCGTCGGATTGATCAAGGCCGCAACCGAGTCCGGCCAAGGGCAAGCCGTGGTCAAGTCCCCTTGACCGGTCAGCTTCGCTTCACTGGACGTTCAACCCAGTCCAAGATTCCCGGCGCACTCGCGCGAATGCCGCACGTCACTTGCTCAATCACTGCGCGCCGCGCGCGGCGCTTCTCATCGGCTCTGCTCTTGCTGCTCGCGTCTGCGCCGGCCGCTGCGCATACGGTGGGCAAGGGGCTCGCCACCATCACCGTCACGGGACAGAACGTCCGGTACAACCTGGTTCTGGCTTTGAATGCAGCCGCACCGCAGGGCCTGGAGGCGTTGCAGCTCCCCAAACCCGGTCCCGGGTCTGATTACTCGCCGCTGCTCACAGCGATCGAGCAGAGGATTCGCATCGAAGCCGATGGCCATGTGTGCCAAGCCGCTGCAGGGTCGGTCACTCCTCCCAGTCAGGAAGGCGGCACTGTGGCGGTGCAGATCCCGTTCGTCTGTGAGCATGCCCCGCGCGAACTCACCATCCGCGATGACTTGTTCGACGTGCTGGGCGCGGGCTACCACACCATCGCCAACATCCAGTGGCCAGGGGGCAGCGAGCAGTTCGTGTTCCTGCCGGGCGCCCGGGAGGCGCGCGTGAGCGTTTCCGAGGGTGTCACGACGCGGGGCGTCGGCAGTTTTTTCCTGCTCGGTATCGAGCACATCCTCACCGGCTATGATCACCTGCTGTTCCTGCTGGCGCTGGCGCTGCGCGGGGGCAACCTGTGGTCGCTGCTCAAGATCATCACCGCGTTCACGGTCGCCCACAGCATCACGCTCGCGCTGGCTGCGCTCAACGTCGTGGTGCTGCCCGAGCGCCTGGTCGAGGCCACCATCGCCCTGTCCATCGCCTACGTCGCCGCCGAGAACCTGTTCATGCGCCACGCCGTTTCACACCGCTGGGCAGTGGCCTTCATCTTCGGCCTGATGCACGGGTTCGGCTTCTCCAACGTGCTGCGCGAGCTCGGGCTGCCCAAGCAGGGGCTCATCTGGGCCCTGCTCAACTTCAATCTGGGGGTCGAGGCCGGGCAGGCGATCGCGGTGGTGATTGCCGTGCCGCTGCTGATGTGGCTGCGGCGCTTCCGCTGGGAACCGCGCGTCGTGGCAGCGATCTCGATTGTGGTGCTCGTGGTAGGGCTGACGCTGTTCGTCGACCGCGCTTTTCTCGGCGCCGCATGACAACGCATCGCTGAACATGGTGCGGATATTCCCGTGGAAGCTCTGCTGCGCCGCCTTGCTGTTGCTGGAGATGGCGGCGACATGCACGGTGACTTGGGCGGCGGCCGCCGAGGTCTTCGAGCTGGAGCCCGAATACGTGTACGGGAAGAATAGAAAGCCGCGGCTGGGCTACCGCAGGCCGGAGGTGTTCGACCCACTGAACGACCAGCTGTACCAGTCTGGCTACCGCGACTATCCGCCGACCGCTATCCCGCTCGAGTTGAAAGAGGTCGACGCCATGACCCGCATCGAGAAGATGGGGCATATCCTCGCCTGTGCAGATGCCTGGTTCTGGCCGTTCTCGCGCACCGCGCGCAAGCAGGAGCCGGCCGGCATCGACATCGAGATCCTGCAGGCGATCGCCAAGCAGCATGGCTGGGAGGTCAGTGTGAGCTGGGCCAACACAGGTACGCGATTCGGACTCGGTCCGGCTTTCGCCCGCACCATCGACAAAGGCATCTGCGATATCTTCCTGGGGCTCACCATCACTGGTAGCGACGATCACGAAGCGAATCACCAGCTCGTGTTCACCCGCCCCTATCTCAGCACAGGATTTGTGCTGGTGACGCAGGGGGCCGCGAAGGCCGCGCGGAGCCTCGATGATCTGCGGGCCCTGCACGTCAAGATCGGCGTGCCGGCATACTCGCCGATGCAGGACTACGCACAGGCCAACGGCCTGGAGTACGCGACGTTCTTCCAGAACTTCCGCGTGGTGGACGCGCTGCTCAAAGGAGAGATCGACGCGGCAATGCTGTGGTCGGGCGCGATATCACAGGCCAGGCTGGAGCATCCCGAGGCCGAATTCGCGGTGGTCAAAGGCTATGTCCCAGTGCCGGAGTTGCGCTGGAACAGTGCCTGGGCAGTCAAGGCGAAGGAAACGGAGCTGAAGCAGTTCATCGACGAGGCGTTCGGGCAGATGCTCCAAAGCGGAGAGATCAAGCGGATCGTCGAACGCTACGGCATGCCGTTCTATCCGCCGACCCAATAGCAGTCGGACCTGACGAGAGGCGAACCATGCAGCCCATGATCGAGAAACTGTGGCAGCTCACCATTGTGTCCGGCGGGCTACTTCCGCTCATGGCGGTGCTGCTGCTCACCACCTTGGCCGTGATCATCGAGCGCGCCTGGTTCTTTCACCGGGTGCTGCAATCGGGCCAGGCGATGGAGCACGACCTGCAGCTGGTGGAATACCAGAGCGTGGACAAGCTGGAACAGCTCGCGACTCACTACGAAGGATCGCTGCAACGCTCGATCATCTCCGCCGCACTGGCCTCCCGCGGCGAGGACGCCGACACCATGGACCGCCATATCGAGGAGGCGATCATGTGGCAGTTGCCGCGGATCGACAGGCATGTCTGGGTGCTGGACACGGCGGTGACGCTGGCGCCGCTGATGGGCCTGCTCGGCACGATCATCGGCATGGTGCACGCGTTCGACGTGCTCGGCGTGTCGGCCACGGCGGGCGCGGGCACGCGCATGGTGACCGGGGGCATCGCCGAGGCGCTGGTCGCCACCGGAGTGGGCCTGTTCATCGCCATCATCGCCGTGCTGTTCCTGAATCACTTCAACAAGCGCGTGCGCCTTGCCCTGCATCAGATGGATCTGCTCAAGGTGATGCTGATCAACCGCTTCTGGGGCGGCGGATCGTCGCATCAGGGCGTGCCCGTGAAACAGGCACATGCAGCCAAGCCGATCGCGATCAACCGCAGGGAGGCGTGAGTGACACGCCGCATACGCTCGAGCTACTTCGACGCCGCCCGCCCTCGCGTCGAGGTCGTGCCCATGATCGACATCATGATGTTCCTGCTGGTGTTCTTCGTTGTCATCTCGGTGAAGATGATCGCCGGGACGGGCGTCGAGATGGATCTGCCCGGCTCGAGCACGCTGCGGGATCTGAAGCCTTCGACCATCACGGTCGGAGTGACCAAGGCGGGCGAGATCGTGCTGGACGGCAAGACCGTCACTCCGCAGGCGCTGCAGGACAAATTGACTGCGCTCAAGCGCGACAAGCCGGTCGAGGTGGTGCTGGCGGGTGACAAGGACGCATCGCTGCAGGTTTTGCTGAAGGTGATGGACAGCGTGCGCGCGGCGGGAATCACTACGGTGGGGATCGCGGCCAAGGCCGAGAAGCGCCGATGAGATTCGACGCCCGCATGCAATGACCGCGACGGGTCTCGCGCTCAGGGGAGCACTGTGGGCGCAGCCGCACGACCGCGACAGCGAGGCGCTGCCGCTGTGGAAAGCGGCGCTCATCGCGCTGGCGGTCGAGCTTCTCGTTCCAATCCTCCTGTTCGGCGTCGACTGGTCCTTTCTGCGCGCACCCGAAGAGCCACCGCCCACGCCGGTGATGTCGGTGCGGCTCGAGCCGACGCCGGAGGCCGAGCCTCGGCCGCCGCCACCGGAGATCAAACCGAAGCCGCTGCCTGCGCCGAAGAGAATCAAGCGGCCCGCGATCCCGATCGAGCCGCCGAAACCGGTGCCGAACGAAGCGCCGTCGCGCATCGCGTTGCCGGAGCGCCAACCGGAGCCGCAGCCGGTGCCGCGCAAAGAGGAGAAGGAGCCGGAGCCAGCGCCGGAGCCGCCGCCTCTTCCGTCAGTATTCCGGGACGTGAAGCCGGTAAAGAAGGTGAGGCCGGTCTATCCGCCCGAGGCGGAGGCTCAGCATATTCAGGGGCGAGTGAAGGTGAGGCTCAGCGTAGCCCTCGACGGAAGCGTCACGGACGTGCAGATCCTCGCGTCGGAGCCGGCCGGCGTGTTCGAGGAAGCTGTCCTGACCGCGGTCCGGCAGTACAAATTCAAAAGGGACGGCACCACGTATCAGGCCGATCAGGAGGTCGTGTTCAAGATCGACGACTGATGATTCGTGATTCGTGTGTTCGCGAGTTCCGATTTTACGAATCACGAGTCACGGCCGTTACAGAAGCCCCCGCTCGGCAAAGGACATCGCGCTCGAGCCGCCCACGATGAAGTGATCGAGCACCTTGACGTCGACCAGGGCCAGGGCCTGCTTCAGCGCTTGCGTCAGAACTTCGTCGGCGCGGCTGGGCTCGGCGAGGCCCGACGGGTGGTTATGCGCGAACACGACCGCCGCGGCGTTGCTCTTGAGCGCGCGCTTCACGACTTCGCGCGGGAAAACCGATGTCTGCGTCAGCGTTCCGCTGGACAGCTCCTCGACCGCGAGCACTCGGTTCTGAGCGTCGAGAAAGATACCCAGGAACGATTCCTTATCCTGACTGCGCAGCGTGAGGCGCAGGAAATCGCGCACCGTCTTGGGCGAGTTCAGGTTCAGGCCCGGCTTGATCTGCTCTTGCAGCGCCCGGCGTGCGAGCTCGATGACAGCCTGAAGCTGAACGGCCTTGGCGTTGCCGAGCCCTTTGATCGCCAGCAAGCGGTCCAGGTCTGCACTGAACAGGGACGTGAGGTTGCCGCACTCCTGCAGCAGCTCGCGCCCGAGATCGACCGCGCTCTTGCCGCGCATGCCGGTGCGCAGCACGATGGCGAGCAGCTCCGCCGAACTGAGCGCCGCCGCGCCCCTTTCCCGCAGCTTCTCTCTCGGCCGCTCGCCCTCCGGCCAATCGTTGATCGCCATGTGCTCGCGCGCAGCCAGCAAAACCGTATGTTGGGTTCGCGGGTGTATATTACACGTCCCAGGTTGACTTTCCGGTGCTGGAGGAATGGGTTCGAAGTCCACGCGCCGCGTCCTGCTCGGAGTGACCGGCGGGATCGCGGCCTACAAAGCAGCCGAGCTGTGCCGTCTGCTCACGCAGGACGGCTCGGATGTACAGGTGGTCATGACGCCGGCCGCATGCCGCTTTATCACGGACACGACCATGCAGGCGCTGTCCGGCAAGCCCGTGCTCACCGACTTGTGGGATTCGCGGCCGGCGAGCGGCATGCCCCACATCGAGCTCACACGCGATCGCGACATCATCGTCGTCGCGCCCGCCAGCGCGGACTTTCTCGCCAAGCTCGCGGCGGGCCTGGCGGACGACCTGCTCTCGACTCTGTGCCTGGCCCGCGAGTGTCCGCTGTTGGTCGCGCCTGCGATGAACCGGCAGATGTGGGACAACCCCGCCACGCAGCGCAACTTGCGCGCGCTCACCGGCGACGGTGTGCGCATCGCCGGACCTGCGAGCGGCGATCAGGCGTGCGGTGAGGTGGGCCCCGGCCGCATGCTCGAGGCCGAGGAGATCCACCGTGAAACCATTGCAGCTCTGCAGCCGGCTGTGCTCGCCGGAGTGCGCATGCTGGTGACGGCTGGCCCCACTTTCGAGGCAATCGACGCCGTGCGCGGGATCACCAACCGCAGCTCGGGGCGCATGGGGTACGCGATCGCTCAGGCCGCGATCGATGCGGGGGCGGACGTGACATTGGTGTCGGGTCCTACTGCACTGTCCGCACCGGCGCGGGCGCGTCTCGTGGGGGTGGTGTCGGCGCAGCAGATGCTGGACGCGGTGAACGCCAACGTCGCCGACTGCGAGATCTTCGTGAGCGTTGCAGCGGTGGCGGACTATCGCGTCGCGAGACCCGCCTCTCACAAAATGAAGAAGAGCGACGAGACGCTCACGCTCGAGCTGGAGCCGACAGCCGACATTCTGGCGAGCGTCGCCAACCGCCCGGATCCCCCGTTCTGCGTTGGCTTCGCGGTGGAGAGCCAGGACCTGGAGCGCCTCGCCGAGGACAAGCGCCGGCGCAAGAAGCTGCCGCTGCTCGCAGCCAATCTGGCGCAGGACGCGATCGGCAGCGAGGAGAGCGAGTTGGTCCTGCTCGACGAGAGCGGGCAGCATCGGCTGGCGAGAGCGCCCAAGGCGGTGCAGGCACGCCGGCTGGTCGAGCACATCGCGCGCTTGTTTCGCAGCGGAGCATCGGTCAGGCTCAAGGCTGTGCGGCGCTAGCGCCGCGGCAGGTCACGCTCTCCGTGCGCACCATCGACGTAAAGATCCTCGATGCGCGCCTCGCGCAGAGCATGCCGGCTTACGCTACCCGCGGCTCGGCCGGCCTGGATCTGCGTGCGTGCATCGAGCGCGCGATCGAGGTGAAGCCTGGACAGACCGAGCTGGTGCCCACCGGAATGGCGGTGAACCTAGGCGACGCCGGCCTTGCCGGCGTGGTGCTGCCGCGCTCGGGATTGGGGCATCAGCACGGGATCGTGCTGGGAAATCTCGTCGGCCTCATCGACTCCGACTATCAAGGGCAGATCTTCGTTTCGCTGTGGAACCGCGGAAACGAGGTCTTCACGCTGACCCCCATGCAACGCATCGCCCAGCTCGTGTTTGTCCCCGTGGTGCAGGTACAGTTGAACCCGGTGGAAGCCTTCCCCGAGAGCAAACGCGGCGCCGGCGGTTTCGGAAGCACAGGAAAGAGCTGAAGCCGCTGCCGCCCCGCGCTACGCGATAGACGCGCGGGACGAGCGCGCATCACTCCTTGTGCGGGTCAGGGATCTCGCCCGCCGAGATCCGGCGGACCTCCTCCCAGCGCAGGAACGTGACCACGCTCAAGATCTCCTCCGCGGTCATGGTCGTCCCGAACGCACCCATCGTACCGCCCAGAGAGCGGTTGCTGATGCCGCTGGCGATGGTCGCAAAGATCTCCGCATTGGTGTTGCCGGTGTAGCGGAACTTGCCACAGGTCAGGCAGGGGCCCTTGCCGCCGTGACCGTCGCCACCGTGGCAGAACGAGCATCGCTGCGCATACTTGGCCCTGCCATCCTCCACGACCTTCAGATCGTTGGTTGGCACTTCGAGGTCCTTCTCGTTCGCTTTGTACTGGGCCGCCGCGCGCTGCACGACACCCAGGCTCAAACCGATGACCACGACCAGCGTCAGCAGTAAGCCGCCCATTGGATTGCCGAACCGCCTTGCTATGAGATGCGACATGGTCGTCCCCGGGTAAGTCCCGCGCTAGGAAATCGGCGGATAGAAAGGCACGCCGTAGCTCTCCAGGATCTGCTTCACTTTGCCGTCGTTCAGCAGCGTGCCGATGCCCTGGTTCACGAACTCGAGCAGGCTCTGGTCCTCCTTGCGCACCGCGAACCTGCTGTTGAAACGGTGCTCGGGCAGCGGGACGTAGCCTTCCACCATGTGGAACTTCGCGTCGGGGAACTCCTGCTTCGCCACCGCGATGGCGGTCGCCCACACCATGCTGGCGTCGACCTCGCCCTTTGCCATCCCTTCCATGATGCGCCGGTTCCCCAGATACAGCTCACGCGGGATGTTGTTGCTGAACATGTAGTCATCGATGGGGGTCGACATCGACACACCTACTTTGATGTGGTTGTCCTTCAATTCCTGCAGCGACTTCATGCCGTCGGCCTTGCCCTGCACCACCAGCACGTAGCCCAGGCTGATGTACGGGGTGGTAAACACCAGCTTGCCTGGCAGCGCATCATCCTCACGGTTGTCCGACAGGCCGAGGAAGATGTCACAACGCTTGGCGAAGATCGAGCTGCGGAAAGCCCGGCCAAGCCCGCCTCGCGTTCCGGTGTCGGCCCAGTAGATCTCGGCCCGCATGCCGCCCAGCTTCGCGATCTGCTGGAAGATTTCGATATCGAATCCCGGCGGCACCGCACTCTTGTCCGAGTACGGCCAATCGTACGGATCGGCGCACGCGGTGAGCACGCCCTTGGCCTTGGCGCGCGCCAGGGTGTCTTTGATCTCGTCGGGGTCCTGCGCCTGCTGCGCCCGTCCCGCGCCGATCGCGAGCAGGGCGGCCAAGCCGAACGCCCAAAAAACAGCCCTCCGCAACTTTTGCTCCTTCATAAACCCTCGATATTCCCCTTCTGGTGCATGCTCCCTTTCGCTGCCCGATCTTCGCACAGACCGCGCTGCGATTGCCAGCGAATGCGAGCGGGAAAATGCTGGGGGAGGGCATCGCTGCCCTCCCCCGCGATCTCGCCACCGAAATTGTCGATGGCTAGGAGTTGTCGACAGCCCGCGTGATCAATCCAGCGCGAACACCATCAGACCGCCGCCCTTCTGGTGCGTCTTGAGAAAGTCTGCGTAGTACAGGGGCCAGATCCCGCCGCCGCCCGCACCCCACACGATGGCAACGTATTGCTTGCCGTTAGCGGTGTAGGTGGTGGGGTTGCCATGGATGCCGGAACCCACCTGGAAGGCCCACAGATCCGCGCCGGTTTCATCGTCCAGGGCGTGGAAGTAACCCTCCGGATCGCCGTAGAAAGCGAGACCGCCGCCGGTGGTCAGGATACCGCTCGTGGCGGGCCAGCTGAAGGCCCGGTCCCACACCAGCTTGCCCGTGGCCGCATCGAATGCCTTGATATGGCCTGCGCCGGCATTGAAGGTGATGACCTTGGCGCCCAGATACCACTCGCCGCGCTTCCACTCCATCTTTTTGGCCTGGAGGTCCATCGCGAAGTCGTATACCGGCACGTAGACCATCTTGGTGCGCTTGCTGTACGACATCGGGTGCCATTCCTTGCCACCGTCCAATGAAGGAGCGATGTCCTTGGTCACCTTGTCATACACCACATCCTTCTCCGGGTAGTTGAAGACCGGCTTGCAGTTGTTCCCGGTGTTGAGCGGCTTGGTCCAGTTCACGCGCTGCAGAGCGGATACCCACACGCACTTGTGCTCCTTGCCCGCCTTGCCGCTGCCCGTGGCGTCGCGATCGATGCCATAGACGTGGCCGTTGCGCGACCCGTGCAGCCACAGCTTCTTGCCGCCGACGTCGGCCAGGATGATCTCGTTCACGCCGTCGTAATCGTACGGATCATTGGGCGTGTAGTTGAAGTACGAGAGCATCTTGCCGGTGTCGGGATCGAGCACCAGGTTGCTGTTGGTGAACAGGTTGTCACCCAGGCGCACATGGCGGTCGAAGTCCGGACCGGGGTTGCCGACCGGCCAGAACAGGCGGTTGGTCTCCTGATCGTAGGAGCCGGTGATCCATGCCGAGCCGCCGCCGTACTTCCAGGATTCGCCCGCCCAGGTGTCGTTACCGGGCTCGCCGGGACCAGGAATGGTGTAGGTCTGCCAAACCTGCTCGCCGGTGTCGGCGTCGATCGCCTTGATCCAGCCGCGCACACCGTACTCGGCGCCGGCCGTGCCGAAGATGATCTTGCCACGCAACGCCATCGGCATGATGGTGAAGGTCTCGGCGTAGGTGTAATCACCCATCTTCTTGTCCCACACTACCTTGCCGGTCTGATTGTCGAGCGCGACGATGTGAGCGTCGAGGGTCGCCAGGTAGACCTTGTTCCGGTACACGGCCACGCCGCGGTTCACGACGTCGCAGCACAGCTTCGGAAACACGTCGCCCGGCAGCTCGCGCTCGTACTTCCATTTCACCAGACCGGTGACGCCGTCAGCCGCAATCACGCGGTTGAAAGACGTCGTCACGTACACCGTGCCGTTCACCACCACCGCCTGGCTGTCCTGCCCCTCCAGCACGCCGAACGACAGGTTCCACACGGGGCGCAGGCGCTTCACGTTGTCCCGGTTCACCTCCCGCAGCGGGCTGTAGCGCGTCGTCTGATAATCGCGACCATAGAGCAGCCAATTGTTGGCGTCCTTGTCGGCGTTGAGCAGCATGTCGTCCGTCACGTAGTTCGGATACTGTTTGGATTCCAACGTATCCACGCCTTGTGCGGACGCATAACCTGCCGCACCCATTGCCGCGGCCGCAGCAAGGGACAACGCCGCTTTCTTGAGCGACAATTGCTTGACCATCGAGGTTACCTCCCAAAAGTGTTGCGCATCGCGTCTTGATTGACTGCGGACGCTTTGCGACGTTGCATTGTTGCGTGTTTGAAGCGGAGGAAAGACTGCCTCAAAGAGCGCGCTGCACCTTGCGTACAGCGCGTTCAAAATAGAGAAACCACTGGGGATTGTCAACCCATGCTTGGACTCGCTTCACCGATCCGCGAAAGACGGCGCTATTGCATCGCACAACACCGGCTGCCGGCCTTGAGGAGCGCAGCATGAGGCTGCTCGCCGCCGCGCTCGTCGTCGGCCTTGCGCTCCACGTGCCGGGACTGCTCCGCGCCGATCCGCTGCTCACCTATCCGCTGCGCATCAAAGGGCATTCGATTCGGGCGGAGGTGGCCAATTCCGACGAGAGCCGGCGCACCGGCCTCATGTACCGCGAGAGCCTGCCGGAGAATCAGGGCATGCTGTTCGTGTACGAGGAGCCAGGACGGCACGCGATGTGGATGAAGAACACGTTGATCCCGCTGTCGGTCGCCTTCATCGACCGCAGCGGGCGGATCATCAACATCGAGGACATGCGGCCACGGACCGAGGACACCCACGCCGCGAAAGCGAGCGCCGCCTTCTCGCTCGAGATGAATCAGGGCTGGTTCGCAAGGCGCGGGGTGAAACCGGGCGACCGCATCCAAGGCCTGGAACGCGTGCCGCCCTCGCAACAGTGAGCCGCCGGCCGGGCTCGTCAGCTCCCGAACAGCGCTGTGCGGAACACCCCTCCGCTCGCGACCATGAAGAACAGCAGCGGCAGCGAGAGCATGGTGTTGGTGCGTGAAGCGAGGAACGCGACGCGGCGCGCCTTGTTCTTCTCCTCGTCGGAAGCCTGTACGAGCCCCAGGATCTTCTTCTGATTGGGCCAGATCAGCACCCAGACGTTGAACAGCATGATGGTGCCGAGCCAGGCGCCGACCCCGATCGGGACGTAGACCTTCTGCTGGAAGAAGAAAGCGTCGAGGAAGTGGCCGCCGAGTATCGAGGCGCCCGCCAGCCAGGTGACCACCGCCGCCCAACGGAAATACAGCAGAGCCCGGGGCGCAACGTGCCGGCTGATCCCAGCCGCCGAGTTATCCGCCTGCGCGGCTTTGAGCGCGGCGACTTGCACGAAGTTGAAGTAGTAGAGCAGGCCGATCCACATCACGCCCGCTAGGATATGCAGCCAGCGCATGAGGCCGTAATGGATGAACGCTCCCCAGTCCATGGCTAGCTCCCCAGGGCAAGCTTGACAATCCAGTACAGGATCAACGTCAGCACCAGGCCCGATATGACCGTACCCCACAGCGAATCCAACGGGTTTTTCATGTTCTCCTCCAGGTTGGGGGGTGGACTTCGGCGAGTAGGATACTACGGTCGCGAATCGGAAGTAGCGACCCCGCGGCACGGGATGCCGTTCGAATGACGC
>DATJZQ010000234.1:0-19571 GCA_035499005.1 Burkholderiales bacterium | reverse complement strand
TTCACTACGACGGCCAGCGTCTTCTTCTGCTGAGCCATGGTCGGACCGCTGAAGGCGAACGCGAGCAGCGCCGCCCCGATGAGCACGAGCAACGTCCTTTTCATTGCCTACCCTCCTATTGTTGTTCCATTTAATGTTGTTCCATTTAACCGCCTCTCCCTCCCGAGCCGGCCTGCCAGGTCTGCCTGATCGGCCCCCTGCCGATTGAGGAAGGCGTGCGCGGATGGTATACTGGTCTGACCACTATGGCAAGTTACCACCTGGCTGCCACTGTCCCGTTAAGGCCGACCCGGCTCACCGGGCGTGAGCCTTCTGACATCCCATGCCGCTCACACTGGTCGAACCACGCCGCATCTATCATCAAATAGCGGAGCAGATCGTCGCGATGATCGCGAGCGGGGAGCTGCTGCCCAATGCGCGTCTGCCTTCGGAGCGAGATCTGGCAGTGCGCCTGGGCGTCTCGCGCCCGCCGGTGCGGGAAGCCCTCATCGCTCTGGAGGTGGAGGGGCTGGTGGATGTGCGCATGGGCTCGGGCGTGTATGTGCGGCAGGAGGCAGCGTCGCGGGCGTCGACCTGGCGCGCGCGCAAGGCGGGCGACGTGGGGCCGTTCGAGCTGCTCGCGGCGCGGCGCATGGTCGAGTCCACCATTGCAGCGGAGGCGGCGAAGAATGCGACCACAGAGCAGCTCGATGCGATCCAGGAAACCGTCGATGCGATACGCGACGACTCCAGCCGCTACGATCTGCGTCACCCAGCCGACCGGCTGTTCCACGTGCGCGTCGCGGAGGCGAGCGGCAACACGGCGCTGGTCTTGTTGACCAACGTGCTGTGGGACCTGCGCGATGGCAGCCTGCACCGGCGCATCGAGGAGTACTTCAGCACACACGAGCTGCGCGATCAGAGCAATCAGGATCACGAAGATATTTTGACCGCCATCCGCGCACACGATTCCCGGGCCGCCTCGAACCTCATGCGGCAGCACCTGGACCGTGTCGAACGGGAGCTGTCCCGGGCATGGCCGACGATCACCAGCACGGCGCGCAACGAAAAGGAGCCGGCGCGCCCAGCGCCGAAGCGGCGCAACAGGGTTTAGCCGGCACCGAGTCTGGTTGTCTGGCACGATAGGCAATCTTCTGTCGTCGGCTGATCATGGTCGTTCATACTCCCTCTACCCCGCCGGCTACGCAGGCACCCCTCCTCAGGGAGGAGGGGAAGTAGGGTTTTCGTCTCCCCTCCTTTTCAAGGAGGGAAGGCACGCGAAGCGTGACGGAGTGGTTGGGCACTTACAAACGAGGTAACCATGAGCAAAACCATCCGCCTCACCATGGCGCAAGCGCTGATCAGGAAGCTCGCGTCCTATCGAGTCGAGATCGATGGCAAGACGCTGCCCTACTGCGCCGGCGTGTGGGCGATCTTCGGTCACGGCAACGTCGCTGCGATAGGCGAGGCCCTCTACGGGGTGCGCGAGCAGCTGCCCACCTACCGTGCACACAATGAGCAGGCCATGGCGCATACGGCGATCGCGTACGCGAAAGCGAACTTCCGTCGCCGCATCATGGCCGTCACGACATCGATCGGCCCCGGCGCCACCAACCTCGTCACCGCGGCTGCGCTCGCCCACGTCAACAGGCTGCCTGTGCTCCTGCTGCCGGGCGACATCTTCGTCTCGCGCGCGCCGGACCCGGTGCTGCAGCAGGTCGAAGACTTCCAGGATGGCGGAGTGTCGGCCAACGACTGCTTCAAGCCGGTGTCCCGCTATTTCGACCGGATCGTCACACCCGAGCAACTTCTGAGCACATTGCCGCGCGCGATCGCCGTGCTCAGCGATCCCGCGCTGTGCGGCCCGGTGACGCTGGCGTTGCCGCAGGACGTGCAGGCGACCGCGTACGACTATCCGGCCGCCTTCTTCGAGCCAGAGACGGTGAGCTTCCGCGCCCCACCGCCGGATGCGGCCGAGCTCCAGCGCGCGGCCGCGCTGGTTCGCTCCGCGAAGCGTCCGCTGTTGATCGCCGGCGGCGGCGTGCTGTATGCGCGGGCCACCGAAGCGTTGCGCACCTTCGTCGAGCGGCATGGCGTGCCGGTCGCCGAATCGCAGGCCGGCAAATCCTCGCTCGCGTGGGATCACCCGCAGCAGATGGGGTCGATCGGCGTGACCGGCTCGCCGGCGTCGAATACGCTCGCGCGCGAAGCGGACTTGATTCTTGCGGTGGGCACGCGTCTGCAGGATTTCACCACTGGATCGAACGCGCTGTTTCCGAAGAGCAAGGTGATCGGTATCAACGTTAACGCGCTGGATGCGGCCAGGCTGCACGGGGTATCGCTCATCGCGGATGCGGGGCAAGGTCTGGCAGCACTGTCGGCGGCGACCGCACAATGGCGGGCAGAGGAGGCCTGGACGTCACAGGCGAAGCAGCTCGGTGCCGCGTGGCGCTCGCGCATCGCCGCGTTGACTTCCCGCAAAGACGCCGAGCGCGGGAGCAGGCTGCCCTACGAGGGCGACGTGATCGGCGCGGTCCAGCGCTCGCTCGACTCGTCGCCCGCGACAGATATCGTGGTATGCGCTTCGGGGACGCTTCCCGCCGAGCTGCACAAGCTGTGGCGCGCCGGGGTGCCGGGCGCCTATCACCTCGAGTACGGCTACTCGACCATGGGCTACGAGATCGCGGGCGCCCTTGGCGTGAAGCTGGCCAGGCCCGAGCGCGAGGTGGTCGTGCTGGTGGGCGACGGCGCCTACCTGATGATGAACAGCGAGCTGGCTACATCGGTGTCGCTCGGTCAGAAGCTGGTCGTGGTGCTGCTCGACAACCGCGGCTACGGCTGCATCAACCGGCTGCAGCAGGCCTGCGGCGGTGCGCCGTTCAATAACCTCCTCAAGGACACGCGTCAGGGATCGCAGGGCCTGGCGGAAATCGACTTTGCCCTGCACGCGCAGAGCCTGGGCTGTCTGTCCGAGCACCCGCGTTCGGTGGCGGAACTGGAGCAGGCGGTGAAGCGCGCCCGCGCGGCGGAGCGTACCACCGTTATCGTGATCGACACCGACCCGGACCAGACCACCGAGGATGGCGGCGCCTGGTGGGAGGTCGGGGTGCCGGAAGTGTCCGAGCGCGAAACGGTTCGCGCTGCACGCGCCGCGTACGCGGAAGCAAAGCAGGGTCAACGGGTGTAGCGATGGCAAGCGGCTTCGACGTCCGCATCGGCATCAACCCGATCGGGTGGATGAACGATGATCTGCCCTCGCTCGGGGGCGACACGCCGCTCGAAACCGCGCTTTCCGAGGGGCAGGAGATCGGCTATGAGGGTTTCGAGCTCGGCAACAAATTCCCGAAGGAGCCCGAAGCGCTGAAGGCGAAGCTCGGCGAGTACAAATTGGCGTGCGTTTCGGGCTGGTATTCGGGGCGCCTCGCCGGACGATCGGTCGAAGAAGAGATCCGTGCCGTCGCGCCGCATCTCGAGCTTCTCGCGCGAAACGGCTCCAAAGTCATGGTCTACGGCGAGGTGCAGGACAGCATCCAGGGCGAGCTCGACACGCCGCTCTCCAAGCGCCCGCAATTCACGCGTGAGGACGAGTGGAAGGCTTACGGCGAGAGGCTGACAGCCTTCGGTCGCCATTTGCTTGGCCGCGGCGTGCGCCTGGCGTACCACCATCACATGGGCGCTTACTGCGAGACGCCCGACAACGTGAGCACGCTCATGCGCTTCACCGGCCAGGAGGTGGGCCTGTTATTCGACACTGGGCACATGGCCTTCGCCGGCGCTGGAGCGGACGGTGTGGTGGCGGTGCTCGAGAAGCATTTGGCTCGCGTGTGCCACGTGCATTGCAAGGACGTGCGTCCGCCGGTCATCAAGCTCGCTCGCGACAACGGCTGGAGCTTCTTGCAGTCGGTGCTGAACGGCGCGTTTACTGTCCCGGGTGATGGCGCCATCGACTTCGACGCCGTGTTGCGCACGCTGGCGCGGGCGGGATATGCGGGCTGGCTGGTGGTCGAAGCCGAACAGGACCCCGCAGTCGCGCCGAGCTATGCCTACGCGAAGAAGGGCTTCGCGACGCTGAAGGGCATCGTCGGTGCGATCAACACCACCCACTGACTCCCTCTCTTTGCGGGAGAGGGTCGGGGTGAGGGGATCAGGAGTCAACAAGGAGCCCCGATGAAGCTTTGGCCCTGGATGTTGATGGCGGCGGCTGCGATCGGTCCCGATGCAAGCGCCGATAACGGAATCGAGAATGTCGCCAGTAACTACCCGGTGACCGAGACCATCGACCGCCTCGAATCGCTCGTCAAATCGAAGCAGCTCATAGTCTTCGCCCGCATCGACTTCGGCGCCGACGCCGCCAAGGCGGGCCTGTCGATGCGACCGAGCCAGATGCTGATCTTCGGCAATCCGAAGGCAGGCACGCCACTGATGCAGGCGGTGCCGAGTGTTGCCATCGATCTGCCGCTCAAAGCGCTCGCCTGGCAGGACAGCGAGGGGCGTGTTTGGCTTTCCTACAACGCGCCGGAGTATCTGCAGCAGCGCCACGGGCTGCCCGCGGCGCTGCTGCCGAACATCGCTGGGATCAAGGCGCTGGTGGAACAGGCCGCGAAATAAGACTGCGGCCCATCATTGCGCTGACCTGTCTCAAGCCGTCGAGGCGGGCACTTTGCCCAGCCTTCCGGTGCGCATGTCCGCAATGGCCTGCTGGATCTGCTCGCGCGTGTTCATGACGAAGGGGCCGTAGCCCACGATCGGTTCGTCGATCGGCTGGCCATTCAGAATGAGCAGGGTAGCGTCGGCTATGGCTTCGATCGACACCGTGTCCCCCTCGCGCCGGAACACCACCAGCTCGTTCTGGTCGGCGCTTTCTTCGCCGTTCACCACCACCCGGCCCTGTAAGATGAAGAGCGCAGCCGTGTAGCCGTCGTGCAAATCGAGCTGCAAGCGATGGCCGCCGCGTAGCCGGACGTCGAAGAGATTGATCGGCGTGAACGTGCGCGCCGGCCCTTTCGCCCCTCGGAATTCGCCGGCGATGACCCGGACCGCCCCGGCTTCCTCTGGCAGTTCAACCGTCGGAATGTTGCGTGCGAGCAAGGTCTGGTAATTCGGCGCGGTCATCTTCGATTTGGCCGGCAGGTTGACCCACAGCTGCAGCATCTCGAACTTGCCGCCACGCCGCGCGTAGTCGCGGCCATGCAACTCCTTGTGCAGAACTCCGGACCCGGCTGTCATCCACTGCACGTCCCCTGGGCCGATGCTCCCCTGGTTGCCACCGCTGTCCTCGTGATCGACTTCGCCGTCGTATACGACGGTGACAGTCTCGAAGCCGCGGTGCGGATGCCACCCCACGCCGCGCTGACGGTCCGTCGGCTCGAAGTCGGCTGGCCCGGCGTGATCGAGCAGCAGGAAGGGAGCGAGCTCTCTCCCGACGCCCTCGTAGTGGAAGATCGTGCGAACCGGAAAGCCGTCGCCGACCCAGTGGGGCTCTCCGCCGCGGACAACGCTCAATACCTTCTTCATGCGGCCTCCTGACGTAATCCGGTGAATGTGGGGCCAATTGATCCTTGATCAAGTAGGTGCTGGTGAGCGTTGTCGAATTCGGACATGGCCGAACGACTATGGTCGTACAAGGTTTACTGCTTGGAGCCAACCATGAAATCTCTGATGAGCCGAGGAAGAGGCAGTCCCTCCCGGTCGCTGGCACCGCCGCGCGCCGCGATACGCATCGCTCGACGATTCAGCGTGCCGCCCGCGGATGTGTTCGGCGCGTGGCTCGATCCCGAGCTCGCGCGGCAGTGGCTGTTCGCCACAGCATCGCGTCCGATGACGCACGTCGAGATCGATCCAAGGGTCGAAGGATTTTTTCGCTTCGCGGAACAGCGAGACGGCGAGCTGATCGAATACACCGGTCACTACGTCGAGATCATCCCCGACCGCAGGCTGGTATTCACTCTATCTATGGAAGAGCACTGGTACGTGACGACGCGAGTGACGGTTGAGATCACCGCAATGAAAACGGGTTGCCAGCTGTCGTTGCTCCACGACGATGTACCGTCACACTACGCGGATTGCACCGAAGGACGCTGGGCTGGCATGCTCTATGGGCTCGATGTGACATTGGCTGGAAAGAGAGGTTTGTGATGACAGGGAGTATCGATACGCGAAAGCGATGGTGGGCGCTGTACGTGCTGTGCGCCGGGGTCCTGATGATCGTACTCGATACCACGATCGTGAACGTGGCGCTGCCGTCGATCCGGGAAGCTCTCGGTTTTTCCGAGACCTCGCTGGTCTGGGTGGTGAACGCGTACATGTTGACCTTCGGCGGGTTCTTGTTGCTCGGCGGCCGGCTGGGAGATCTGTACGGGCATCGCAGATTGTTCCTGGGCGGGCTGACGCTGTTCACGCTGGCCTCGCTCGCGTGCGGACTATCGGACGCGCAGGCACTGCTCGTCGCTGCGCGGGCCGTGCAGGGCCTGGGCGGCGCCGTCGTCACTGCAGTCGCGCTCTCGCTGATCATGAGTTTGTTCACCGAGACCGCCGACCGCGCGAAGGCGATGGGCATTTATGGATTCGTCTGTGCGGGCGGGGGAAGCATCGGTGTGCTGCTCGGCGGACTGCTCACGAGCGCGCTCAACTGGCACTGGATCTTTCTCGTCAACCTGCCGATAGGCGTCGTGGTCTTCGCGCTCTCCAGCTACCTCTTACCGCACAGCCGCCAGGAGGTAAGCACCGGACGCCTCGATGTTGCCGGGGCCGTGACCGTGACGGCGTCGCTGATGCTTGCCGTGTACTCGGTCGTGAACGGCAACGAGGCAGGCTGGACGTCGGGGCAGACGGTGGGGCTGCTCGCTGCCGCGGCGGCGCTGCTCGTGCTCTTTCTTCGCATCGAGGCACGCGTGCGCGCGCCGTTGATGCCGCTCGGCTTGTTCCGGCTGCGCAGCGTGGCAACCGCTAACGTGGTCGGCGTGCTATGGGCCGCCGCCATGTTTGCGTGGTTCTTTATTTCCGCGCTCTACATGCAGCTCGTGCTGGGCTACAGTGCAATGCAGGTTGGTCTCGCCTTTCTGCCGGCGAACCTGATCATGGGTGCCTTTTCGCTCGGCCTCTCGGCGAAGATCGTCTTGCGCTTCGGCATCAAGCTGCCGCTGGCGGCAGGATTGTTGCTCGCCGCGGCCGGATTGGCTCTCTTCGCCCGAGCGCCGGTGGACGGCAGCTTCGCGACCGACGTATTGCCTGGCATGATCTTGCTCGGGTTTGGCTGCGGCATGGCGTTCAACCCGGTGCTGCTCGCCGCGATGAGTGAGGTCGCTCCAACCGAATCGGGCCTGGCTTCCGGCGTCGTCAACACCTCGTTCATGATGGGCGGAGCCTTGGGCCTCGCGGTCCTGGCGAGTCTCGCCGCGGCGCACGCGGACAACCTGGCTGTCTCTCTATCCGACCCGCTTGCCGCGCTCGCCGGCGGCTACCATCTCGCCTTCGTTATCGGTGCGGTGTTCGCGGCTGTAGCTGCCTTGCTTGGCGCGCTGCTGCTTCGCGCTGGGCGAGCGAACGCTGAAGAAGGAACGATCGGCGCAAACGTTACCGACGCTTGCGAGTAGACACGGAAGTCTCTCCCCTCCTCTCCGAGGAGGGATGCCCATGTAGTGGGCGGGGTGGTGTGTCTACGTGGCAGGCGGAGTTGTGGAACCCGTGCAGATCAAACCACCCCGTCGCTTCGCGCCACCCCTCCTCGGGCAGGAGCGGAAAAAGCATTCCTCACGCTTCGCTGCCGAACTCGGGCCCATCGAGCTGACGTACTTCGCACTCGATGTTCCAGTCGGTCCCGTGGATCCTGAGGAAGCGCTGCGTCAGCTCGATCGCCTCGGCCTTCGACTTTGCCTCGAGAATCGCGTAGCCGCCGATCACTTCCTTTGTCTCAGTGAACGGGCCATCGACCGTCGACAGCTGGCCACGGCGCCACCGCACACGCACCCCTTCCGAAGTTGGCCGGAGGCCGGCCGTGCTGATCAACTGCCCGGTGCGCGTGAGCTCCTCCATCAGCTTCCCCATGTCGTTCATGAGTTGCTCGCTGGGTGCCTGCCCGGTGTTCTCTTCGATACGGATCATCGATATGAATCGCATAGTGATCGTCTCCTTGTTCGTCGCATGCGGCGCCGCACTCGGCACCCGCTGCTACCTGGTCGAAGGAAGGCAGGACAGATCGACAAAAATGCGTCATCGCTCTGCCTGGGAATCGGGTGACGCCGAGAACAAAAACTGTGGACCGTATCACGTGTCCTGGGCGGGCTCAAGCGTGGCTGTCCAAACGCCAAATCCCGGCTGTTGACTCGGCCGATGGGGCGGTCGTAGGATGTACCCCTTACCCGCGGCGCCCTGGGGGCGCTGGCAAAAGAAGAAGAACGAAGCGGGAAGGGGGAGGAAAGGCCTCATTAGAGGCCCATCCACTTTGAGGCCCGCCATGAGTGCGGGCCTTTTTGTTTGCTGGCGTTTGACGCGCTGCAGCGCGTTTTCGTTCTCCGCATGAAAAGTTTGTCGGCGGCGGGCAATTTGTGCACACTGAAAAGGGAAGCTAGAAGCGCTCAAGAACGAAAACCACGCTACGGGAGGAGGGTCAGATGAGCACCAGCAGCACGGCAGTCGCGCTTTCCGAGCTCGAGCACCGCCAGCAACTCAAGCGCGCGGTGATCGCGAGCACCGTTGGAACAACTATCGAGTGGTACGACTTCCTGCTCTACGGGCAGGTGGCCGGGCTGGTTTTTGCCAAGCTCTACTTTCCGAAATCCGACCCCCTGGTCGGTGCGCTGTTGGCTTTTTCGACCTATGCCGTCGGCTTCATCGCCCGACCGATCGGCGCTGCGATCTTTGGACACTATGGCGACCGCATCGGGCGCAAGGCGGCTTTGATCGCGACGCTGCTGATCAGCGGCCTCGCAACCGTCGCGGTAGGCCTGGTCCCGACTTATGATCAGGTCGGAATCTGGGGCGGTGTCATCTTGACAGTCCTGCGCTTCATCCAGGGCATCGGTGTTGGCGGCGAATGGGGTGGCTCGGCCCTTCTGTCGATGGAGTGGGCGAGAACCAATAAGCATCGCGGCTTCATCGTGGCCTGGCCGCAGGTCGGCGGGCCCGGTGGGCTGTTCCTGG
This sequence comes from Burkholderiales bacterium, assembly GCA_035499005.1. Lineage (GTDB taxonomy): Bacteria > Pseudomonadota > Gammaproteobacteria > Burkholderiales > SHXO01 > SHXO01. The sequence continues at coordinate 10,454 of DATJZQ010000234.1, read as the reverse complement.
CGACCCTGGCGGTGCTGGTGTTCAGCGCGATCTCGGGCGACCAGTTTCTCACGTGGGGCTGGCGCATCCCGTTCCTGCTCAGCATCGTCATGGTCGTGATCGGCCTCTATATCCGGCTCGGCATCCTCGAGACGCCCACTTTTCAGCGGCTGGTCGCGGAAGACCGGATCGAGCGCGCACCGATCAAAGAAGTCATCAAACGCCAGCCGAAGCAGATCATTCTCTCGGCGCTCGCCCGGATGGCGGAACAAGCACCCGCTTACATCTATTTCTCGTTCATCTTCGTGTACGGCAGGGACATCCTGCACTACCCGCGCGATTTCCTCCTGAGCGCTGTGCTCGTCGCCGCCGCAATAGACACGATCGGGATTCCGATCTTCGGCCACATCTCGGATCGCATCGGGCGCAAGCGCATGTATCTGATCGGAGCGGTTGCGACCGGAGCCTACGCGCTGGTCTACTTCCCAATGCTGAATAGTGGGGTGCCGACTCTCGTTTTCCTCGGCATCGTGTTCTCCCTGATTCCCCACTCCATGATGTACGGGCCGCAGGGGGCGTTGATCGCAGAATGCTTCACCCCCAGGCTCCGCTACAGCGGCGCATCGCTCGGTTATCAGCTGGCGTCCATCGTCGCCGGCGGACCCGCCCCGCTCATCGCCACGGCGCTGCTGGCGGCGTACGGCTCCGGCACTCCGATCGCCGGCTACATTTTTCTTTGCGCTGTCGTAAGCATCGTCGCGACGTCATTCCTTCCCGATCACACCAATCGCGACATCCACGAGGAGCACAGCGAAGCGAAACCGGCGGTGTCGTCCACGGGGAGAGCGTAGCGGCGGCGGTCCTCCCGATTCGCTCGCCGAACGGGGTGAGAATTTCGGGCCGACTGTCGAATCCAGGCCGGTCCGTTCGACAATCCGGTGAACGGACGAATGGAGGACGACGATGCGATTCCTGCTGCTTTGCTGCTTCGATGAGAAACGCTGGGGGGCGCTGCCCGACGCGCAGCGCGACCAGATCATGCGGGACTACGCGGGCTTCGTGCAGAGCCTCGACCGAAGCGGTCAGCACCTGGCCAGCGCTCAGCTGAAGCCGGTCTCGACTGCGGCCACCGTGCGCGCAAGGAATGGCAAGCCGACCGTCACCGATGGGCCTTTCGCCGAGACCAAGGAGCAGCTCGGTGGCTACCATCTGATCGACTGCGAGGGCCTCGACGAAGCTCTCTCCATCGCTCAGCGCATACCGACGATTCCCTTCGGCGGCGCGGTCGAAGTACGGGCGCTTCAGGCCTAGAGCTGCACACGATGCGCGTGTACTACGGCTGGGTGATCGTCGCCGTTGGCATCGTGGTGAGCTGCATCGGCATCGGAACGATGATGTCGCTCAGCGTGTTTCTCCAGCCCGTTTCGACAGCGATGGGCTGGTCGCGTGCCGGAGTCTCGGCGGCGTCGATGGTTGCTTTTCTGTGCCTGGGCGTCTCGTCGTTCCTGTGGGGTGCTGCCTCGGACCGGTACGGAACGCGCGCTGTCGTGATGGCTGGTGGCGTGCTGCTTGGCGTCGGCCTCGCCGTGACGAGCCGGGCGGCGGCGCTTTGGCAGTTCCAGCTGCTGTTCGGCGCCATCGTCGGCACCGCCGCGGGTAGTTCCTACGCGCCGCTCATCGCGGCCACCTCGAATTGGTTCACGCGCCACCGCAGCCTCGCCGTCGCTCTGGTTTCCGTTGGGGCTGGGATAGGATCCATCACCGTGGCGCCGCTCGCCACATGGTTGATCGTCGAGCACGGCTGGCGCACCGCAATGCTTGCGCTGGGCGGCGTTGCCTGGATCGTCGTCGTGCCTGTCGCGCTGCTACTGCGCCGGCCCCCGGTTCTGCCCGATGACCCGCGGTCGGCTGTTCCCGCGAACACCGACCTCAGCGTGTCGGAGGCGCTGCGAACGCCGCAGTTCGTAGCTGTCGCGTTCACCTACTTTGCGTGCTGCGCGGCGCATTCCGGACCGATCTTCCACATGGTGAGCTACGCGATGGTCTGCGGCGCGGCGCCACTGGTGGCGACAACGGTTTTCAGCATGGCCGGGTTGGGCGGCCTCACCGGGCGCATCGTATTGGGCCTGCTGGCTGATCGAGTCGGAGCGAAGCAGGTGCTCGTCGCCGGCCTGGCAGCCCAGGCTTCGGCAATTATCCTCTACAACTTCACCCGCGAGATCGCGAGTCTGTACGCATTGTCCCTGTTCTTTGGCTTTGCCTATGGCGGGGTCATGCCGCTTTACGCCATCCTCATCCGACAGTATTTCGGCGCCCGGATCATGGGCGCGACGTTCGGTGCGGCAGCCATGGTCTCCGCGCTTGGAATGGCGATCGGCCCGCTGGCCGGCGGCTGGATTTTCGACGAGTTCGCCAGCTACACTTGGCTCTACACGGGCTCGTTCGCAATCGCTCTCGGCGCGCTGGCCATCGCGATTACGTTCCGCCCGCCGCGACAGGCCTGGGCGCCGGCCTAGGCGGGGTGTTTGTCAGGCTGCCTGAGACCCGGCGGGGATTGCGCGCGCGTCCTTGGTAGCATCGGGGATGTGCAGGAAGAACGCCGCGACCGTGGCGGCGATGAACCCGAGCAGCGCGAGCCCGAGTAGCCCACCCGCGAAGCTGCCGGTCAGATCCTTCATCACGCCGACGTACCAGGGACCGAAGAACCCGCCGAGGTTGCCGAGAGAGTTGATCCAGGCCAGCGAGGCGGCAGCGGCCGTCCCCGTCAAGAACATCGGCGGCATCGCCCAGAACGGACCTTTCGAGCCATAGAAGCCGACCGCCGCGATGGACATTCCGACGAGCGCCCACCAGCTCCCCATCGTGAGGCCGGCAATCACCAGCCCCAGCGTCGAGACGATGCAGGCAGCGAGGAGGTTCCAGCGCCGCTCTCCCATCCGGTCGGAGATGCGTCCCCAGACGATGAGCGAGATGCCGCCGCAGATATACGGCAGCATGGTCAGCCATCCCACCGTCATGTTGCTCGTGACACCGATCGACTTGATGATCTGAGGAATGAAGAACAGCATGCCGAGGCTGGCGGTCAGGATGCCAAAATAATTGAGCGCCAGAAGCAGCACTTTCGCATTGAACATACCCTCCCACAGGCCGAATCTGCGGACCGCTTCCTTGGCCTGACGCTCGGACGCGAGCTTCGCGATCAGCCAGGCTTTCTCCTCCGCGGTGAGGAATTTTGCCTGTTCCGGCTTATCGATCATGATGAACAGCGTCGCGAACCCGACGATGACGGTCGGGATCCCTTCGGCGATGTACATGATCTGCCAGCCGCGCAGGTTGAACAGGCCATCGAGGCTGAGCAGGGCGGTTGAAATCGGAGCGCCGCCCGCGACCGCCACGACAAAGCCAGCCAGGATGCCGGATACGATGCGGGCGTGATGGCGGGCAGGGAACCAGTATGTGAAGTAGAGCACCATGCCGGGGAAGAAGCCCGCCTCCGCGACTCCCAGCAGGAAGCGGATGACGGCGAAGCTCGTCGCTCCCGTGGACGCGGCCGTCAGCGCGGCAAGAACGCCCCAGGTGATCATGATGCGGGCGATCCACAGGCGCGCGCCGAATTTCTCCAGGATGATGTTGCTCGGCACTTCGAACAGGAAATAGCCCCAGTAAAAGGTACCCACCGCGAAGCCGTAGGCGGCAGCCGACATGCCGAGATCGCCGCGCATCGTCAGTCCGGCGAAGGTGGCGTTGATGCGGTCGACGTAGCAGAGGCTGTACGCGATGAAGGCAAAGGGAAGGAGCCGCAGGTAGATCTTCCGCATCGCAGACTTTTCGAGCGCGGCGTCCATGGCTTCCTCCCTCGGCCGACTTGAGACCGTCACGACCATACGCCATTCGGTCGAACTGCTCAACAGCGCACGGGTCGCCGGGCTTTCGGACTGCTGGCTCGAGCTCGTGTCGCCCTGAATGCGGGCGCACCTCCAGCGAACTATTTGGACGACACCTCGTCCAAATCTCCCTGGTGCCTGCGGTCGTTCTCGTAACGATGGCGAAGCGGCGAATTTCAACCCGCTTTGGAGGTGACATCGTGACGAAGAGTCGATCGATCCAGATTGTCGGAGCCGCCATCGGTCAGGGCGCGCAGGACCGCGGTTGCGCTCACGGTCCGCAAGCGTTGCGCAGTGCCGGCCTGCTGCCGAGATTGCAGGCGCGTGGCCTCGCTGCCGCATGGGAGACCACGCTCCGGACGGAGGCGGCCACGGCTCCTTTGACTGCTGTTCTCGGTCTCTCCGCTCGGCTCGCTCAGCGCGTGAAAGGCATCGTTCAGGCGGGCGAGCTGCCGCTCGTAGTCGGCGGCGATCATTCCTGCGCGATTGGAACCTGGAGCGGCGCGGCGGCCGCGGCCGCTTCGCGAGGCGCCCTCGGGCTGCTCTGGGTGGACGCGCACATGGATGCTCACGTTCCGGCCACGTCACCGAGCGGTGCGCTGCACGGCATGCCGCTCGCCTGCCTCCTCGGCTATGGCGAGAAGAGTCTTGTCGACGTTGCCGGCGGCGGTTGCCTGCGACCCGAGCATGTGTGCCTGGTCGGGGTGCGCAGCTTCGAGGACGGAGAGGCGGAGTTGCTGGCTCGTCTGGGCGTGCGCGTCTTCTTCATGGACGAGGTGCTGAGGCGCGGCCTCCCGGCCGTGATGAAGGACGCACTGCGCATCGTGCGCAGGGCCGCTGGCGGTTTCGGTATCACGCTGGACGTCGATGCGATCGACCCGCGTGAAGCGCCGGGCGTGGGCTCTCCGGCAGCCGGCGGTCTACGCGCGGACGAATTGTCCCGCTCGCTGGCGGCGCTTGCGGCGGACGACCGTCTGCTCGCCCTCGAGATCGTCGAGTACAACCCATTGCACGATGCCGATGGGCGTACTGCAGCGGTCGTCTGCAAGCTGGCTGGCGATCTTCTGGATTGTCCTGCGAGTCGGCGGGTCCCAGCACCTTCCGCCCGGACAGCGACGCAAGCGGCTTGATTTCGCGCTGAGCATCGCCAGATTTGGCGGGCTCCGGCTTCGAGAAGCATTTCTTGACTGATCGTTCCAGATATGCTTGAATGCTGGACATGATCCGTGCGAAGCAGTTCGACAAGCACGCCGTTCTGGACGAGGCGATGCAGCTGTTCTGGGAGCGGGGCTTTCACGCCACGAGCATCCAGGACCTGGTCGACCACCTCGGCGTGAACCGCCAGAGTCTGTACGACACGTATGGCGGCAAGGACCGGCTGTTCATGGCCGCGCTGGAGCGCTATCGCGAGATCCAGAGTGTGCCCGTGCGCCAACTGCTCGAGCGTGACGCTCCGGTGCGCGAGGTGCTGCGCGACTTCTTCCGCAATTCACTCGATTCACTGCTGGGCGAGGGCAAGGGCTGCTTCCTGGCCAACGCGGCCACTGAGCTCGCCACACAGGATCCGGCGGTGGCGCAGGTATGCGCTGCAAACGCGAGGCAGCTCGAAGGCGCTTTTGCCGGGCTGCTGACCCGCGCACAGCAGCGCGGCGAGATCTCCGCCGACCATTCGCCGCTGCAGCTCGCGCGCTTCCTCTTGAACACCGCGAGTGGGCTAGCGGTAACGGCCAAAGCCACGCGCGACAGAAAGATGCTCAACGACGTCGTTGAAGTCGCGTTGGCCGCTCTGGGTCGCTGAAATTTTTTTGTCCGAAGTAGACCGATCGTTCCAATATAGGAGATTCAAATGAGCAAGCTGCAGGACAAAGTAGCCTTGATAACGGGTGGCACGACGGGCATCGGCTTGGCGGCGGCGAAGCTGTTCCATGCCGAGGGCGCGAAAGTGTTTGTCACGGGTCGCAGCGAAACGGGCATCGCGGAGGCGAGGAAGGAACTGCCGCGCGATGTCGAGGTTGTGCCGTCCGACGCAGCCGATCTGGAAGACGTGCAGGCTCTCGCCCGCCATCTCACGAAGCGCGTCGGCCGAGTGGATGTGCTGTTCGTGAACGCCGGCATCGCGCGTTTTTCGCCGGTGGAGAGCGTAACACCGCAGTTCTTCGACGAGCAGTTCAACGTGAACGTGCGCGGCGCGTACTTCACGATTCAGCAGATCCTGCCGCTCATGTCCGCTGGCGGATCGATCGTGCTCACCAGCTCGGTGGCCGCCGACATCGGCATGGCCACGACAAGCGTGTACGCGGCGACCAAAGCCGCGCTGTCTTCACTGGCGCGCACTCTGGCCAACGAGCTTGCGCCGCGCGGCATCCGCGTCAACGAGCTGAGCCCGGGGCCGATCGAAACGCCGATCTTCGGGAAGATGGGCTTGAGCTCCGAACAGGTCGAAGGCATGAAGGGAGGCATGAAGGGAATGGTGCCGCTCAAGCGCCTGGGTACCGCGGAGGAAGTGGCGCGCGCCGCCTTGTTCCTCGCGTCAGCGGATTCGAGCTTCCTCGTGGGCTCGAAGGTGCGCATCGACGGCGGTTTGGCTTTGAACTAAGGAACTCACAACCCCCTCTCCCCTTGCGGGAGAGGGTGGGGTGAGGGGTATTTTGATTGGAGGTTTCTATGAGCTCGATTCGGAACTTAGTCGTTTCACTCCTAGTTGCTGGCGGCTTGATCGCCTCTGCCAACGTACAAGCGCAGTCCGGTCCTGCGCCGCGTTCGCTCCGGGAGGCGCCAAACGTGGCAACCCGCCAGCAGCAAGACGAAGCGCTCGATCTGGTGGCTGCGTATCTTCGAGCCTGGTCGGCGGAAGATCCAAGCCGCTACCCGGTCGAGCAGTTCGTCAGCGAAGACGCCGTGTTCGAATATCCGTATGCCGACGAAGCGTCTCGTCGCTTCGAAGGACGCGACGCGATCGGCCAGGCACTGCGCAAGACGGGCCTGGCGGCAAGCAACTGGGGGTTCTCGGATCTGCGTCTGTTCCAGACGCTGGAGCCTGACGTTTACTTCGTAGAGTACAAAGCCAGCGCCTACGTGCCCGCGACTCAGCACAAGTACGAGTCGCGCTATATCGCGCGCGTCACCGTGCGGGATGGGAAGATCTCGAATTACCTGGAGCTGTGGGAGCGCGATGCCAAGGCCACGGCCTTCGGCGACAACAGTCGGAACTGATCTGCGGGATTGGGCGAAGTTCCGCCGAGCTGCCGCCCTTCCTCCAATCGAGGAGCGAGACGGCTAGAATGCCGCGTGGAAGCATTCCTGATCTCGACTCTGGCGGTCGGGATAAGCGAGATCGGCGACAAGACGCAGCTGGTGGCCCTGATGTTGGCGGCTCGTTTTCAGCGTCCTGTCCCGATCATTCTTGGCATCCTGGTCGCTACGCTGGCTAACCATACGCTCAGGTGGCGACGGCGATGCTCGCCGCCAAGTATGGCGCCTTGGTCCCTGTGGTCGGCGGGACCACGCTCGGGATGATGATCGCGGATGTACCTGCAGTGCTATTGGGTAAAGCGGCCGCGCAAAAGATTCCGCTTAAGGCAGTGCGCTATGCGGCAGCCGCCATCTTTGCGCTGCTCGGTGTGAGCGCCCTCGCCGGGCGATTTGCCTGAGGCCCAGCTCACGCTGGCGCACGCCCGGAAGTGCTACCGAAGCGCAGTTTCATCACTTCCTCGAAGGGAGTGCCCGCTGGCGCGACGCAACCGCCGGAGCGCAGGCAGTAGCTCTCGTGCCGATGCGCTGCCTCGGGCTCCTTGCCTTCGCGCAACGCTTTCGTACCGTCCAACATCAAACGGCGAAATCGAACGATCGCAACGTCGGTGGGTGTCAGATGCTCACGGGTGCGATCGACGATGAGCCCTTGGCTTGCCTGGGCCATCGCGTCCTGATCGGCTACCCCACGTACTCCGGTGAACGTCCGGTGCTTCTGATCGACGCGGTCGATCAGAAAGTCGTTCGATCGGTTGCGCACCGGCACGAAACCCCGGCCGAGCTCGGCAAACTGGCCATAGCCACCCTTCTCGAACCTCGCCCGCTCCTCGGCTGATATGGGGCGGTCCGGGTGCCACGCATAGACGTAGATCCAGCAGGTTTCGTCTGTTATTGGCACCCACGTATAGCCGTAGAAAATCTCCCCAGGCATCGCTGAAGGCGTGATCGAGTGCGACGGCAGCATGAACTGCGTGATGCGCCAATACAGATCAGATCCATCGGCATTGCGCGAGCCCCCCGCGACGAATCCGACTTCGTGCTCGAGGATCGAGAACTGCGGCATCGGGTCGTCGCGCAGCCAGCGCATGCGCCGCTCGTCGGCGGCCACAGCCGGGTTCTCGTTGGAAGCAAAGCCGGGCGCCGGCATGTGCAGAAAGGAAAAATGGGCGGTGTCGAGCGCGCCTTCCATCGAATGCGCCCAGTTGCACTCCTGCAGTCGCTTCGTCACGTAACGATGCGAGTCCGGCAGGACGCCGAACTCGAGCTGCGGCACGCTCTCTGGCATGCGCTGCTGCGGGCCTAGAAACGCCCACACGATCTCGCCGAATTCCTTCGTGGGATAGGCTTTGATGCGGATCTTGTCGTGGTAGCCGGAACCGGGCGGGACGTTTGGCAGATCGACACATTTGCCGTCGACGTCGTACTTCCACCCGTGATAGACGCAGCGGATCCCGCATTCCTCGTTGCGCCCGAAGAACAGGTCTGCGCCGCGGTGCGCGCAGTGCGGTTCGACCAACCCGACCCTGCCTTCCGTGTCGCGGAAGGCGACCAGGTCTTCACCCATCACCCGCACACGAATCGGAGGGCCATCGGGCTCCGCCAGTTCTCGGGATAGCGCAACCGGCTGCCAGAAGCGCCGGAAATATTCGCCCATGGCAGTGCCGGCGCCCGTGCGGGTAAGCAGTTCGTTGTCTGCGTGAGTGAGCATGAAGCTTCCTCCAAGAGAGAACTCGCCCCTCCTTTTCGAGGAAGGGGTAGGCGCGTTGAAGGGCGGAACAGGGTTCCCACTGGGATGTGACCCCGGAAACACGCCGGCAGGCGCAGGCTACGTGCGACTGTCCTCAACCTGTACCTCGCGAAATCGACAAAGGGACCACGGCCTGCACGCGAAGCGTGACGGGGTGGTTAGGCATAGTACGCCCAACCGCCCGAGTCGTAGGAGGGAGACATGCGTCCCACGAACGCCCTCCGCTCGAGCGCAACCGAGCGTCGCGGGCTACACTTGACATTCGCATCTGACGGGTTCGCGGGTTCACTTCAGTTCCTCCGCTCGGCGGCTGAGCGATAGGAGTCGTGTCATGGCTTCTCGCCGAAGCTCTCGTCCAGCCCGCGCACGAGTCGCAAGCGAGCGCGGCAACGTCAAACGGCCCTCAGTTGGCATTGAGCGCCTCTTGCGCCTGTCCGCTGACCTGCGGGAATCGTTGCGTCTTGAAGAGCAGCTTACGTGTGTGCTGGAGGCGGCGCGAGAGGATGTTGGCCTTGACCGCTTACATATCTGGGCGGCTGCGCCGGAAGGCGATCGATTGATTCATATTGCCGAGTCGGGCGCGTCAAGGGAAGACGGGCTGTCGCTCGCCGGTATGCACATCCCGCTTCCCGATGCTGGTGCAATGGCCGAGGTCTATCGCAGCAAGGTACCCCTCGTCGTCGACGAAGCTCACCCGCTGCCGTCCCGGCTGCGGCTGAAGCTGCTGTATTCAAAAATCAAGGCGCTTCGCACGAAGGCCTTTGTCGTGGTCCCCATCATCGGTGGCGGCCGACCGCTAGGCCTGCTCGTGGGCGATAACAAATACAGCCGCAGCCGATTGCCTGTCGACAAATTGCATCTGCTTCCCGTCTTCGCTCTCCATATCGGTACTGCAGTCGAGCTGCAAACCCGCGACCGGACTCTGGCTGAGGTACTCGACCAGCAGGCCGCGACGAGCGAAATCTTGCGCGCTATCAGCAGCTCGCCGACTGATCTGCAACGCGTGCTCGATGCCCTGACGGAGACCGCGGCGCGCCTATGCCGTGCGAACGATGCAGCGATCCAGCGTGTTGACGGTGATGCTTTCAAGGTGGTAGCGCACTACGGATCAATACCTGCCCTGTCTGGCAGCGAACGGATCTCCCTTCAGCGAGATACTCTAAATGGACGGGCAATTCTCGATCGGTGCGTCGTCCACGTGCCGGACGTCCTCGCCGAGCCGAACGACGAATTTGGCACTGCGAAGGATATTGCTGCGCGTCTGGGCTATCGCGCGTGCCTTGTCGTGCCAATGCTTTGGGAGGGCAAAGGCGTCGGATCCATCATATTGCGCCGCATAGAGGCGTTCCCCTTCTCGGACAGGCAAATTGAACTCCTCAAGACTTTCGCCGATCAGGCGGTGATCGCGATCGAGAACACGCGGCTGTTCAATGAGCTGCAGGAGCGGAACCGGGATCTGACCGAATCACTGGAGCAGCAGACAGCTACGAGCGAGATCCTACGAGTGATCAGTCAGTCTCCGCGTGACGTGCAGCCGGTGTTCGAGGCGATCGCCACAAACGCACGAAAGCTCTGCCGCGCCAGGGAGGGGGGCG
>DATJZQ010000233.1:0-10227 GCA_035499005.1 Burkholderiales bacterium | reverse complement strand
CTGAGTCTCTCTCGAAGCTCGTGCACTTGACCACGTACGCGTAGCGCAGGCGCACCTCATTGCCGGGGTAGAGACGGTAATAGCCTTTGGGCGGCTCGATCTGGAAATCCTCGCGCTCGATCCACAGCTCGCGCGAGAACGGCATGCCGCGCCTGCCCAGATCGGGCTTCTGCGGATGGTTGGGCGCTTCGCACACCTCTTCCTTGTCCGCGGGGTAGTTGTCGATGACGAGCTTGATCGGATCGAGCACGCCGATGCGCCGGACGGCGCGCTGGTTCAAGTCCTCGCGCATGCAATCTTCGAGAATGGTGTAGTCGATCCACGAATCGGCCTTGGATACGCCGATACGATCCGCAAACAGGCGAAAGCCCTCCGGGGTGTATCCGCGCCGGCGCGCACCGACCAGAGTGGGCATGCGCGGATCGTCCCAGCCGTCGACGTGCTTCTCCTCCACCAGCTGGATCAGCTTGCGCTTCGACAGCACCACGTAGGTCAGGTTGAGGCGCGCGAACTCGATCTGCTGCGGCAGCGGCTGTTGCAGGATGCCGAAGTCGGCCAGCCGGTCGTTGATCCAGTTGTACAGCGGGCGGTGGTCCTCGAACTCGAGCGTGCACAGCGAGTGGGTGATGTTCTCGAGCGCGTCCGACACGCCATGTGTGAAATCGTAGCTCGGATAGATGCACCACTTGTCGCCGCTGCGGTGATGGTGCGCGTGGCGGATGCGGTAGGCCACGGGGTCGCGCAGGTTGATATTGGGCGAGGCCATGTCGATCTTCAGCCGCAGCACGTACTTGCCGTCCGGGAACTCGCCCGCGCGCATGCGCCGGAGCAGGTCCAGGCTTTCGTTGGCGGGCCGGTCGCGCCACGGCGAGTTCCGCCCGGCCTCGGTCAGCGTGCCGCGCAGCTCGCGCATCTCGTCGGCCGTCAGCTCGTCGACGTAGGCGACCCCGTGCTGGACGAACGCCTCGGCGAATTCGTAGAGGTAGTCGAAATAATCGGAGGCGTAGTACAGGTGCGTGCCCCAGTCGAAACCGAGCCAGTGCACGGCGTCGAGGATCGAGTCGACGTACTCGGTCTCCTCCGTCACCGGGTTGGTATCGTCGAAGCGCATGTGGCAGACGCCGCCGTAGTCCTGCGCCACGCCGAAGTTGAGGCAGATGGATTTGGCGTGCCCGATGTGCAGATACCCGTTGGGTTCCGGCGGGAAGCGCGTGCGGATATGCGCCGGGTCTTTCGGCGCGCCGCGCTGCACTGACGCCGGGCCTGGACGGCCAGCCCAGGTTCGGGACGTGTACTTCCCGTCCGCCAGATCCTGCTCGATGGCGTTGCGGATGAAGTTGGTGACGTGCGTGGGCTGAGCGGAGCCGGGCTTGGTTGCGGGTGCGGTGGGCATGTGCGCGGTGTGAGGGCGAGAGCCCTCGAATTTTACCGCACCATCAGGCGCCGTTTCGTGGCGTCTCAGAATTCGCCGATCCTGCGCCCGTGAGTCCGTCGGAAGCGGCGCAGGATGAGATAGTCGAGCGAAAGCTTGCCCGGCCCGTGGAAGAACGTCACTGCGAGGAGCGCTCCCCACAGCACGTGGTCCTTGATCCCGGCCTCGCTGATGTCGGGATAAGACGTCGCAGCCACGAGATTGAAGATGAACGCGGCCAGCGCGACCGCCCGGCCGCCGATGCCGAGGACGAGCAGGGGCGGCAGGACGAGCTCTGCCGCGGTGCCCAGGTACGCGGCGAGCTCGGGCGGCAGCAGCGGCACCGCGTATTCGTTCTCGAACAGAGACAGCGTCGAGCTCCAGCTCATGATCTTGGTGAGGCCGGACAGGAAAAACGCCTTTGCCACGTACACCCGGATCACGAGGTCGAACAGCGGAGAAAGAAAGGCGATTGCCCTGACCGCCTGCGCCATCACCTTCGCGAAACCAGATAGGTTCATGCTCTCTCTCCCTCTGTCGCGCGAAATGCGCTGAGCGTGCCGCCCAAAACGTGTCGCTGCAGCAGCGCCGCGAGATCGAGCCCGGCCTCTGCTTCCTGCGCCTTTGCATGGGCCGAGCCAAGAGGTAGATCGGCCGCAAGCGACTCGAGCAGCGCCAGCTCGCCCGGTGACAGCCGCTCGACGTCCACACCTCCAACCCGGCGGATGACCAGCAGATCGGCCCTGCCCGCATCCAGTTGCACCATTGGGTCGCCGCTGAAACCCGGCTGGTTGACCTGCCAGATGCGCAGGATCGGGTAAACGGAGCGCACGAGGCGGCTCGCTGGATGGAGCTCGAAGCGCAGTGCGGGCAGTGTTGCCTGCGGCACTGCGGCCAGGGCGCGCAGGTCGATGAGCGGCGCATCGGCCGCCTGGGAAACACGCTCGATTGCCCACTCGAGCCGCGCGATGTCGCGAAGGTACGCGAGATCGGCGGCACCTGGCCAGCCCGCAAGAAAATCGCCGAACTCGCCGCCGAAATCGTTCAGATCGCCGGAGCGTGAGGCGTGCCGAAGAACGTAATCGTCCGCCGCCCGGTGGAAGAACGGCGCGCCGACCAGTGCGAGCACAACCGGGTAGACCTCGCGCAGCGCGCTGCGATAGTTGCCGAGCACGTTGGTGCGATACACGTCGATTCGCGCTTCGGCGTCGAGACCGCGGCCGCCGCGAATCCAGCCGGCCAGCGCCCGTTCGTCGCGCTCGATCACTGCGCGCGCGAAGACGGTCTGCAGTTCAGGCAGCGACGGCATGGCAATGTTCGAGAATATGGTCTGCTTTCCCCGCTTCCGCGATCAGAACAGCGAGCGGCGGGATGTCGGTGTCCCACTCGATCAGCGTGGGCCGCGGGCCGAGACGTGCGATCGTTTCCCGGTACAGGGACCAGACTTCACGCGCCACGGGCGTGCCGTGCGTGTCGATCAGGCACGGGCCCGTGGCGTCGAAGCCGGCCAGGTGAATCTCCTGCACCGCGTCGGCCGGCATGGCGGCAAGGTATGCTCGTGCGTCGAAGCCGTGATTCACGGCGTTGACGTAGACGTTGTTGACGTCCAGCAAGATCGCGCAGCCGCTGCGGCGGGCCACCTCGGCCAGGAACTCCCACTCTGGAATCGTGGAGTGGCGGAACTCGAGATAGCTGGAGACGTTCTCGATCAGCACCCGGCGGGAGAGGATGTGCTGAAGCGCTTCGATGCGCCCGCAGACGTGATCGAGAGCCTCCTCGGTGTAGGGCAGCGGCAGCAGATCGTTCAGGTGCCGCCCGCCCGCTGCGCTCCAGCACAGGTGCTCGGACACGAAGCCGGGTTCGTAGCGCTCGATCAGGCGCGCGAGCTTGCGCACGTGTCCGACATCGAGCGAGTCGGCCGAGCCCAGCCCCAGGCCGACCCCGTGCAGGCTCAGCGGGTAGTCGGCGCGGATGCGCTCCAGCCAATGATGCGGCTGACCGCCGTCGCCGAAGTAGTTCTCGCTGTGCACCTCGACCCACCCGACGGCGGGGCGGGACTCGATGATCTCGCGGCAATGCAGCGCGCGCAGGCCGATCCCGCTGCGAACCGGGATCGCAGCGGCGCTCTTGCCCGTGCGCGCGCCCTCGGGCATCGGAGCGCCTACTTCTTGCTGGCGACCACCGTCCCGCCCACGATCTTTTCGCAGGTGCCCTTGGGGACGTAGACCCATTCCTCGCCGCCGTCGGTCTTGGCCTGCCCCGCACAGGAATGCTTGCTGGTGCCGCAGTCGTTCTTGCCCGCCTTGGCGATGCCCGCGCACTTTTCCATGTCGTTCTTGGCCGCGAACGCGCTGGTGCCGGCGGCGGTGAGGCCGGCTGCGAGCAGCGCGGCAATGGCGGAGCGGATGACGAGATCGGACTGATTCATGCGTGTTCTCCCAAGTTGAGCAAATCGAGCGCTGAGCCGTGATCGCGAATCGCGCGCTCCCGGCACCACGCCCTCTACTACGTCCCCCGTCCGGCAATGGATGCAGACGGGCCCGCCGCAGTATAGCCGGAGCCAGCGTGCCGTTATGCTCCCAAGAAGGCGGGGTCAACCGGCGCCCCGGTTTCCCAATCCTCGTTTCAGGATCCCGGGCGCGGCCGTCAGAGTCCCGCACAGAGCGAGGGCGCAGCCCAGGGCGGTGTCGACCAGTCGCGTCCACAGAAGCGGTCTATCTCCGCCGCTCTGCAGCAGCGCGAGGTCGAGCAGCACCATGACCATTGCAGTGATGAGACCTACCCCGAGCGCGTAATGTCGCTTCAAGCCTACCGGCGCAAAGAAGGCAAACACCAGCGACCACCCGAAGAGAATCCACGGGTCGTGCCCCAGCAACACGACGAGGGCGGCCAGCGCGATGCCACCCGCCGTTCCGATCAGGCGCTGGATGATGAGGTTGACGCTCTGCGGGCCGTCGGGACGCATTACGAGCAGCGCAGTGATCGTGACCCAGAAGCCGCGCTGCAGCCCGAGCGTGTGGGTTGCCAGCACTGCGGCAACGGCCACCGCTGTATAGCACAAAGCGAAACGCAACCCGGCAATCGACTGCCCCGACAGCAGCAGCCGTAATCCCTGGCTCCAGGTGGGGAGAGGCTCGAGGTCCCGCGATTCACGGATGAAGTGACCGGCAAGCACCACCAGGCACGAAAACACGCCGCCGGCGAGAAAGCAGACCGCCGCCACCGGGTCGTACACATGCGCGCCCGCACCTATGACGAGACTGACGGCGCCGAAGCGGGCCATCAGCTCGAGGATGCGATGCAGATCGGACACCCAGGCGGCGGTAAATGCAGCCGCGGCGATGAGCGAGAGCGAAGCCCAGAAGCGATCCGCGCTGATCGCGCTGACCGCCAGGCCGGCCGTCATGAACAGGCTGGTCGCAAGCATGAGCGTGAGTCGCTGGCGGAGGTTGCCGCCGATATCGGCCAGCATCGGAAACAGTGCGCCGAAGGACGCGATGACTCCCGCCAGAGGCCGTCCCGCCATGAAACCGGCGATGGGTGGAACACCGCAGGCGACGGCAAAACGCAGCCCGAGCATCCAATGCAGGCGCGCGGCCCGCAGCTCGGCGCGCGCCAGATCCACGGCGCTCGGGGGCTTCATCCCTCAATTCATCGTCGAAGGTCCCTCTCCCCGCGGGAGAGGGGTCGGGGTGAGGGCAAAAGGCGTCGCTTACGCGATCCTGGCCAGCACCGCGTCCGTGATTCCCCGCGTTCCATCCTTGCCCCCGAACTCGAATGGCCTCACGCGCCCATCGGCCAGAGCGTTTCGCACTGCGTCCTCGAGCAGTCGAGCGCCCTCGCCGAGCTTTGCGTCGCTGTGCTTCTGGCTCAGCCAATCCAGCATCATCGCCGCGGAAAGAAACATCGCGATCGGATTGGCCTTCCCGCTTCCGGCGATGTCCGGCGCTGTGCCGTGGCAGGGCTGGAACATCGCGTGCTCGTCTCCGATATCGCCGGATGGGGCGAGACCCATGCCGCCGATCAGACCCGCGGCGAGATCGGACAGGATATCCCCGAACATGTTCTCGGTGACGATTACATCGTAGGCCCACGGCTGCCGCACGAGGTTCAGCGCCATCGCGTCGACGTTGCAGTAATCCGACGCGGCTTCGGCGTGGCGCGAGCTGACATCGGAAAAGACCCGATGCATGAAGGCCTGCGACAGCAGCACGCCAGCTTTGTCCACGCAAGTCACTTTGCCCGGGCGGCCGCGCGTGCGGCGCGTACGCGCGATGCCGAACGCGTACTCGAACACACGTTCGCAGCCAGCTCGTGTGATACGCATGCTGTCGATCGCGGTGTCGGCATCCTGCATCACGCCACGGCCGCGCGACCAGTACAGACCTTCGGTCTGCTCACGCAGGATGACGAGGTCGATGGCCTCGGCGCGCACATCGCGCAGCACCGCAGGCAGTCCGGGTAGCGCGCGGATCGGCCGCACACCGGCATACAGCTCGAGATGAACGCGGATGTCGAGCTGCGGCGCGATCTCGGTGCCGTCGGGATAGCGCACTTCGGGCAGCCCCATGGCGCCGAACAGGATCGCGTCGGCCTGTTCGCAAGCGCGCATGGCCTCTTCCGTGAACGCGCTGCCGGTCTGCCTGTACGCGTTGGCACCGCCCGGCAGCTTGTTCCACGCGAGGCGCAGCGAAATCCGAGTCGACAGCGCGTCCAGCACCCGCAGGCACGCATCCATCACTTCGACGCCGATACCATCGCCAGGCAGTACGGCGATCCGCAACTGCGATCCGCTCGCCATCATTGTCCTCGTCGAATCGAAATGAACCGGCACGGAGTGTACCGCGTGCTGCGAGCGTATACTCGACGTCGCGAGGGAGCACAACGTGCGAGCTGGAAAGTGACTGCCTACGTGATCGGTCACATCACAGTCAAGGATGCGGAGAAATGGGCCGAATACCGTAGCCGCGTTCCAGCGACCCTGGTGCCCTGGCGCGCGGAGGTCGTCCTGCGCGGGCGAAAGATGGATGTACTCAGCGGCGAGAACCCGCACGCAGACGTGGTGGTAATCCGGTTTCCGGATAACGCCGCGGTCGCGGGTTGGCACGGGTCAGCTGCCTATCAGGCCCTGATTCCGTTGCGCGAGCAGGCTGCCGAGATGGTGTTGATCAGTTACGAATCTTGATCTTTCTCCCCTCCTTTCCAAGAAGGGGGGCGCGAAGTGGCGGGGTAGTCAGTCTCTACGCCAGTACAAACAGGAGGAGAACGATGACGTATCGCAACAACGGCCTCGCGGCTGTCAGAGCCTTTGCAGTCTTTGCTGGGCTGTGCTGGACACTAAGCTCCGCGCATACCACGCTCGCGGCCGACGTGGTCGTTCCACCTGAGATCCAGGCGATCGTCGACAGCCCGGACCGTTCGCAGGCCGATCGCGAGACGGACCGGCGCCGCCATCCAGCGCAGATGCTGGCGTTCTTCGGCGTCAAGCCCGGCATGAGCGTGCTCGATGTGTTCACGGGCAAAGGCTACACGGCCGAGCTCCTGGCTCGCGCCGTCGGGCCGAACGGCACCGTCCTGGCGCAGAACGACCCGATCGTGTTCGACCGATTCCTGAAGGGCGAGTGGGATCCGCGCTTCAGCCAAGACGTGATGAAGAACGTGCAGCACGTCGTCACGCCGCTGGATGCGCCGGTGCCGGCCGGCTCGGGTCCGTTCGATCTCATCACGTTCATCTTTGGCTATCACGATGCCGTGTGGATGGAGCGTGATCGGACTGCCATGAACAAGGCGCTGTTCAACGCCCTCAAGCCCGGAGGCTATTTGATCGTCGTCGATCACGCGGGCAATCCCGGCACCGGAACCACGCAGGCCGGGACGCTGCATCGCATCGAAGAGAGCGTCGAGCGCGCCGAGCTGGAAGCCGCCGGGTTCAAGCTGGTGGCCGAAGCACAGTTTCTGCGCCACCCCGACGACCCGCGCGATACGCCGTTCTTCAAGGCGACCGTCCCGGTCGACCAGTTCGTTCTGAAGTTCCAGCGACCCTGAACCTAAGCACAAGGAGGCGAGCCATGGCGAGCACAGACCGCAGGCAGGAATACCGCGTCGAAACCCTGCACGAGCCAGTCAGCCACTACACGGACGCGGTGCGGTGGGGCGACATCCTGTTTGTCTCGGGAGTCGCGCCGCTGGACAAGGATTTGCGCCTGGTGAGCGATGACGTCGTCGAGCAGACGCGCAAGGTGTTCCTGAACATGAAGGACATTCTCGACGCGGCCGGCGCGACTTTCGCCGACGTGCTGAAGGTCACCGTGTTTGTCACCGACGTGCGCGACCGGGCGAAGATCAACCCGGTGCGCAAGGAGTTCTTCGGCTCAGCCCGGCCCGCCAGCTCGCTGTTCGCCGTGAAGGAGCTCGTGGTGCCCGGCATGAAGATCGAGATCGAAGCCGTCGTCGGCCTGCGCAGGTAGCGACCGAATTTCTCCCCTCCTTGGTAAGGAGGGGAGAAACACATCTGATCACGAGGGCTCACATGAATCTGAAGGGAGCAGTCTGCATCGTCACAGGTGCCGGTACCGGCACTGGCGCAGCGTGCGCCGTCCAGCTCGCCCGCAAAGGCGCACGGGTTGTAGTCAACTACAGCCGCAGCGAAGCGGAGGCGAAGGAGACGGTCAAAGCCTGCGCAGCGGCTGGCGGTGAAGCGATCCTGTCGAAAGGCGACGTCGCCAGCGACGGTGACTGCCGTGCCGTGGCCAAGGCGGCGCTCGACAAGTGGGGTCGCATCGACGCGCTGATCAACAACGCCGGCATTACCAAGTTCGCAGCCGCGACCGACCTCGACGCGCTCAGCGCGGAAGATTTTCAGCGCCTGTATGCGGTCAACGTGATTGGCCCCTACCAGATGATCCGTGCCTGTGCACCCGCGATGAAGGCACAGGGCGCGGGCGCTGTGGTCAACATCTCCTCCATCTCGGGTGTGATGGGAATCGGCTCGTCGACCGCCTACGTCGCCTCGAAAGGCGCGCTCAACGCGATGACGTTGGCGCTGGCGCGGGCACTGGCTCCCGCGGTCCGCGTGAATACGGTATGTCCGGGGCTGATCGAGACGCGTTGGCACAAGGACCGTTTTGACGCGGAAGGGTATGCGAAATTCAAGTCCGACTACGAGAAGACGGTGCCGCTCGCCAAGGCTGCGAGCCCCGACGACATCGCGGAAGTCGCGCTCTGGCTGCTCGAGGGTGCTGGGCTGATCACCGGCGAGTGCATCCTGGTGGACAGCGGGCTGCACCTGGGATTCGGAGCCCGCAGCCGGTAGGTCTTGTTGGGTGTGCGTGTGCCTGCCGGGAGCGCCCGGATGAGTGATCCCTTCAATCTGGGCCGATTCATCGAGGCGCAGGAACGAGATTACCCGTCAGTTCTCAACGAGCTCGCAGCCGGCCAGAAGCGCAGCCACTGGATCTGGTACATCTTCCCTCAGATCGAAGGTCTCGGCGGCAGTCCGATGTCGAGGAAGTATGCAATTTCGTCTCGAGATGAGGCCAGAGCCTATTCGGAGCACCTCATCCTGGGATCTCGTCTGCGCGAGTGCACTCAGCTCGCGCTGAACGTCGAGGGCCGCACCGCCGAGCAGATATTTCCTTACCCGGACAATCTCAAATTCCGCTCCTGCATGACGCTGTTCGCGCATTCGGCAGCCGACCCGGCGATCTTTCGGAACGCCCTGCTCAAATACTTTGGCGGGAAGGGGGATCAGTCGACTCTCGATGTTCTCCAGCGCCAGGCGGCGTCCGGTCGCGAACCAGCATGAACCGAAGCGATCTGCATCACTGGCTCGGTGTTGCTCTGGCGGCCTTTGCGCAAGGCACGCCGCTGCCGCTCGCTGCTCAGACGCCTGCGCCCAGCCCGGCCAGCTTGGGCGAGTATGAATACGCCGCGCCACCCGGGTGGGCGACCAAGCAGTATCCAGACGGAATTGTGCTCATGTCCCCGGCCTCGGCAACAAACGAGGTGTGCGTCGTCACTCTCTGGCCGATGCGATCTGCTGGCACGAACCTCATGGCCGACGCCAACAGAGTCTTCCAGGACGTGTACAAGACTTATGAGCTGAGAAATCAGACGACTCGCGGCACGCCAATGCCTTCGTCAGTGGTGCGCGGCACATCGGGGCAAGGATGGGAGTACGTGATCGTCAGAAGAGGTATTGCGCCGCACGGCTCGCCCGAGTCGCGTCTCGCGTTCGTACTCGTCGCAAAATTGAACGATCGCCTCGCTGTCATCTCGGGAGTCTCGAAAGACCCGCTGGTCAGCACGTGTTTCGGCGAGCTCGCGTACAACGCGTGGCCGAGGTTCTTCTACAGTTTGAGCTTCAAGAACTGGACTCCGACAGACCAGACCGCTGCGATGCGCAGGCGAATTGCGGGAGTATGGACGATGGCGACGGCCAGCGTGGCGGACCAGTTCGTCCTTGCCGGAAACGGGCGCTATGCCAGTGCAGCCACTGCCCGACAGTACAGCAGGATCTCCAGCTCGGAAGCCCTGGAGACGACCCAGGCATTTTTCGGCAACGGCGCATATACGCTGAGAGGGAACGCCATAACCTTGACCCCAGATGACCGCAACAGCCGTGCGGAGACTGGATTGATCCGGGTGGAAGAGGAAAGCAAGGACGAGGGGGCGAGCTGGGTGGAAGCGCTCTATCTGCTCAGGGTCAGCGTGGTCGACGGTAAAGATTACGAGGTCCGTTACCAGAAGAAATAGGCCTGTGCTCGTGATGGCGTGGATTGAAGATCACGAGATGGCGCTTTGGTGGCTCGCCGTCG
>DATJZQ010000232.1:0-4458 GCA_035499005.1 Burkholderiales bacterium | reverse complement strand
TCGGTGGTCACGTTGCGCCTGAGCGGCGCGGTGCGTTCGTTGTAGGCCAGGATGCGCCCGAAGCTGCCGATCCCGGCGGCGGCGAGCGTCTTGATCGGTCCCGCCGAGATCGCGTTGACCCGGATGCCTTTGGATCCCAGGCTCAACGCCATGTATCGCGTGTTTGCCTCCAGGCTCGCCTTCGCGAGCCCCATCACGTTGTAGCTCGGCATCGAGCGCTCGGCGCCCAGATACGTCAGCGTGAGCAGCGCCGCCTTGCGGTTCTGCATCAACGGCAGAGCGCCCTTGGCGAGTGCCGCAAAGCTGTAGCTGCTGACATCATGGGCGATGCGGAACGCCTCGCGCGTCACGCTGTCGAGGTAGTCTCCCGCCAAGGCCTCGCGCGGCGCGAAAGCGATCGAATGGACGATCCCGTCGAGCGCGTCCCAGCGGCCCGCGAGCGCGCCGAACAGAGCGTCGATCTGCTCGTCGCTCGCTACATCGCAGGGAAGAATCACGTCGCTGCCGAACTCGCGGGCCAGGCCCATGACACGGTCCTTGACCGCCTCGCCTTGAAAGGTAAAGGCGAGCGCGGCGCCCTCCCGATGCATGGCCCGGGCGATGCCGTAGGCGATAGACCGGTTGCTGAGCAGGCCGGTGATCAGTATTTTCTTGTCGCTCAAGAACCCCATGCCGCCTCCGCACGACGAAGCGGTGATTATAGTCGAGGCCGGAGAGCGGGCTCTTGTCGGGCGGCGCATTAAAGCTCGGCCGCGTTTCGGGTACACTGCGCGGCCATGAAGGGCCTGATCCGCGCCTGCTCAGTGCTGACCTCCGCGCTGCTCGCGGCTTGCAGCTATCCCTGGAACAACCCGTATCCGGCGTCGCAGCAGGACGCCAACATCCTCTACTCCTCGTTCAGAGAGCGTCCGAAGCACCTCGATCCGGTGCAGGCTTACTCGGACAACGAGTATCAGCTGATCGGCAACATCTACACGCCGCCGCTCCAGTATCACTATCTCAAGCGTCCCTATCAGCTGATCCCGTTTACCACGGAGCACATGCCGCTCCTCACGTACTACGACAAGAACGACCGGCCGCTCCCGGACAAGGCGGATTCCAAGAGCATCGCGTACAGCGTGTACGAGATACGCATCAAGCCGGGGTTCAAATATCAGCCGCATCCTGCTTTCGCGACCAACCCCGACGGCCGCCCGACCTACTCCAACCTCGCGCCTGCCGACCTGCGCAATGTGTTCGAGCTGAGCGATTTCAAGCAGACCGGCACGCGCGAGCTGATCGCCGACGATTACGTCTATCAGATAAAGCGGCTGGCGCACCCGCGTCTGCACTCGCCCATCTTCGGCCTCATGAGCGAGTACATCATCGGCCTCGGCGAGTACGCGGAGAAGCTGAAGGGGGCGGCAAAAGAGCTGCCGCCAGGAGGCTACCTCGATCTCGACAAATACGAGCTGCCCGGCGCCACCGTGGTCGACCGCTACACATATCGCATCAAGGTCAAGGGCAAGTATCCGCAGTTCCAGTACTGGCTGGCGATGCCCTTCTTCGCTCCGATTCCGGCGGAGGTGGACCGGTTCTACTCGCAGCCCGGCATGGCGGAGAAGAACATCTCGCTGGACTGGTACCCGGTGGGCGCCGGCCCCTACATGCTTACCGTGAACAACCCGAACCGGCAGATCGTCCTCGAGCGTAATCCCAACTTCCCCGGCGAGGCGTATCCGAGCGAAGGCGAGCCGGACGACGAGGCGGCGGGTTTGCTGAAGGATGCCGGCAAGCGCATGCCGTTCATCGACAAGTGGCTCCTGAGCCTCGAGAAGGAAGCGATCCCGAACTGGAACAAGTTTCTGCAGGGCTACTACGACGTGTCCAGCATCAGCTCCGACAACTTCGACCAGGTCATCCAGATGTCGGGAACCGGCGAGCCGCAGCTCACGCCGGCGATGGAGCGGCAGGGCATTCGCCTGCAGACGACGGTTGCGCCGACGGTCGCCTACACCGGGTTCAACATGCTCGATCCGGTGGTCGGCGGCGATTCCGAGCGTGCGCGCAAGCTGCGCCAGGCCATCTCGATTGCCATCGACGAGGAGGAGTCGATCTCGATTTTCCTCAACGGTCGCGGCATTCCCGCACAGGGGCCGATTCCGCCGGGGATCTTCGGCTACAAGGAAGGCGAGGCCGGGATCAACCATTACATGTACGACTGGGTCAACGGAGCTCCGCAGCGCAAGTCCATCGACTACGCCAGGAAGCTGCTGGCGGAGGCCGGTTATCCCGATGGCATCGACGCGGCGACGGGCACGCCGCTGATCATCTATTTCGACACCGCCGCGGTGGGACCCGAAGCGAAATCCTCGATGGACTGGCTCGTCCGGCAATTCCAGAAGATCAACCTGCAGCTCGTGATCCGTCCCACCGACTACAACCGGTTCCAGGACAAAATGCGCAAAGGCACAGAGCAGATGTATTCGTGGGGCTGGAACGCCGACTACCCGGATCCGGAGAACTTCCTGTTCCTGTTCCATGGCCCGCAGAGCAAGGTGAAGTCGAGCGGCGAGAACGCATCCAACTACGCCAGCCCCGAGTTCGACCGGCTGTTCGAGCGCCTGCGCGAAATGGAGAACGGGCCCGAGCGCCAGGCGCTGGTGGACGAGGCCGTGGAGGTTCTGCGCCACGATGCGCCGTGGGTCTGGGGCTTTTACCCGAAGGACTACAGCCTCGTGCAGCAATGGGTGTTCAACCGCAAGCCGGCGAGGATGGCGCACACCGGGCTGAAGTACCAGCGTGTCGATCCCGTCCTGCGTGCAACAATGCAGCGGAAGTGGAATACGCCGATTGCCTGGCCGCTGCTGGTCGTGGTCCTGGTGTTGGGCCTCGGGCTCGTGCCCGCCGTGATCGTCTACCGGCGCCGGGAGCGCTCGGGCGCCCTCACTCCCGTCCGGCGAGCGGCCTGACCGTGCTCGCATACCTCGTCCGGCGCCTGCTGTATGCGATCCCGATCCTGATCGGGGTGAATCTCATCACCTTCGCGCTGTTCTTCTTCATCAACTCGCCCGACGACATGGCACGCATGCAGCTCGGCCAGAAGCGCGTAACGCCGGAGGCAATCCAGCGGTGGAAGGAGGAACGTGGCTACAACAGGCCGATGCTGTTCAACGCTGCCGCCAAGTGTGAGAAACCGCTGTTCGGCTGGAGCGCGCTGCCCAAGCTGTGTCACGAAAGGCTGACCGATACGATCTTCTTCGACAAGTCCGCGAGCATGTTCTGGTTCGATTTCGGCCGCGCCGAGATCGACGGGCGGGACATCGGGCGCGAAATCAGGCTGCGCATGGGCCCGAGCCTCGCGGTTACGATCCCGAGCTTTCTGATCGGGCTCGCGGCCTTTCTGACCTTTGCTCTGATCCTGGCCTTCTTCCGCGCGACCTACGTCGATTTTCTCGGCGTGGTGCTGTGCGTCGCCGCGATGTCCATCTCGGTCTTCTTCTACATCATCGCCGGGCAATGGCTGATCAGCAAGCTGTGGCACCTGGTGCCGATCTCGGGCTTCGGCAATGGCCTGGACGCCTGGCGCTTCGTGGTGCTGCCGGTGGCGCTCGGTGTGCTGGCCGGTGTCGGGGGAAGCACCCGTCTGTACCGCACCATCTTCCTGGAGGAGATCGGCAAAGACTACGTGCGCACGGCGCGCGCCAAGGGGCTGCCCGAAGGACGCGTGCTCTCCCGCCACGTGCTGCGCAACGGCCTGATTCCCGTCCTGACCGGCGTCGTCGTCGCGATTCCGACCTTGTTTATCGGCAGCCTGGTGTTCGAGTCCTTCTTCGGCATACCGGGGCTCGGCAGCTACACCATCGAGGCGATTCGCTCTCAGGATTTCCTGGTCGTGCGCGCCATGGTGTTTCTGGGCGCCGTGCTGTACATCGTCGGGCTAATCCTAACCGACATCTCCTACACGCTCGTCGACCCGCGCGTGCGCTTCCAATAGCCCGCCATGCCTTTCATACCCGTTATCCTGTGGACCGACCGGCTGGTCTTCCTGCTGGTTGCGGTGGTGATCGTGAGCGCGTGGTACATCCGCCGGCATGAGCATCTGCGCGCGCCTTGGGGAAAGGTGGCGCGCAGCCGCTATGGCATGTGCTCGCTGGTGGTCCTGAGCGTGTTCGTCGTGATCGGCCTGCTCGACTCGATGCACTATCGCCCGCGCCTGGACGCGAAAACGCCGGAGGGCAAAATCAACTACGCGGTGGAAGTGCGCAGCGTGTTCGACGCGCTAGTCGCTCCGCTCGGGCGGCGCCTGGAGAAAACCTATTCGGCGCCGTTCGCCGCCTACTCCTTTTCCAAGGAAACCATCCAGCGGCCCGACGGAACCCAGGCGCGCGAGTTTCCACGGCTCAAGTTCGGCGGCGCACACCTGAAAGATCCCGCGCAGGAGCTGGTGCCCGACGTGCTGCGCGGCATGATCGGCGG